>NZ_JBIAOU010000012.1:0-124475 GCF_042879035.1 Rhodococcus sp. NPDC003318 | reverse complement strand
GACCCCCCGCGCCCCCCCCCCGCCCCCCCGCCCCCCCCCCCCCGCCCGCCCCCCCCCCCCCCCCCGCCGCGGGGGGGGGGGGGCCCCCCCCCCCCCCCCCGCGCCGTGCGGCAGTTGTCCTGCACGCGGTATTCTCGTGGATCCGCCAATTGTCAGACGTGCCCTAGACCAACGGGAAGTGGCAGGCCGCAAACTGTCCCGGGCGAACCTCGCGCATCACAGGTTCCTCCTCGGCGCACTTCTCCTGTGCAAAGGGGCAACGTGACCTGAAACGGCAACCCGCGGGCGGACGCAAGGGAGACGGGATGTCTCCCTGCAGTGCAGGACCAGCGAATCCCTTTTCAGGATCGGTCAACGGAACCGAATCGAGCAGTGCACGAGTGTAGGGATGCGCCGGCTTGTCGTACACCTCGACGGAGTCGCCGAACTCGCACACCTTGCCCAAGTACATCACCAGCACGTTGTCGCTGATCGTCCGCACCACACCCAGATCGTGGGCGATGAAGATGATGGTCAGATCGAATTCCTTCTTGAGGTCCTCGAGAAGGTTCAGAATCTGAGCTTGCACCGATACATCCAGGGCCGATACCGGCTCGTCGCAGATCAGCAGACGTGGGTTGAGCGCGAGCGCTCGACCGATGGCCAGGCGCTGGGCCTGACCACCGCTGAGTTGACGAGGCAGCATCGAGGAGAACCGCTCGCTGGGCAGACCCACCTGCGCCAGCACCGTTTTCGATGCTTCGGCTTGGTCGTCATCAGAGGCGCCCGCGATTGCAAGGCCTTCGGTGACGATGTCCTTCACGGCGCGACGCGGATTGAGCGATGCGACAGGATCCTGGAAGATCATCTGCATCTCTCGCCGCAGCTCGCGCATCCGCTTCTCGGGCAGATCCTCAATCCACTTTTCGTCGTAGCGGATTCGGCCGCCGGCTATGGAGTCGAGACGAAGCACGGCACGACCGGTCGTGGACTTTCCACACCCTGACTCACCGACGATTCCGAGTGTCTCGCCTTTGCGGACGTCGAAGCTGATACCCGCGACGGCCTTGAACGACCCTCCTTTCGTCCGGTACTCGACTTCAAGGTCCTGAACGCTGAGAAGCGTGTCTTCTCCACGCAGGTGCGCAGTTCCGCTACCGGCCACGGGATGTACCTCCGACTGATGAAAGTGGTTGATCTGAGACGGGATTAAGGCAGGCGAACTGGTGATCAGGACCGACGGAGGTCATCGTGAGTCCCGGCTCGGAGCATTCCGCCAACGCCGCCTCGCATCGAGGGGCGAACCGGCACCCCTCCGGTGGATCAGTCGGAGAGGGCAGCGAGCCCGCAATCAGGTTCAGCGGTGCATGGCGGTCGTGGTCGATCGTCGGGGTTGCCCCGAGCAGTGCATGCGTGTACCGGTGGCGGGGCGAGTTGAACACTTCTCTCGTCGACCCGACCTCGGCCAGTTTGCCTGCGTACATGACCGCGACACGGTCGGTGCGCCCGGCGACCACCGCGAGGTCGTGACTGATCAGCATCAACGACATTCCACGCTCGGTCTGCACCTTCCGCAGGAGATCGAGGATCTGCCGTTGGATCGTCACATCGAGAGCTGTGGTCGGCTCGTCGGCGATGAGTAGGTCCGGCTCGCACGCGAGCGCAATGGCGATCATCACGCGCTGGCGCATCCCGCCCGAGAGCTCGTGCGGATAGTTACGCAGTCGCTGCTCGGGGTCGGGAACCCCCACCTCTTGGAGAAGGGTGAGCGCGCGGCTGTCCGCCTCGGAACGCGAGACACCGAGATGTCTCCGAATTCCCTCGGTGAGCTGGCGTTCGATGCGGACCACGGGATTGAGCGAACGACCAGGATCCTGAAACACCATCGCGATCTGCTTCCCCCACACCTCCTCCCGCTCCTTCTGCCGGAGAGACATGAGGTCCCGTCCCTGGAAGTACACCTCGCCGGTCGTGGAAGCATGGCTCGGCATCAGCCCCATGATGGCCCGTGCCATCACCGACTTCCCCGAGCCGGACTCGCCTACCACGCCGAGAGCCTCCGACACAGCGACGTCGAAGGACACACCGTCGACCGCTTTCACGACACCGCGAGGTGAACCGATGTAAGTGTGGAGGTTGCGTACCTGAAGGACCGGGTTGTCGGCCATGGTCTCAATGCCTTTCGCTGGGCAGAGCTGAGGAGGCTCGTCGCCGCGTGTTTCTGATGATCAGTTCTGGAGCCAGAGCGTTTCGGGGAGCACCGACCCCATCCCGTACTGCACGACACCGCCGACGTTGTTGTTGGCGAGGACCGCCGGGGCGGCACGGGTGTAGAAGATGAGCGGGTACAGCTCGGCCAGGCGCTTCTGGACTACCTCGTACGCTGCATCACGATCAGACTCGGACTGGGAGGACAGGCCCTTGTCCAGTGCCTCGTCGAGCTGGGGATCAGCGATGCCGCTGTAGTTTCCGGTGGAGGTGCTGTGGAGACCGAACCACAGACGCGGCTCGGGATCACTGAACATCAACCCGGCGACCAAGGACTCGTAGTCCTTCTGCGCCATGATCTGCCCCAGCTGGGCCAGGTCGATCGTCCGCAGGTTGATCTTGATGTTCTTGTACGTGCTCAGCTGCGTCTGGATCGCCTCACCCACAGCCCTGTTTGCCGGGTACAGCGACAGCGTGAACTCCAGCGGCTTGCCCTCTGCCGCCAGTTCGTCGAGGAGGCGCTGAGCCTCGGCCCGGTTCTGCTCTGCGAGCGGGATGTCCTTGTAGAACGGAGAAGACTCGTCGAACAGGGTGTGCGGCAACTCTGCGGCACCCTCGAAGGCCGCGTTGTTGATGCCATCGAGGTCGAGTGCGGTGGCAAAGGCCTTGCGTGCCCGGACGTCGTTGAACGGTGCCCGGGTGGTGTTCAGAGCCAGATCCGTCCCGCCGCCGAGGGGAACGACCGCGTTCTGCAGGCCGGCGTTCCTCGCCTTGTCGACGTTCGACCAGATGCCTTCGACGGAGAGGTCGGCGCCGCCGCTGACGAGGGTGTTGTACCGCTGGTCGGCGTCGCCGATTGCGCGGATTTCGAGCTTGTCCAGGTACGGGAGCGGCGCGTCGTAGTACTTCGCGTTGCGGGTGAGCTTGATGACGTCCTGACGCGACCACTGCTCGAGCGTGTACGGTCCCGCACCGATCGGGTTGGAGTCGATGGACTGCTGCCCGCCCTGCAGTGAGGCAGGGGAGGCGATCCAGTTCATCGACGTTTCCACAATTGCATTGGCGAAGTTCGGGACCGGATTGACCAGGGTCACCTCGAGGGTGCGGTCGTCGACGACGCGGCTGCTCTCGATCAATCTCGCCTGCGGGATGTCCGAGGAGGCGGTCGCCGGGTCCTTGATGTGCTCCCAACCGAACTTGACGGCCTCGGCGTTGAAGGGAGTGCCGTCGGAGAACTGGAGACCGTCGCGCAGGGTGAGGGTGAACGTCTTACCGGCGTCGACTGTGGTGAGGTTTTCCGCCAGTTTGAAGTCGATCTCACCGGTCTCGATGTCGTTCGTCATCAGGGTGCCGTAGAGCGAGTTCCCGAGCACGGGGGAGTTCGCCCACCAGTTCGTGATCTTCGCGGGATCCAGGGTGCGCGGCTCCCACATCTCGATGATCCGACCGGTACCGCCGGTGACCGGGTCGCCGGAGGGACCACCCTCGGCTGAAGTGGTCGAGTTTCCGCTGGCGCAAGCGCTCAGCATGAACATCGCGGCGGCAGCGGCGGCCACTACCGCTCGTTTCCTGGGGATCAAGGGGGTCCTTTCAGGGTCTGGGAGGATGGAAAACCTGGACTGGGAGCTGGTCAGGTCGGTCCTCCCGATCTGGTGTCACTACACCCGAGGGGCGGATGTCAGTCTTCGTTCTGGACCAAGGGGTTCTCTGCTAGTACCGATCCCATCCCGTACTGGGGTGAATGCCGACGTTGTCGCTGGCGACGACAACGTCGGCGGAACCGACGTCGATGGCCGACTCGTCCTGGAAACTCGCGCCTCGTCCCGTGCCGCATCCATCTCGGGGTCGTTGATGTCGCTCTTCGGGATCATGAGCGGTTTTCCTGGTTCGAAACGCCGGAGTTCATCGGTTGGATCAGTCCTGCATGGTGCGATCGAAACGCAGGCGCAGGTGATCGCCGATCTGGTTCAGAGCGTAGACGGTGAGGAAGATGATCATCGAGGGGACGAACACGATGTGAGGAGACGTTGCAATAGAGGACTTGCCGTCGTTGATCATTCCGCCCCAGCTGGGCTGCGGCGGCGGCAGACCCAGGCCGAGGAAGCTCAGCGATCCCTCGGCCACGATGAGTGCCGCGATCACGATGGGGAAGAAGGCCCCCAGGGACGGAAGAACGTTCGGCAGGATCTCCTTGAGCAGAATCCTGGAGTTGCTTGCACCGAGATTCTTGGCTGCGCGCACGAACTCACGTGACGACCAGGAGATCGTCGTGGCGCGTGCCAGGCGAATGAAGGACGGCACGGTGACCAGGGTCAGTCCGACGAGAATCGTCTGAACGCTCGGGGTGAGGATCGAGGACAGCGCGAGCAGCAGGATCAGGGGAGGGAAGGCCAGCATCGCGTCGCCGAGAAGAGAGACGACGGAATCGACCTTCCGGCCGAAGTATCCGGCGACCATGCCGAGAGTCGTGCCGATCGTAAGTCCTGCGAGGCCGGCGATTGTGCCGACCACGAGCGAGACCCGTGCACCGTAGATGCAGCGCGAGAGGATGGACCTGCCATAACTGTCGGTTCCGAGCCACAGGTCGATGGAGCTGAAGCTGGGCGGAAGTCTGGATGGGCCCACAGGTTCCGCGTAATCGGCTATTGGGAGGAAGTTTGCAGTGATTGCAAGGATGACGACCAACGCGAGCCAGAAGTACGCCAGCCAGACAATGACCGAGTGCCTCTTCTTCTTGACCCGAACGACGGGCTTCTCCACTGCTGGCTCGACTTCGGGAACCTTGTCTACCGAGGGACTGATAGTCATGCGCGAACCGCCTTGCGAACTCGTGGGTCGAGGAATCCGTAGCTGAAATCGACGAGCATGTTGACGACGACGTAGACGAGGGCCACGAACACCACGATGCCTTGAACCGTGATCACGTCACGAACCGTGATGGAGGACGAAACCAACTGTCCGAGACCGGGGAGCCCGAACAGGATCTCCACCACCACCGTCCCGCCGATGAGACGGCCGAGGCTGATGCCTGCCACCGTGATCAACGAGAACGACGAGGGTCGCAGGGCGTGCCGGAACATGACGTACTTGCTCGACATGCCCTTGGCGCGTGCGGCCGATACGAATTCCTCTCGCAGCGTGCTGACAAGATCGGTTCGCAGAAGTCGTTGGAAGGTTGCAATCTCGACGAACGCAATGGCGAGCGCCGGGAGGAACGCGCTTTGAAGATTGGCGCCGAGCCCCTCGCTGATGCGGGACCAACCCGAGACGGGGAACCACCCCAACTTCAATGCGAAGTAGTAGATCAGAAGGGGGCCGGCAATGAATGCCGGGATTGCGAGGAACACGGAGGTGACGGCGCTGATGCCGCGGTCGACCGGCCTTCCCGATGTGGCGGCGGCGATCACCGCGAGAATGATCGAGATCGTCAGGGCAATCAGTAGCCCGAGGAAGGCAAGCTCGAGAGTTACGGGAAGTCGATCGAGAATTGCCTGTGTTACGTCCTGGCCCGTCACAGGCGATGTCCCGAGATCGCCCGTCAGCGCAGAACGAAGCCAGTCGGCGTACTGCTGCCACAGAGGCTGATCAAGGCCGAGCTCCGCGTTGAGTTCGGCGACGGCCTCCGGAGTGGCGTTTTCACCTAGGATCACCTGTGCTGCGGAGCCGGGAGCCAAACTGAGCAGGGAGACGGTCGCGACCGTCACCAGGAAGAGGACGAGAAGACTTCGTCCAGCCCGTTTCGAGAGTGTGAGCACCATAGCGTTCGCCTAAGGCCCTTTCCATAGTGGTGCATGGAATGTCGTGTGTTGTGCAGATGTGAGCGCAGACCGTGGGTTTCGGCTGTGGTACACGATGTGGTGTGCGGGAGGCTCTCAGGGTTGCTCCGGATCGATGCCAAGCCGTCTGGTGCTCCGCGCGCAGTCGTTGCTTGCGAGCGAGGAGCAGAGATGGCGCGTGCATGGGCCCGCTTGTGGCGGCGCTGGGTGTACCCAGGCGTCCACTGCCGTGAGAGTCTCCGTTCACTAAGTATACTAAGTCCTAGATCACATCTTGCAAGCACCAATTTCTGAAGCGAGGGAGTGGCCTGTCTGCTAGCTCGAAGTCGACTTCCTGCTCGGCGCAACGTCAGGTCTTCGGCAACGCTACGAGGGCACTGTGGACCTCGAAGCAATCTCTTGTAACGCAGAAGTATTCGTGGTCCGGCCGCCTTGATGGAAGCGACGGGAGTCAGGCCACCGTCGAAGGCGATCTGCAGGCGCTCCTCGGTATCGTTGGCTACGCCTACCGACTGATTCGCGGTGTTGCCCGAATGCCATGCTCCGTCGTTCAGAGGCTCAAAACTCTTCGGATGCAACGCTGTTCCAGGGCAGGGCGCATGTCGTCAGGGTAGGGCTCTCGATCCGCGTCTCCCTGGGGCCAGCGGGCTCGAGGCGACCATGGATGAGTGGGTTCCGGTTGAGTCCCTGCAGCGTTGGGGCAACCGTACTCCGGCCCGGTCCGCCTTCTGAAAGGCCGTTCTGGCCGGTTCCTACCGCTGGCATCCGAGTGCGAGGGACCGAAGTCCCTTGGCTTCCCGCGAGTGCGGATCGCGGTCGGCCTCGACGATGCTGTTCGGGTTGACCGTGATTGCCGGCTGACCGCAGGCGCTGGCAGCGGCTGGGACGACTGGCGGGCGTACCGCTGTCTGTTCTGGACACACGCCTCTTTTCGAAGTGGACCGGGCCGCTCTGGTTGACGACTAGACGCGTCCGGACCACGCGGCACCCTCCGAGTGCAGGTGTGGCCTGGACCACAGAAAGTATAGAGGTGCAGGTTCCGGTGTTCAACATTTGAAGCAGTGTGTGCGGCGACCGAGGAAACATCGACGACCTCGTTCACCTATCTGATCCCGACGAGGACGAAAGACCGCCTGGTCCGGGATGGGAGTCGTGGCTCTTCGAAGGGCGCTCACCGACCCTCACCACCCGATGACAGCCGAAAACCGGCGGTCCGGGCAATGCACCGCGGACCGCCGGTCGGCGATGACGCACCAGCTCCGGGAGGGGGCCGGAGCCGGTGCGTCCACCTCTACTTCTAAGGCTGGATCCAGAGCGTCTCCGGGAGCACCGAGCCCATCCCGTACTGCTGGATCCCGCCGACGTTGCCGTTCGCGATCACACCGGGAGCGGCACGGGTGTAGAAGATGACGGGGTTCAGCTCGACCAGACGCTTCTGCACCGTCTCGTACGCTGCCGTCCGTTCCGCCACGTCAGTGGACGTACGTCCCTTCTCCAACGCTGCATCCAGTTCTGCATCCTTGATGCCGCTGGTGTTTCCGCTGGAGGCGCTGTGGAACGAGAACCACAGGCGCGGCTCGGGATCGGCGAAGGCCACTGTGCTCACCAGGGTGTCGTAGTCCTTCTGCCCCATGATCTGACCGACCTGAGCCACGTCGACGGTACGGACGTTGACCGTGATGTTCTTGAACGTGCTCAGCTGCGTCTGGATCGCCTCGCCCACAGCCTTGGTGGCCGGGTAGAGCGACATGGTGAAGTTGAGGGGCTTGCCCTCTGCCGCCAGTTCGTCGAGGAGACGCTGAGCCTCGGCGCGGTCCTGCTCTGCGAGCGGGATGTCCTTGTAGAACGGAGAAGACTCGTCGAACAGTGTCGTCGGCAGCTCGGCGGCGCCGTCGTAGACCGCGTTGTTGATCCCCTCGAGATCGAGTGCGATCGCGAACGCCTTACGTGCCCGGACGTCGTCGAACGGTGCCCGGGTGGTGTTCAGCACCAATGAGGTCCCGCCGCCGAGGGGAACGACCGAGTTCTGCAGGCCGGCGCTGTTCGCCTTCTCGATGTTCTTCCAGTTGCCTTCGAGGGAGAGGTCGGCGCCGCCGCTGACGAGGGTGTTGTACCGCTGGTCGGCGTCGCCGATTGCGCGGATCTCGAGCTTGTCCAGGTAGGGGCGCGGCGCGTCGTAGTACTTCGCGTTGCGGGTGAGCTTGATGACGTCCTGACGCGACCACTGCTCGAGCGTGTACGGTCCCGCACCGATCGGGTTGGAGTCGATGGACTGCTGGCCGCCCTGCAACGAGGCAGGGGAGGCGATCCAGTTCATCCCGGTCTGCAAGATGGCATTGGCGAAGTTCGGGACCGGTTCGACCAGGGTCACCTCGAGGGTGCGGTCGTCGACAACGCGGCTGCTCTCGACCAGTGCTGCTTGCGTCCTGTCAGCGGAGGCGGTCGCCGGGTCCTTGATGTGATCCCAGCCGAACTTGACGGCCTCGGCATTGAAGGGAGTGCCGTCGGAGAACTGGACACCGTTGCGGAGGGTGAGGGTGAACGTCTTGCCCCCATCTGCCGTCGAAAAGTCCTCTGCCAGTTTGTATTCGATGTCGCTGCTGTTCGGCTTGTCGGTCATCAGGGTGCCGTACAGCGCATTACCGAGAACCGGCGAGTTGGCCCAGGAATTGGCGATCAGGGCCGGGTCGAGGCTGCGGGGTTCGGCCTGTTCGATGATATGGCCGGTCCCTCCGCTGACCGGGTCGCCGGAGGGGCCGCCAGCGGCGGCGGTGTCGGTGGAGTTAGCGCCGCCGCACGCGCTGAGCAGGAGTGCGGTAGCGACTGCGCCCGCCACGAGCACACGTCTTTTCGGGATCACGATGGACCTTTCATGGTTCGAGGGCGAAGGAACCCGGCAGGGGGGCAATCGGCGAGATCGGACCTGTAGGACAGGGTCGAACCGCAGACGCAAGGCGATCGCCGAAGATTGAAGGCGGAGCATGCCACTGGAACGACAGGGACCCCGTCCCCGACGTACCGCATGTCCAGCATGAACACTCCTCACGCGATGGGGATCCCGGTGCACGCCTACACTGGACACCAATGTGATCACCCTCACCTGTTACCTCGATAACATAGTGTTCTATCTCCAGGTTGGCAAGAGTAGAATCCGGGCAGTTTGCGAGGTGTCCGCCGATCGGGCCGCACTCTCTCATTCCGATTGTATGGAACGGTCGTTCCACTGGCCAGCAGCCCGACGGCCGCCCGTCGAGCGCTTGGCAGTATGCCGCAACAGGGTGACGTGCGCCCTCGCGGGCCCTCGGTGCCCTGTCTGGTGTGGCGCCGACACGGTGGCCGAATCGCTGAGCACTGACGAAATCAACTATGACACTGGGTTGGTCGCGCTGACTACCGGATGAATCCATCGCCGGCCGCCGTTCGCGATCCGTCTCGGAATCCGCATATCCGGGCATTGCCAGTGCTCGCCGTTCTCCCGTAGGGTCAAACCAATCGTCAACTCGACCGATCGGACTAAAAAACTGCCACGGCTGCTCGGGTCGCGCTATGGATGCGTCCCGGCCCTCAGCGTGGTGGTTGCGATCGCAGGGTGATCGATCGGCAACTACGGCGCGCTACATGAGTAGGAGTTTTTCGCGATGAAGGACAGTGGTTCCTCTGAGCACAACCAGCCGACCGACCTGCGTGCCCTCGGGCTGGAGACCATGCGCTCGGTGGTACCCGGTATGCCCGACGCAGGCGACGTGAATCTCTGCGACGGGCGACTCGGTGAGGAGCTGGTCGAGATCGGCCTGATCAACGTGTGGGCCGCTCTCTGGGCTCGCGAGGGCCTTGTCAGGAGGGATCGCAGCCTGGTGACTCTGGGAATTCTCATAGCGCTGGGCGCGGAAGACGAGCTCAAGAGTCATGTTCGAATCGGACTGGGCAACGGATTGACCCGGGACGAGATTGCCGAAGTCATTTACCACGCTAGCGGCTATGCGGGCTTCCCCCGAGCGATGGCAGCCAGAAAGGCAGCACGAGAGGCGCTTGGGGAAGTAACGGATGCCTGAATTCGATCACGAGGAAGTAGGGAAATGATGTCACTCAAGGGAAAGAATGCGGTTGTGACCGGCGGTGGCCGCGGGCTGGGACGGGCTATCGCCTCCGTTCTGGCTGCGCAGGGCGCGGCGGTCGCGGTGTGGGATCTCAACGCGGAGGGCGCACAGGAGACTGTCGCGGCGATCACCGCCGCAGGCGGACGAGCGATCGCCGTCGCAGGTGATGCGGCCGATGCCGCGGCGGTTGCGGATGCAGCCGACCGCACGAGGCAGCAGTTGGGAGCGATCAACATTCTCGTCAACAACGCCGGTATCACCAATTACGTGCCCTTCACGGATCTCACCGAGGAGGCGTGGGACCACATGATACGGATCAACCTGAAGGGGCCCTACCTGGTCACGCGCGCCCTCGTTCCCGACATGCTCGAGGGTGGGTGGGGTCGGATCGTCAACATCTCCTCGTCCTCCGCGCAGACCGGTGCGCCGGCGCTGGGCCACTACGCGGCGTCGAAGGGTGGTGTCATCGGGTTCACCAAGGCGCTCGCCATCGAGTTCGCCGGCAAGGGAATCACGGTGAACAACGTGCCGCCCGGGTTCGTGGACACTCCCTTGCTCCGTGAGGGTTTCGATTTGGACTCGGTGGCTGCGAAGATGCCGATGAAGCGTCCGGGGAAGCCGGAGGACATCGCCTACGCGGTGGCCTATTTGGTGTCGGAGGAGGCCGCGTACGTGACCGGGCAGACGCTCAGTGTCAATGGTGGTCGGTACCTCGTGTGAGTTCCGCTCCGTAGGTTGGGATTCGATCGACACATGCGGCACAGCCAGCAGTTGATTTGAATGACCGGTCGAGATATGATCGTAGTCACATTCGTTCGCCAGTGAATACCGGGCCCAGTGATGCCCGGCTGCTGGAGTTCGGTGCGCCAGGCAGGGTCGCGTGAGTGAAATCAAGTGCGTCCCGTGGTGCGGGGATCGCCGCGCTCGCGGTTCTCTATGGCTGAAACAGTACGAGGAGAGTCATGAAGATTGTGATCGACGAGGAGAAGTGCGTCGCTGCCGGACAGTGCGTCGCTGCAGCGGGGGAGGTGTTCGATCAGCGCGACGAGGATGGAATCGTCGTGCTGCTCAACCCTTCTCCCTCTGCTGAGTTGGCGGAGGATGTCCGTCATGCGGCTGCGGTATGCCCGGCTCTCGCCATTGCCATCGAGGAATAGTCGCGCTCCCGCGATGTAGTGCGTAGAAGACTAGAGATAGAGGACGCATATGAATGAGACCGTCAAGGCTGCGGACCAGGTCGAGTTTCCGATGGCCAGGTCGCAGGAGTGCCCGTTTGCGCCGCCCCCGGAGCTTCTCGAGCTGCACAAGGAAGACAAGCCGCTTCGCCGAGTACGGACGTGGGACGGCAACACGCCCTGGCTCGTGACCGGATATGCGGCAGGGCGTGAGATCCTGACCGACCCGCGGGTGAGTTCGAACGTGTGGCGCCCGGGATACCCGCACACCACGATGGCCATGCAGGCACACGCCGGCCAGACGCTTCCGTCGATCAACAACACCGACGGTGCCGACCATGCTCACTGGCGGCGAATGCTGACGAGCTCCTTCACCCGGCGCCGGATGGAGAAGCTCAGGCCTGCCATTCAGCAGATCACCGACGACCTCATCGATCAGATGCTCGCCGGCCCCAATCCGGCCGAGCTGAACGAGGCCCTGTCGTTGCCGTTGCCGTCGCTGATGATCTGTGAGCTCCTGGGGGTCCCGTACGAGGATCATGATTTCTTCCAGGAGCACGCCGGCGTCACCAATGCGCTGAACAAGACGCCTGAGCAATCCGCTGAAACCTCCGCGACGCTTCGCCGGTACATCGCAGGACTCATCGAGGCGAAGATCAAGAGCCCCGACGAGGATGTCCTGTCCGATCTGGGTAAGCGCGTCCAGGACGGCGAGCTGACGCTCGAGGAGGCATCTCGCCTGGGTCATATCCTCCTTGTCGCCGGGCATGACACCAGCGCCAACATGATCACCCTGGGCACGGCACTGCTGCTGCAGAATGACGAGCAGCTCGCCCTGCTGCGTGAAAAGTCCGACGACGCGAAGTTCGTGACGAACGCGATCGAGGAACTGCTGCGGTACCTGACAATTCCGCATCTGATGGCGAAGCGCGCCGTGATCGATGACATCGAGTTCGGGGGCGAGACGATCCGGGCAGGAGAAGGACTGATCGTCTCCCTGCTTGCAGGGAACTGGGATCCGGAGGCTTTCCCCAATCCCGAAAAGGTGGACCTGGCCCGCCCGGCAGCGCACCACATCACCTTTGGGTGGGGTCCGCACCAGTGCATCGGGCAGCAGTTGGCCCGGATCGAGCTGCATGTCGTCTTCAGCACCCTCTTCCGTCGTATTCCGACACTGCGGCTGGCATGTGATCTCTCCGAGCTGAAGTTCAAGGAAGACTCGCAGGCATACGGGATCTACGAGCTTCCCGTGACCTGGTAGTCGGCCAAAGACGTGTCTTTGCGCATTGATTCATGCGTTCGAGTGCAAGACGGTTGTCAACGCCGCTCGAGCGTCTGAATCCGAGTGAAGGAGAGTACTTGTGTCGGATACTGACACGCAGAATTTCCGTGTAACGCGGCTGTACCATCCCAGTCATCACGTGACCGACCTCCGTGTGGCAGAGGAGTGGTTCGAACGGGTGTTCGGCCGTCCGAGTAGACCCATCTCGGAGATGACCAGTAGCGCTCCGGTGAGCGAGGGCTATCCGACGAACTACTCGATCTTCACCCCGATCAGCGACGTGCTGTTCGACACCATCGACCCGAAACGGTACGTCCTCAACGGCGTTCAGCAGTATGCGGACGTCGACGGGCCGACGCTCAAAGGATTCGGATGGTACGTCGACGGCATCGCCGATGCGTACCGCAGGTTCAAGGAACTGGGCATCGCAATGGTAGGGCAGCAGGGGGAGGTTGCCGACGGTGACAATCCCCCGTCTGCGCCGGGCTCCCCGATGCCCATCTTCTTCACCGTTCCGGAAAGCACAGGCCTGCGGTACGAGTTCCTGCCACAGATTCCGTTCCCCCTGGACCATCGTCTGGCGCCGGGCTGGGAAGTGCCCGCGGTATCCGACGACGACCCGCTCGGCATCGAGCGGGCCTCGCATCACACGATCCTGACCGATCGGCCGGATCGGGCGCTGCGGATGATGGTGGACGGACTTGGCGGCACGGTGATCCACGAGGGTCGCAACGAAGTGCTCAGTGCCACAAGCATCTACGTGCACCTCGCTGACGCGGTCTACGAGTACGCAGTCCCCGATGCAGGCAGTTCGGCCCACGAGGCATGGACGGTCAATGCGCCGAACGACACCTACCACTCAATCACCTGGAAGGTCGAGGATCTCGACCGGGTGGAGCGTCATTTGAAGGAGCAGGGTGTCGACCTTCGGGTTCGCACCGGCGAGGTCATTGTCACCGAACCCGCTACGAGCCTCGGAATCCCGTGGGGATTCACCACCGCACTGACGACCGGCGACCCGCGGAACGCGGGAGCGCATCGATGAGCGACAAGAGGGAAATGTTGATGAGTTCGTTGGATTCGATCACGAACGTCGATGTACTGGTGATCGGTGCCGGAGTCACCGGTATCCACCAGCTGTACCGGGCCCGCGAGGCGGGATTCTCCACCATTGCGTTGGAGGCGGGCGAGGGCGTCGGTGGAGTGTGGTTCTGGAACCGCTACCCGGGTGCGCGGCTGGATTCGGAGAGCTACACCTACGGATACCTGTTCTCCAAGGAACTGTTCGACGGGTGGGAGTGGACCGAGCGGTTCGCCGGTCAGGCCGAGAACGAGCGGTACTTCAACTATGTCGTCGACACGCTCGATCTGCGTCGCCATATCCGGTTCGGTGCTCGTGTGACTTCCGCGGTTTTCGAGGAAGACACGACGACCTGGTTGGTCCACGCGAGTGACGGGTCCGTGGTGCGAGCGCGGTTCCTTGTCGCGGCGACCGGTGTGCTGTCGATTCCGGCGTTCCCGGCGGTGCCGGGCCGAGAAACCTTCCGCGGCGTGTCACATCACACCGGACTGTGGCCGGACGAGCCGGTGGATTTCACGGGCAAGCGGGTTGCCGTCATCGGAACTGGTTCGAGTGGTGTGCAGGTCATCCCGGTCATCGCCGACCAGGTCGAATCGCTCACGGTCTATCAGCGGACACCGAACTGGTGTACTCCACTTGCCAATGAACCGATCTCGACCGAACAGTACGCACAACTCAAGGCCGACTTCGAGCAGATGCGAGACTGCCTGAACGAATCCGCGAGCGGCTTCCTGCATCAGCGTGACTCCCGAAAGGCGTTCGAGGACACCAAGGAAGAACGGTGGGCACACTACGAGAAGATGTGGGTGAGCCCCGGCTTCTCGAAGGTGATCAGCAACTACGCCGACACGATGACCGACTCTGCCGCCAACGAGGACTGGTGCCAGTTCATGGCAGAGAAGATCCGAAGCATCGTCGCTGACCCGGAGACCGCCGAGAAGCTGATCCCCAAGGACCACGGCTGGGCGGCCAAGCGGCCCCCCTTCACGACGGACTACTTCGAGGCGTACAACAACCCGAAGGTCTCGTTGGTTGACATCAAGGAAACTCCGATCACTCGTGTGACGGAGACCGGTATCGAGACTGCCGACGGGCTGCGGGAATTCGACGTCATCGTGTGGGCGTCCGGGTTCGACTTCGGGACAGGTGCGTTGACGAGGCTCGGTGTCCGCGGTCGTGACGGTTTGGCGTTGGAGGATCACTGGGCGGGCGGTCCGCGCACCTTCATGGGCGTCATGTGCCGAGAGTTCCCGAACCTCTTCTTCCCGGGTGGCCCGCATGGTGCGGCCGGCAACAACCCTCGCTACGCAGAGGATCAGGTCGACTTCGTTGCCGACGCGATCGAGTACATGCGCGAGCAGGGGTTCGTGAAGATGGAAGTGCCTGCCGATCTGGAACAGAAATGGAACCAGATGGTCGAAGAACTGGCCGTCCATTCATCATTCGGGGACGGTAGCTACTTCTACGGCACGAACATTCCGGGGAAGGCCCGTAGCTTCCTGCTCAATCCAGGCGGCAGGCCGAAGCTGCGCGAACAGCTGCGCGAGGTCCTGGATTCGAAGTACGCGCGTTTCCTTTCGTGAACCGGCGACCAACAGAGAGCATGGCAATGCAGGAATACAGATTCGACGGCCGTGTTGCAGTGGTGACCGGTGCTGGTCGCGGGATTGGGCGGGCATACGCCCATCTGCTGGGTGATCTCGGCGCGAAGGTCGTCGTGAACGACCTCGGCGGCACGATCGAAGGTTCGGGTTCGGACGCCACTCCTGCACAGATCGTCGCGCAGGAGATCATCGACGCAGGCGGGGTCGCCGTTGCCGATGTCAGCGACATTTCGACTGTGGCGGGCGGCAAGCACGCGATCGACACCGCCCTGGAGAACTTCGGCAGGATCGACATTGTCGTCAACAATGCGGGCAATGTCCGGTTCGGCGGACTGCCCGATGTGGATGCGGACAACATCGAGAACCATCTTGCTGTCCACGTCATGGGCGCGTTCAACACCTCGCACGCCGCGTGGCCGCACATGATCGAGCAGAACTACGGTCGCATCGTCATCACGTCCTCGATCGGGATGTTCGGGCTCCCGGACAACACCGGGTATGCCACTGCGAAGGCAGCTGTCCTCGGTATGGCGAACAGCATGACGCTTTCCGCGGGCGAGCACGACATCAAGATCAACGTGATCGCGCCGAATGCGATGACGAGGATGGGTGGCGCGCCGTCGGACGGGATGGCTCAGATACGCCACAAGACGGACGAGCCGAAGTCCGACATGGATCCTTCGCTCGTCGCGCCCATGGTGGGATACCTTGCCCACGAGGTGTGCAACGTCAGTGGCGAGACCTACCTCGCGGGTGCCGGACGATTCGCGCACCTGTTCTCGGGTGTCACGGAGGGCTACCTGCACCCCGACCCGCACAACGCCGGTATTGCGGATGTCGTCGACAACCTGTCGCAGATCAAGGACCGTACCGGCTACTACACTCCCGACAGTCTCATGGACTGTGTGAAGCACTACATGGCACACCGATGAGGAGGAACCATGAGCGATGAGAACGTTTGGCCGCATCACGAACTCGGTCGGAAGCTGAACAACTGGGGCCGATGGGGTGACGACGACGAGATCGGTACGCTGAACTTTGTCACACCCGAAAAGCGTATTCAGGCAGCACAACTCGTCCGTACCGGTCGCGCCTTCGACCTCGGGATGCCCTTCGACAAGGATGGACCCTTCAAGGGTGGGGGGTTGCGGACCAACCCGATCCATGTCATGACCCTCCTCCCGTCGGACACGGCGAAGTCCCCGGACGGATTGATCTCGGCCGACGACATGATCGTCACCGGACTCCAGTCGGCGACGCAGTGGGACGGCCTGGCGCATGTGGGTTACGGCGGAAAGTTCTACAACGATGTGCCGTCCGGCGCCGTCAACAACTTCATGGGTGCTTCCCGCAACTCCTTCCACAAGGCGGTCGATCGTCTGATCTCCCGTGGTGTCCTCCTCGACATCGCCCGGCTCAAGGGCGTCGATCGGCTCGAGGATTCCTACGAGATCACAGAGGCGGATCTCCTTGCGGCCGAGGAACGTCAGGGGGTGCGTGTCGAGTCCGGCGACGTGGTGTTGCTGCGTACCGGCTCGTACAAGTGGTTCCTCGAGGGCGACCGCGAGCACTTTCTCGGCAACGCTCCCGGCCCCTGCCTGGACACGTGCCAGTGGCTGTACGACCGTGAAGTTGCGGCACTGGCCATCGACAACCATTCGGGTGAGGTGTGGCCGAGCCCGATCCCCGGCGCCACGATCCCCTTCCATCAGGTCGTCATTCGAGACATGGGACTCACGCTCGGCGAGATGTTCAACCTCGAGGAATTGGCTGAGGACTGCGAAGCGGATGGGGTGTGGGAGTTCCTGTTCTGCGCTCCGGGCCTGAAGGTCACCAATTCCGCCGGCTCGCCCGTCACCCCGATCGTTCTCAAGTAGGGACCGGTTGATGGGGACATTTGCCGAGGTGTACGCGCAGATTCAGTCGACGATCGCGGAGCACGCCCAGGCTCAGGACGACGGCCGTGTCGATGACATGGTCGCGCTGTACTGGCCGGACGGTGTGGTCGAGATTCCCGGCTTTCCGCTGATCGAGGGCGCCGATGCAATCCGAGCAGCCTTCTCACAGCCTGGATGGCAGCCGGATCCGGCCAAGCCTCAGCGTCACGTGGTCACCAACACGGTGCTCACGGAGTGGACTGACAGCGAGGCGAAGGCGACCAGCGACGTCGCAATGCTCAAGAACGACGGGGTCGGGTGGTCGGTGGCGATCGTGGCGCGCTACCACGACCATTTCGAGCTGTCCGGAGAGCGCTGGCTGCTCCGTCGCCGATCCGACGAGTACGTCGGCTTTCAGCCTGTAGCCGGATAGGTCGCTACAGAAGGTTGGCCCGGCAGGACTGCTACTGCCGGGCCAACCTTTCTGACAACCGGGCTCGTAAGATATTCGACTGGCGCACAACGGAACACGTCTCGCCGAGGGTTCGGCATCGTGTTCCGACGACCACTCGAATCCGCCCCACGCAGTACTGACGCGCACGTGCGAAGTTCCTCTGGTTGAGGGTGGTGTTGGTAACCCCGAAACCCAGAGTCACCGCACGTGCGCGTCGCTCATTTCACCGGCGACAGGCCGAAGATCACAGGTGTCGGCTATCCGAGTGCGCCGGCATGTGAGCCAGTTCCTCACTGGCACGTCGGCGGCCTGGCCGGGTGCATGGCTCACGCAGGGAAACGTGCCGCGAAGTGCGGCGATTGTTCCTGTGTCACTGATGTAGGAGCGCACGTTCAAGCGGCGAGCGCACAGCGTCTCAGCGCACCGCCCGCTACGCCGGTGACGTGCGGCGCTTCCGCGGACGGGCTGACGCTTCGGGTGCAGAGGTTTTCCTCCGGCCCAAGTAGTCGAGCATGCGGTTGTCCAGTCCGTCGATCTCGAAGCTCTGGCTGCGGAAACCGGAGATGAGCGTCGTGCAGTACTCCCGGGACAACGTCTCCGCATCCCACTCGCCGCCGGGTTTCACCCACTGATACGTGTGGTTGTGCATGTTGAGAAACTGAAGGGTGGCCAGACGTGGGTCGAGTTTCCGAAACGATCCATCGTCCATGGCAGCGAGAAGAATCTGTTCGATGATGTCCTCGAATTCCCGCCGTTGCCCCAGGAGGCGGGAACGGTTCGCTCCACGCATACTCTTGTAATCGTGTTCGTAGACCCAGACGTGATCGAGGCGGGCGAGGATGTTCTCCAGCAGCGACTGGGACAGCATGCGCAGCTTCAGTACGGGGTCGACCTCGAGATCAGCTATGCGCCGGGCGGCCGTGAGAAGCGGGTTCATGACCCGATTCTGGATCTCGACGAGAAGATTCTCCTTGGAGCCGATGTAGTAGTACAGCGCTCCGCGTGCAGTCCCGGTCGCCTCGCTGAGTTCGGCGATGCCGGTACCGGCGTACCCCTTCTTGGCGAAGAGGCTCGCAGCGATGTCGATGATTTCCTGACGCTTCACTTCGTAGGCGGGGCCGTGCCCTGGTGGTCTTGCCATGCCGTCGCAGCCCATCTCCGTTGTTCGGTCCAACTCCAGTGGTGCCGACGCACCACGTTGACGTCGGCCTATCGGGGCTCAGTGTGTAATACCGACCGGACATCCTAAATCAACCGATCGTATTATCTCATATTCGTCCCACTCTGGACGAAGTGGGCGCCGGGGATCCGTCTGTCACGTCTGGGGGAGGACTCGTTGCCGCGAAGGCAGAGGGATGCCGTCCGTCCGCCCCGTCGCAATGACCGCTCTCAGGGTGTGTTCGGTTCCCAGATTGCAGGACTATCCGTTGGGCGGCAACGGTTGTCGGCGTCAAATTTCTTTGCCCGATCGGTCGGCTGATTATACGATTTCGCGAGAGGTTCATGTGGGTATTCGACGAGAAGAGGAACAACAGTGACGAAGAGGTGGCAGCATCGCCCGCCCGGATCCACTTGGGGAGATTGGGGCGAGGACGATGAATTGGGGCGAATCAATCTGCTCACCCCGGAGAAGGTCCTCCAGGGCGTGCGGGAGGTCGAGCACGGGATCAGCTTCAGCCTGAGCCTTCCGCTCGACTACCCCGGCGGATCTGCAATGAATCAGCGTCGTTATCCGCCAATCTTGCGGCCGACCGAGGACCTCGCACACAATCAGGACACCTTCTACAACGTTGTCGCGCGGGACGAAATCGACCCGAACTTCATCGATGTCTGGTCCGACGACGTCGTGACCATGTGGTTGCAGTACTCCACTCAGTGGGATTCCCTCGCGCATCAGGGTGCTCTGTTCGACGCAGACGGCGACGGCGTCGCCGAGGCCGTGTACTACAACGGTTTCCGCGCCGGAACGGACATCGTGGGCCCGAAGGAGGACGCGAAGGGTGATGGCAGCGGCAGCAAGAGTTTCGCCCGCCACCTCGGGCTCGAGCACATGGCCGCCCACGGTGTTCAGGGACGAGGCGTCCTGGTCGACATCGCCCATCATCTGAACTCCGACTGGCAGCCCGTCGACCTGAAGACCCTGCAGGACATCATGAAGGCGGACAACGTCGTTGTCGAGCCCGGTGACATGCTGTTGCTGCACACCGGGTTCGCGACGCAGGTTCTCGCGTGGGAGAAGAACCCGGACCCGGACAAGATCAAGGCGATGTATCCGTACCTCGATGCAACGGACGACGACCTGCTGCAGTGGATCACGGACTCGCAGATCTCGGCCCTCATCGCCGACAACTACGCGGTCGAAGGCTGGCCGCCGGGCAGCGACACCCCGCACTCGCTTCTGCCGATCCACAATCTGTGCCTGTTCAAGCTGGGTGTCCCGCTGGGAGAGCTGTGGTACCTCCACGACCTCGCGAAGTGGCTCCGGGAGCACAATCGGAGCAGGTTCCTGCTGACTGCGCCGCCGCTGTACCTGCCGGGAACCCAGGGGAGTCCGCTCACTCCTGTCGCGACGGTCTGAGCGAGTCGCGAGACCGCTCACACCCGGAGTGAACAGTTCGGTGCAGATCGGGGCTTCCGATCTGCACCGAAACTGTTTCCGTGGGTGGACGCACGACGAATTGCCGGTGGGTCAGGCGGCCACACCCGGCAATGTCGTCACATCACAGCAGCGAGTATCCGCCGTCGACCGTGAGCGTGGACCCGGTGACGTATGCCGACGCCTGAGAAGCGAGGAAGAGATAGATCCCCGGCAGGTCTTCCGGAGTGCCCCACCGCCCGAGCGCGGTGTGCTGGGCGATGTCGTTCTCGCGCTCGGAGTCGCGATGCCAGTGAGCGCCGAGACCGGTGTCGAACCATCCCAGGGCGACCGCATTCACGGTGATTTCCCGCGGTCCGAGTTCCTGCGCCAGAGCCTGTACGAGTGCGTGGGAGCCGCTCTTGGAGGCGGCGTACGCGGCCAGCCCTCCGCGGGGTCGGACACCGACGACCGAACCCGTGACGATGATCCGTCCGCCCGCTTCCATGACCTTGGCTGCTGCACGCGCGCCGAGGAAGGTGCCCGTCAGATTGACGTCGACGATGTCGCGCCACACCGCGGGATCCGTCTCCTCCACGGTGGCGACCTCGGGTGACACGCCGGCGTTGCAGATCCACACGTCGATGCCGCCGAAGCGGTCGACCATTTGTTCGGCGACGCTTTCGTTGAAACCGTCGGCGCGCACGTCGCCCGCACAGATCAGTGGGTCGCCCTCGAGGGCGGACGCCACCTTCGTCAACGCCTGCTCCGACCGTGCCACCAGGCCGAGTTGAGCTCCTGCGGCATCGAAAGCCGTTGCCAGAACTCGCCCGAGCCCGCGCCCGGCCCCGGTGACGACCACTCGTCGCCCCGCCATGTCGGTGTTCGTGAAGCCCATTCCTTCTCCGTTCATCGCTTCCCGCGTTCAGGCGGGAGTTTCGCGCAGGACCCGCTTGAGCACCTTCCCCGAAGGCGTTCGGGGAAGTGACTCGATGCACTCGATCTCCGCGGGAACCTTGTACTTGGCCAGTCGTGTACGGCAGAACTCCTTGAGTGCCTCCGAGTCGGCGGTGCTGCCGGCACGCAGCACGACGAAGGCCCGGGGCACCTCGCCCCAGCGTTCGTGAGGCATGCCGACCACCGCGGCTTCGACGACGTCGGGGTGCTCGTAGAGCACGCGTTCGACCTCCGGCGTGGCGATGTTCTCCCCACCGGAGACGATCATGTCCTTCTTCCGGTCCTCGATGTAGAGGTACCCGTCGGCATCGAGACGACCGATGTCGCCCGTGTGGAACCAGCCGTTCCGGATGGCTTTGCGGGTTGCCTCCTCGTCCCGCCAGTACCCCGCCATGACCTTGGGTCCGCGAACGACGATCTCGCCGAGTTCCCCCGATGCGACCGGCGTCCCCTCCTCGTCGACCACCGCCACCTGGACGTGGGCCACCGGCCGCCCGACCGAACCCACCTTCGAACGCATGTGCTCTGCATCGTTGACGGTGTCGCCGGACACCGTTTCGGTCAGGCCGTACGCATCGGCGAACCAGGCGCCGGGAAAGGCCTCGGAAATGCGGTCCAGCAACGGGATCGGCATCTTCTCGCCACCACCGGTGATGAAGCGGATCGACGAGGTGTCGCGAGTGGAGATGTCGGGCAGTTGCAGGAGCGCATTCATCATCGAGGGCGCCAGCCAGACGTTGGTCGGACGCAGGGTCTCGATCGCGTCCGTGACGCCCGCCGCGTCGAACTTACGGAGCAGGCTCAGCCGTCCACCGACATGGAAGGTGGCCAACCCCGGCAGATCCATCCCGCCGACGTGGTACAGCGGACCGCAGATCAGGGTGTTGTCGTCGGCGGTGAGTGAGAACTCCAGGATGTGGGCCAGGTTCTTCCAGATGAGGTTCTCGTGAGAGATGATGACGCCCTTGGGACGTGACGTGGTCCCCGAGGTGTACATCAACCGTTGCAGTGAGTCGGGCGTGACATCGACAATCTGTGTCGTCCGACCGCGGCCCGCGTCGACGAGCGTCGCGTACTCACTCCAGGTTGAATCGGCGGCACGGTCCAGCGTCACCTTGTTCCGGAGGTTCGGCAGCGACACCGCGACAGTGTCGACGGCGGCAACGAATTCTGCCTCGGTGACGATGACACTCGCGTCCGAGTGCTCGAGGATGTACTGCCACTCGGCGGGCGAGAGGCGGTAGTTCAGCGGCAGAACGGCAGCACCGATCCGGTTGGCTGCCAACATCGTTTCGATGAACTCGATCCTGTTGTACAGCAGCACCGCGACGATGTCACCGGACGCGACGCCGAGGTCGCGGAGGGCGACGGAGGCGGACTGCACGCGCGATTGCAGGTCACGGTACGTCAGCTCGCGGTCGCCCTCCGACACGGCGATCCTGTCGCCGAACCGGTGTGAGTTCCGCTCGAGCACGGAGGCGAAGTTGAACATGGTGAGGGCCTCTATCGGGTCGGAACCTGCCGGCCGGTCTGGCCGGTCAGGCTGCGTGATCGGGTGTGAGTCCGTCAGGGCAGGGAGTACCCGCCGTCGACGACGAGTGAGTGACCTGTCACCCACCGTGATTCGTCGCTTGCCAGGAAGGTGACCGCCCCGGTGAGGTCGGCCGGTGCGCCGAAGCCGAGTGGATGCCGAGCCTCGATCGCACCCAGCGCCTCAGCGGGCAGGCTGTCGTGCAGCGCGGTGGGGAAGGTACCGGGGCACACCGTGTTGACCCGAATGCCCTCCTTGGCGTACTCGAGCGCGGCAACTCGGGTCAGGTGGATCACGCCCGCCTTCGACGCGCAGTAGGGGGCGGCGTAGGTCCACGCGGTCAAGCCGCTGACCGACGCGATGTTCACGATCGACACGTTCGCCTTCTTCCGCAGGGCACGCGCCACCGCCCGGATACCGTGGAACGTACCGGTGAGATTGACCGACATCGATCGCTCCCAGTCCTCTGTGGACAGGTGGTGGATCCGCGCGTTCGGCGACACGATTCCCGCGGTGTTCACCAGGGTGTCGACCGTGCCGAATCGTTCTGCTGCGTTGCTGACCACCGCATCGAATGCATCGCCGTCCGTGACGTCGAGGCGCTCGGTGACCACTTCGATCCCCTGGCCCCTCAGCGTCTCCGCGAGTGCGTCGACGGCGTCGAGGTTCAGGTCGGCGAGAACCAGCGCCCGCACGCCTTCGGTGGCGAAGTGTGTGGCCACTGACGATCCCAGCGCGCCGGCCGCACCTGTGACAACAGCGGTCTTGCCTTCGAGTCTTGTGCTCATGGAGCACTCCTGTCCTTGGATTCGAGACGAATGTGGGGTTCGCGACGGAAGCGTCACGGGTGGGCGTCGAACGACTCTCGGATCGCCGCTTCGATTCGGGCCTCGTCGGGCAGCCATTGTTGTTCGAGAGGCGGTGTGTACGGCGCAGGCGTCGAGCCGGCGGTCACCCGGATCACGGGCGCGTCGAGATGCCAGAACCCTTCCCGCACAGCTCGGGCCGCGAGTTCTGCTCCGACACCGAACTCACCGACGGCCTGGTGAACGACGACCAGGCGGTTGGTCTTGCGGAGCGATTCGAGCACGGTGTCGAAGTCCAGCGGACTGATCGTGCGAAGGTCGATGACCTCCACGTCGATGCCCTGGTCTGCGAGTCGATCGGCGACAGCCAGGCAGTCGTACATCATCTTCGAGTAGGAGACCACGGTGACATCGCGGCCGGGGCGGCGCACGATCGCCTTGCCGAGCGGAACGATGTGGTCCGCCGGCGGCGTCGGCCCCTTCTTGCCGTAGAGGAGACGGTTCTCGATGAAGATCACCGGGTTGGGATCCTGGATGGCGGCCCGCAGCAATCCGTAGGTGTCGGCGGGTGTCGACGGCATGACGACGGTGAGACCCGGGATGTGCGCCAGCAGGGCCTCGAGGCTCTGCGAGTGCTGACTGCCCGAGGACTTTCCGGCGCCGAACTGCGTCCGAACCACGAGGGGCATCGAAACGGCCCCACCGGTCATGAAACGCATCTTCGCTGCCTGGTTCATCAACTGATCGAGGCACACGCCGATGAAGTCGAAGTACATCAGCTCGACTACCGGCTTGAACCCAGCCATCGCCGCGCCGACCGCGGTTCCCATGATCGCGCTTTCCGAAATAGGCGTATCCCGCACTCGTCCGGGGAACCTCTCGGCAAGGCCGCGTGTCAGGCCGTAGACGTTTCCGCCCTTGCCGACATCGATTCCGGCAAGGAACACCGCCGGGTCGTTCTCCAGCTCGTAGGTCAGTGCGTTGGTGATCGCGTGCATGACCTTCGCCGATCCGTCGGTGGGGGCCGGTGGCTCAGGGATGAAGGTTCTCGGGGTCGAAACATAGTCAGCCACAGTGCTGTCTGACGGGTAGGGAGCGTCGGAGGCTTTCGCGACGGCGTCCTCGATCGTCGCCTCGACCTCGGCCTCGATCGCTGCGATTTCCGGAGCCATCCCGACCTGGCGCATAGTGTCGCCGAGAACGATCAGGGGATCGCGTTTCTTCCACTCCTCGAGTTCGTCCGTGGTCCGGTAGCTCTCCGGATCGCCCTCGTAGTGGCCGTGCCACCGGTACGTGGTGGCTTCGACGATCATCGGGCCGCCGCCCTCTCGTAGCCGGTGCACGAGGGTCCGCTGCAGCCGGGCGACCTGTAAGACGTCGTTGCCATCGACCTCGTGGAACTCGACGCCGTAGCCGGCTGCTCGCTCTCGTAGCGTTGCGCGATGCTGGTCGGCTGCAGCAGAGAACTCGGAGTAGCCGTTGTTCTCGCAGAAGAAGATCACCGGAAGGTCCCACACCGCGGCGAGGTTGACCGATTCGTGGAACACGCCCTGGGCGACTGCGCCGTCGCCGAAGAACGCGACCACCACCCCGCCCGTGTCCCGCAGTTGGGCTGCTGTTCCCGCACCTACCGCGATGGGCAGCCCGGCGCCGACGATCCCGTTCGCACCGAAGATCCCCTTTCTGGGATCCGCGATGTGCATCGAGCCACCGCGGCCCTTGCAGGTGCCGGTCTCCTTCCCCATCAGCTCCGCGAACATTCCGTGGACGTCGAGACCTTTGGCAATGCAGTGGCCGTGCCCGCGATGGGTGGATGTGATGACGTCCCGGTCGTCGAGCGGCCAGCACGCGCCGACGGCGGTTGCTTCCTGTCCGATGGACAGATGGAGGAAGCCGGGGATCCGGGTATCGCGGTACAACCGGGAGGAGTGCTCCTCGAATCGCCGAATCGTGAGCATTCGGCGGTACAGCTCTGCCAACGTGGCCGGGTCATCGAAAAATTCTGTAGTCATTGAGCTTTCAACGATGGTCATGGTGTTGTGCCGATCCGTGGGGGAGCCTCGCGCGTGAGTCGACGCTTGACTGGGACGCAGTGCGCTAAATATTATACCGAATGTTCTAAAAAACAAGAGTCGCCGTCGGCGACCTATTCACGGGACGGACCCGACATGGATCTAGACCTGCCTGCCGAAGCAATCGAGCTTCAGAAGCTCTGCCGCGACTTCGCCGAGAAGGAGATCGAACCCTACGCCGAGTCCTGGTCAGAGGAAGAACGCTTCCCTTCGGATGTCTTCCTGAAGATGGGCGAACTGGACCTGACCGGGCTGCTGATTCCCCACGAGTACGGCGGTACCGATGCAGGCTATGTCTCCTACGTAGCAGCAATGGAAGCGATCGGCGCAGCCGATCAGTCGTTCGCCGCAGCATGGAACGCGCACTCCACGATCGCGTCGCTGCCGCTTGCGGTTTTCGGCACCGAGGAGCAGAAGCAGAACTGGCTCACGCCGCTGGCCTCCGGGAAGAACATCGGCGCATTCGGGTTGACGGAACCCACCGCGGGCTCCGATGCGGCCGGAATCAGGACGAACGCGCGGCGGGACGCCGGTGGCTGGCTTGTCAATGGCGCAAAGATGTTCATCACCAACGCCGGAACCGATGTGAGTCTGGGTGTGACGATCCTTGCGGTCACCGGGACGAATGAGGACGGATCCAAGCGGTTCGGCACCTTCTTCATCCCCACTGGGACCGAGGGTTACACGGTCGGACGTCCCCTTCGAAAGCTTGGCTGGCACGGGATGGACACCCGGGAGCTGATCTTCGACAACTGCTGGATTCCCGACGGCAATCTGATCGGTGAAGAAGGTAACGGACTCCGGCAGTTCCTCGACGTACTCGACGGTGGTCGGATCAGCGTCGCCGCGCTGGGGCTGTCGCTCGCCCAGGAAGCACTCGATCTTGCGACCGTGCACGCGACGCAGCGGGAACAGTTCGGCCGCCGGCTCGCTGACTTTCAGGCGGTGCAGCACAAGCTGGCCGACATGGCCACCGAGGTCGAAGCTGCCCGCAGTTTGGTCTATCGCGCCGCGTGGCTGGCCGACAACGGTCGTCCGTTCGCCAAGGAAGCAGCGATGGCCAAGCTGTACGCTTCGGAAGTTGCCAATCGCGCCGCCAGCGCCAGTGTTCAGATCCACGGCGGGTACGGCTACGTTCGTGAATCGAAGATCTCTCGTTTCTACGCGGACGCGAAGGTGCTCGAGATCGGTGAGGGAACGAACGAAATTCAGCGCAACGTGATCGCTCGAACCGTGATCCGGTCTGCTCGCGCCTGACAGGCGCGCCGCTCGGTGGCCACTCCGCCCTGCTCGTCGTATGGGGGAGTGGCCACCGGTGTGTCGACCCGAAGACCCGGAGAGGGCTGTCTTCACAGATGCGCATGGCCTCTTGCTCCCGATGAGGAGGGCAGTCTCCGCGACCTCGGGATCTTGCTCTTGCACTGTTCGGGGCAAGGTGAGATCGCGGGCGACGATGGACTTCCCGGATCCGTTCAAGTCGCTCAATCCGCGCGCCCAGATCAGGTACTCGGTATCCGAGCAATGCTCGCGCAGGGCGGAGACACATCGGCCAATCGTGGTTCACGTGAGATCTGCTCGGCGGAGGCGTCCGCTCAGTCCTCGTCGGACCGCAGACCGTAGTGCTCGATTGCCATGATCGAAGTCATGTCGAATGCGATGGGATGTCATTCGTAGGCTCCGGTGGGTGGAAGGCGCGCCGCCGAGGGTGGGTCCATTCCGCTTGGTGGAATTTCGACAGCGGCGGGGTGCCGCGCTGCGCCTAGCGTTTCGGGGGATGGCCCGGCGGCGGGCTGATCGCGGAAGCAGCCAACGGAATGGAAGAACAGTGGACGATCCGGCACAGGGCATTGTCGAGGCGGGTGACCGACGCTCGATCTACGAGAAGATCATGGCAACCACGAAGGGTGGTGGCCCGACCTCCGTGCTCGCGCAGGCAGGGGAGGACTTTCTCTTCGGCGAAGTGTGGACGCGCCCTGGACTTTCGATCCGTGAACGTCGGCTGATCACGCTCTCGTGCATTGCCGCTGTCGGGGCCACGAAACCG
The DNA here is from genome assembly GCF_042879035.1 of Rhodococcus sp. NPDC003318. Taxonomy (NCBI): domain Bacteria; kingdom Bacillati; phylum Actinomycetota; class Actinomycetes; order Mycobacteriales; family Nocardiaceae; genus Rhodococcus; species Rhodococcus sp. NPDC003318. Next base: position 96,957 of record NZ_JBIAOU010000012.1, on the reverse strand, counting down.
ATGGCAGCGCACGTTGCTGCGGCGCTCGACACTGGTGATCTCTCCCGTGAGGAACTGGAGGAGGCAGCGCTGCAGTGCGCGGCGTATCTCGGGTGGCCGCTGGCCTCGTCGCTGGATCAGGCGATTCGACGGCACGAGGGAGGATCGTCGTGAAGCCAGAACCGCCGTGTGCCTCCGATCAGTGCGACCGAAGCTCGGACAGGAATTCGAGCAACCCGACGCTGAGGACGTCGTTGTCGTCACCGCTGACCATGTGTCCGGCGCCGCTGACATCGATATGACGCGAGCCGGGAATCAACTCGAGAAGTTCGCGCGCGCCCTCGGTGCTCACAACATTCGACTGCGCGCCTCGGATCAGCAACGTCGGAATCGTGATGGTTCGAGCCGCGGCGCGGGCACGCGCTTCCCGCGCCGGCGCCAGCGCCAGGGTCCTCTCACGATCGGAGATCAGTTGAGGATCCCAGTGCCAGTACCAACGACCGTCGCGTTCACGCAGGTTCTTGAGCAGGCCCTCGGCTCGCGGCGGTCGGCGACGCCGGGGGTTGTACGCGACGACGGCGGCGAGGGCGTCGTCGAGGCTGTCGAAGCCGGCGAGGCCGCGTTCGAGGAATCCGGTGATCTTCGCCAGCCCCTCCGCTTCTGCCTTGGGGACGACGTCGACCAGTACGAGTGCACGGCTCGAGCCGGGATTGTCGGCCTCCGCGATGAGTGCGGCAGTCCCGCCCATAGAGGCTCCCACCAGGACGGGCTTTTCGCCGAGCGCGCCGATCACAGAGACGAGGTCACGGGCGTATGCCTCGGTGGTGTAGTCGCCGTCGACGGCCCACTCGCTGTCGCCGTGGCCGCGGGCGTCCACGGAGTAGGCGCGCCAACCGTGTTCGGCGATGCGAATCCCAGTGCGCTGCCACGAGTGTCTGGTCTGGCCACCGCCGTGCAGGAGCACGACGGTTCCCTTGACGGTCGGCGATTCCGGGCTCCATACATCGGCGGTGAGGGTGAGTCCGTCGCCTGGAAGGACGGCTCTGTCGGTGGTGATCGGCATGTCTGAGGGCCGCCCTTCGTTCGTCGACCGCTCGCCGAAGGCTGCCCTCCGGTTGCGCCGACCGGTGCACATCGGGATTCTCTCGCGAAATGTATCAGCCAGGTGACATAGATAACTAATTGCACTAGGTCAGCGCTGGCTTCAACGGCGTATCTGATAGGACAGTGCGGACGGCCGATCCGGCTGGCTCCTTCCTGCCGGATCAACCGTCCTTCTGCTCGTTGCACAGCGTGCTCATAAAGGAGTAGGAATGCCCATCCGGCAGGCTCTTCACGGCAAGGTGCTCGTCATCACCCTGGATCGTGAAAACAAGCGCAATGCGATCGACCCGGAGATGGCGACGGGGATCAGTGCCGCGCTGGACCGACTGGACGACGACGACGACATCTGGGTCGGCGTGATCACCGGAGGCGATTCGGTGTTCTGCGCCGGATCGGACCTCAAGGACGGTGCGCAGGCCCGTACCGAACGTGGCGGCGAGTACGGGATCATTCGGCGTCGCAGGATCAAACCACTGATTGCGGCGGTCGAGGGCCCGGCCCTGGGCGGGGGATTCGAGATCGCGCTGGCGTGCGATCTCATCGTCGCGTCCACCACGGCGCGATTCGCGCTCCCCGAGACGCAACGAGGAGTCGTCGCGACGTCGGGTGCGTTGTTCCGCGCGATCCGCGCGCTGCCGATTCACGTGGCCAAGCAGCTCCTCATCACCAAGGACGGACTCACCGCGGAGCGTGCGTTCCAACTTGGACTCGTCAGTCGTGTCACCGAACCGGGTGACGCCCTCCGCCAGGCCCGCGATCTCGCCGACGAGATCTGCGAGTCGGCTCCGGTCGCCGTCCGACAGACACTGGCCGCGATCACATCCCAGTACGAGGAGGCCGACGAGCGAGGGTGGGAAGCGACGGCCCGAGCGATCGCGGCGGTCAAGGCATCGGACGACATGGCAGAGGGCATCACTGCCTTCTTCGAACGTCGCGCTCCGCAATGGCGTGGGCGCTGAGAGAATCGAGGCTCCAAATGACAGAAGTGAAGCAGCAGCGTCGCGGGCGATCGATCGCGATGACATCGGAAGAGATCGACGTCTTCCTCGGTGAGGAGCGGACCTGCCGTGTCGCAACGGTGGACGCCAACGGGACGCCGCATGTCGCACCACTGTGGTTCGTCTGGGACGGTTCCTGCCTGTGGCTCAACTCGATTGTCCGAAGCCAGCGTTGGAAGGACATCGCCCGTGACTCCCGGGTGTCGATCGTCATCGACGCCGGGCACGGGTTCGGAGAACTTCGCGGAGTCGAGATCTGCGGGCACGCGGAGAGCGTCGGCGAGGTACCTCGGGGATCGTCCGAGGACAGCCGACTCACCGACCCCGAACTGCGCTTCGCGCGAAAGTACACGGGCAGTGACACCTTCACCGCTGACGGTCGTCACGGATGGCTGAGGGTGACGCCGAACAAGATCGTGAGCTGGGACTTCCGGAAGACACCGAAGCGATGACCATGGTGGCGGCTCGTCGCGCGGACCGACGTGGAGACGTACCCCGGTGACTGCGGACAACATGATCGGTTGGGCGCAGGACGCCGACGGCATTGTCGTACTCACCATGGACGATCCGAATCAGCGCACCAACACGATGAACGATCTGTGCAAGCGATCGTTCCTCGCGACAGTCGACCGACTGTACGCAGAGCGGGACACCGTCACCGGTGTCGTGCTCACCTCCGCGAAGAAGACCTTCTTCGCGGGCGGCGACCTCAGGCGCACGATCACGATCGGGCCGGACCAGGCCGACGAGGTCTACGCGAACGTCGAGTCGTTCCGAACGATGCTGCGTCGCCTCGAGACCATCGGCAAGCCAGTGGTCGCCGCCATCAACGGCGCCGCCCTCGGTGGTGGTCTGGAGATCGCGTTGGCGACCCACCGCCGCATCGCCGCCGACGTCCGGGGCGTCAAGATCGGCTTCCCCGAGTCCACTCTCGGAATGCTGCCGGGCGGGGGTGGACTGGTGCGCAGCGTGCGGATGCTCGGCCTGCACGCCGCCGTCCTGCGTGTGCTCGTTCCCGGGGTGACGCGAGGACCGTGGGATGCGAAGGACGTGGGCCTCGTCGACCAGGTCGTCGGTTCGGTCGATGAGCTGGTGCCCGCCGCGAAGGCGTGGATCAAGGCGAATCCCGACGGGGGTGTCCAGCCCTGGGACAGGGCGGGCTACCAGATTCCCGGACCAGGCTCCGACACGCCCGCGGATCCCGCCGACCTGGTGCTGCCGGCGAACCTGCGAACGCCGTTCAGGGGAGCTCCGATGCCTGCGCCCCATACGATCCTGACTGCCGCTGTCGAGGGGTCACAGGTGGACTTCGAGAGCGCGATGGACATCGAGGCCCGCGGATTCGTGTCGCTCGTCACCGGCCAGATCGCGAAGAACATGATGCAGGCGTCGTTCTTCGACCCGCAGACGATCAGGGCTGGACACTCACGGCCCACGGGTGTCGCCACGACACCGATGGCGAAGGTCGGGATTCGGGGCGCGGGTGCTCTCGGCGCGGCGCTCGCGTACCAGTCCGCGAAGGCGGGGCTCGAGGTCGTCCTCGTGGATGACACACCCGACGCCGCGCTGGCAGGCAAGTGGCACGCGGAACGTGCGGAAGCCGAGTTGCTTTCGACCGGAAGCACCACGAAGGAGCGATGCGATGAGCTGTTGGCCAGGATCGTATCGACCGGCGACGCCGCCGATCTCGCCGGAGTCGACCTCGTCGTCGAGACCCGGCCCGAGTCGGTCGAACTCGAGCAGGGGGCATTCCGCGGAATCGAGGGCATCGGGGAGTGCACTGCGGTGCTGTGGTCGACGATCACGACCGTCCCCGGCGCCGATCGCGCGCGCGAGGACCGGGTGGGCCTGCACTTCCCCGAGCAGGTCGGCGAGGTCCCGCTCGTGGAGGTCGTTCACGGTGAGATGACATCCGACGAGGCGTTGGCTCGGGCATTCGACTACGCCCTGTCGATTCGTCGAACCCCGATCGTGGTCACCGCCTCGCCCGGGCTGTTCGTCTCGCGCCTTGTCGGTGCCTATCGCGCAGAGGCCGCGGCAATGCTCGACGAAGGCGTTTCCCGGACGGCCGTCGAGGATGCTGGGAAGCAGGCGGGTTACTCCACCGCGCCACTGCCGACGAGTGCACGGAACCCTCCTGGTGACGGTCGCTCCGGGCAGCCTGGTGTGGACGGCGTCGACGGATCCAGGACCCCGAGCACGTCGCCTCGCGACCTGATCGACCGCCTGCTGTTCATCGTGGCTGTCGAAGCGGTCCGCTGTCTCGACGAGGGCGTCGTCACGTCCGCAGCGGAGGCGAATCTGGGTTCGATCATGGGCGTCGGCTACCCGGTCTGGGCTGGCGGCGTCAATCAGTTCGTGACAGCATACGAGAGCGGGGTCGCCGGTTTCGTGGCCCGTGCGCACGAGCTCGCCACCAGGTACGGCGATCGGTTCGCTCCACCCGAATCGTTGATGTAGGAACGCGGGAAAGTATCAGGTGTGCCGAGCCGAAGTTGGCGCACCGCCGCACTACGCTTGTGACTTGCGGCGCCGGGGACTGGTCGACTCGGGTGCGGAGGTCTTTCTACGATCCAGATTGGCGCACATACGGCCGTCGAGGCCGTCGATGGACAACTACTCACTGCGGAATCCGGAAATCAGTGTCGTACAAAACTTCCTGGACAGCGTTTCCGCGTCCTACTCGCCGCCAGGCTTGATCCACTGACAGGTGTGGTTGTGCATGTTGAGGAACTGCAGCGTGGCCAGCCGCGGGGTCGAGTTTGCGGAAATGAGCCGTTGTCCATCGCGGCGATGAGGATCTGGTCGACGATGTCCTCGAATTCTCGTCGCTGTCCGAGGAGACGTGAGCGGTTTGCGCCCGCAGGCTCTTGTAGTCATGCTCGTTCCGATGGCGAATCCTGTTGCCAGAAGAATAAACCCGACGGTGACGGTGATCTTCGCTCCGACCAGAGCGGCGACCCGGTCCGCGGGAGCTGCGCCGACCACGAGACTGAACCGCCTGTAAGTGTTGGCAGTGGCCGGCCCGGGGCTGGCTGACAGGATCGGTGTCGTCGCCTCGTCCGATGTGACTCGTGAATCGCCTTGCCCCCTGCCTGGGTGCACTTCCCGGGATCTGTCCATCGTTCGAGGGCGGCGACGCCGGCCCGGTCTCGCTTCGGTGGCTTGATTAGAAGCCTGCCCGACCTGTTGCCTCAGGTCGTGGCCCGTTACAGGCCTGCCTCGAAGTTTCCTTCCGGGCCGACGCCGGAACACGACGTCCGCCTCTGGAAGGAGAACCGCCGCAATGCCCATCGTCGCAGACCAATACAGACAAGTCATCGGCGTCGACACACACGCCGCGACCCACACGTTGACCGTCGTGACCGCAGCCACCGGTGCCCCCGGGGTGTCGGCGACCTTCCCCACCAGCACAACAGGACTCGACCGCGCCCGCGACTGGATCGCGCGATGTGCCGAGCAGGGTCCGACGCTCGTGGTGGTCGAGGGCATCGGATCCTACGGTGCCGTGCTGACCGACCGCCTTCTCGCAGCCGGGTTCCCCGTCGTCGAACCTGCGGCGATGGCCGCCGCGGACCGGCGGGGCGTGGGCAAGACCGACGCCCTCGACGCCGTCCGGATCGCACGATCGGTATTGAGCATCGATCTGGCGAGACTTCGGACGCCCCGGGCAGATGGTCCGCGCGTTGGCGATGCGTGTCCTCGTCGTCGCCCGGGAGCAGATGACCTGCGAACGCACCCGCATGATCAACGCCTTGACAGCACTCGTCCGCACCGTCGAACTCGGAGTCGATGCGCGAAAGCCCTTGACCGGAAACCAGATTGCAACAGTAGGGGCATGGCGACGTCGGGCGGAGAGCCCCGTTCTGCAGACGTGCCGGGACGAGGCGATTCGCTTGGCGAAGAGGATCGTTGCCGCATCCTTGTGAGTTGGAAGGATGAGCACCATGCCTGAGAAGATCGACGCTGGGATCCTCGCCCGTGCGGTCCGCCTGGTGATCGAGCACCGTGATCAGTACCCGTCGGCGACCGCCGCGTGTGCTGTGTCGCCAAGCAGATGGGTCTCGTGAGCCGGTCTGCTTCGCGCGACAACAAGGGGGATACGGAAGCCTGCTCCCAACAGCGCGTGACGTGCGACTGCTCGAGCATCCCCGAGGGTGGTGGGGCCTGAACATCAAGTCCCGGATCCGGCGAGCGCCGGATCCGGCACATTCACTGTCGAGGACGACGTCTCCGGTGCTCGGGCCCTTGCTTGCACACTGACCAGAGTGCCGGAGACGTCCTGCCTCAGAGGGAAGTGCCGATCACGCCGTCGCTTGCCGCAACAGCGTGTCGAGCCCCCCTACATGCATGTCTTCGATCAGCGGCCCTGCCAGCGCGGTGCGCGGCGCTCGGTGAAGGCTGCGGCACCTTCGACCGCGTCGGCGGAGGCGAAGACGGGGTCGGTGTACACGGACTGCCGTTCGAACGACTCCTCGTCGGTCCAGGTGCGGGCATCGAGTGCGAGCGCCTTGCTGGCCCGTACGGCCAGTGGCGCGTTCGCGCTGATGGCAGCGGCCAGCGACCGAGCGGCCTCGAGCGCGGAGCCGTCCTCGACCACGCGATTGACCAGACCGTGCGCCTGCGCATCCTGAGCCGTGATCGGCTCGCCGGTCAGCAGCATCTCGAGCGCCACCGCCCGGGGCAGCACCCGCGGCGCTCGGAAGATTCCCCCCGCGCGCGCGGCGAGGCCACGCTTGACCTCCGGCAGTCCGAACTTCGCGCCGGCACCGGCGACGACGAGGTCGCAGGCGAGGACCATCTCGAAACCGCCGCCCAGCGCCCAGCCCTCGACCGCGGCGATCAGCGGCTTCGCCGGGGGTGCCTCGACGAGACCGCCGAAACCGCGGCCCTCGACGATCGGTCGTTCCCCGAGCTGGAACCGCTTGAGATCCATACCGGCACAGAAGGTTCCGCCGCCTCCGGTGAGGACTGCCACCGACAGGTCGGGATCCTCGTCCAGCCGTGTCAGAGCCTCCGCGATGAGGGTCGCCGCGGCCAGGCTCATCGCATTGCGCTGCTGGGGCCTGTTGATGGTGATCGTGAGAATCCCCGAGTCGGCCTCTACGAGAACTTCACTTGTAGCCGCCGTGGTCATCGCGGAGGCATCCGGATCGCACCGTCGAGACGGATCGTCTCACCGTTCGCGTAGCCGTTCTCCAGCAGGGCCAGTGCAATTCCGGCGTAGTCTTCCGGACGGCCGAGTCGCTTCGGGAAGGGCACTCCGGCGGCGAGGCCGTCGCGGATGTCGGAGCGCAGACGCGCGAGCATGGGCGTGTCGAACGTGCCCGGAGCGATCGTGTTGACACGGATGCCGACACTGGCGAGGTCACGCGCCGCGACGAGGGTGATGCCGTGCACGGCCGCCTTCGACGCGGTGTAGGCGGTCTGGCCGATCTGGCCGTCGAAAGCCGCCACAGAGGCGGTGAGAACGATGCTGCCGCGTTCGCCGTCGATCGGTTCGTTGCGGGCGATTCGCGCTGCGGCGGCGCGAAGCACGTTGTACGTACCGATGAGGTTGATCTCCAGGATGTTCCGGAAGCTCTCCAGGTCGTTCGGATTGCCTTCCTTGTCCAGGATGCGGAGCCGGTCTCCGCCGCGGCCGGCGCAGTGCACGACGCCCCGCAGGGGGCCCAGCTTCTCCGCCGCGTCCAGGGCGGGGGCGAACGAGTTCTCGTCGGTGATGTCGATAGGAGCGAAAATCGCGGCGTCGCCCAGGCGTTCGGCGGTCGCTTCGCCGTCGGAGGAGGCGAGATCGGCGACGACGACCCGAGCGCCCGCGGCGACGAGCGCAGCGGAGGTCGCCTCGCCGAGGCCGGACGCACCGCCGGTCACCAGGAATGTGTTGTCCTTGAGTTGCATGCTCTGGCTTTCTGTGGAGTGAACGAAATCTGCAGGGGTGTGGTCGGCTACTGGGAGGGGTATCGTCCGGCGATCTCGCGGCCGATGATCTCCTTCATGATCTCGGTCGTTCCGCCGACGATCGTCTGCACGCGCGCGTCCGCGTAGGCCCGCGAGATCGGGTACTCGTCCATGTACCCGTATCCGCCGTGCAACTGCAGGCATCCGTTGACGATCCGGTTCTGCAGCTCGGTGGCCCACCACTTGGCCTTCGCGCCCTGCGTGACGTCGAACGTGCCGTCGTTGTAGGCGAGAATCGACTGCTCCAGGAACGTCCGGGTGACATCGATCTCGGTCGACATCTCGGCCAGTCGGAACCGGGTGTTCTGGAAGTCGATGATGCGTTCGCCGAACGCCTTCCGCTCGCTCGTGTACCGGATGGTCCACTCCAGGGCAGCCTCGGCGGCGCACAGTGCACGCCATGCGATCGAGAGCCGTTCGAGTGGAAGCTGCGCGGTGAGGTGGTGGAATCCGCGCCCTTCCTCGCCCACCAGGTTGGACACCGGAACACGGACGTTGTTGAAGGCGATCTCGGCGGTGTCCTGCGAATGCAGACCGAGCTTGCGGAGTTTGCGTCCGCGGGAGAAGCCGTCGGTGGAGGTCGGGACGAGGATCAGGGAAAGGCGGGGACGTCCCTCGCGCTCGCCGGTGCGCGCGGCGGCGAGCACGACGTCCGAGGAGAACCCGCTCGTGATGAAGGTCTTGGCGCCGTTGATGACCCACTCGTCCCCGTCGCGCACCGCGGTGGTCTTCATGCCGCGCAGGTCGCTGCCCGCCGCCGGCTCGGACATGGCGATGGACGCGACGATCGTTCCCTCGGCCATGCCGGGCAGCCACTCGCGCTGCTGCTCCGCCGTACCGAATGTCGTCAGGTACGAGGCGACGATGTCCTCGTTGATCGAGAAGCCGGAAGCCAGGGATGCTGCGCCGACCGCGGCGAGCTCCTCCTGGACGACACACCGGAACCGGTAGTCCTTCATTCCGCCGCCGCCGAGCTCCTCGGCGATCCGGATGCCCAGGACGCCGTGCGCACCGGCGGACTTCCAGACCTCTCGGCCGGTGGCGCGGTCCTCTTCCCAGCGGTCCAGGTTCGGGGTGACTTCACGCTTGACGAACTCCCGGACCACTTCGCGGTAGCGCTCGTGATCCTCGTCGTAAAATGATTGAGGCACTTGGATTCTCCTACATCAGTGTGCTCCGGGCTCATCGCTGGCCCGCTTGTCTACTTGGGTAAACCTGCGGTTCAATCTACCGACAGGAAAATTGATTCCAAGGGATGAAACTATGAAATATCCTGCACCACTTGCGGGTTTGCGGGTCGTCGAGTTCCTCGGCCTGGGTCCCGCGCCCTTCGGTTGCATGATGCTTGCGGACCTCGGTGCGGAGGTTCTGACGCTGCGTCGGCCGGGATCGGAACTGCCCGCGCTGGTGCGCAATCGGTCCACGCTGGAGGTCGATCTCAAAAACGAGGATTCGATTCGTCAGGTGCGTGAGGCGATCGCGTCCGCCGACGTTCTGGTCGAGGGGTTCCGTCCCGGAGTGATGGAGCGTCTCGGGTTGGGACCCGCCGAGATGTCGGCCGTCAACGAACGCCTGGTGTACGCCCGGATGACCGGTTGGGGACAGTCCGGGCCGTTGGCGTCGACCGCCGGCCACGACATCAACTACATCGCGTTGTCGGGTGCGCTGCACTCCGCGACGCGGCGCGGCGGTACCCCGATGCCGCCCGCCAACCTCCTCGGCGATTTCGGTGGCGGCGCCATGTATCTGGTCACTGCCGTGCTCGCGGCGGTGTACGAACGTGACCGCACCGGGCTGGGGAGCGTGCTCGACATCGGAATCCTCGATGGCACGACGTACCTGACGTCGATGCTTCACGAGTACCGCTCCACCGGACGGTGGTCCGACGAACCCGGAACGAACAGGCTCGACACCGGTGCTCCCTACTACGACGTGTACCCCTGTGCCGACGGGAAATTCGTTGCCATCGGCGCGCTCGAGGATCCGTTCTTCGCCGTCCTGCTCGAGGTTCTCGGGCTCGAGCCGGAACTGGCGAACGGCAGGCACGACCCGTCCTCGTGGCCGGCGCTGCGAGAGCGTATCGCTGCTGCGGTGCTGCTGCGGACCCGCGACGAGTGGGCCGAGCTGGCCGAGCCCACCGATGCGTGCCTGACTCCCGTCCTCGGCTTGGACGAGGCCGCGAGCCACCCACAGGTTCGCGACCGGGAGATCCTCGTGGAGGACGGCCGAGGCGGATGGACGCCGCGCGTCCCGCTCGGATACCGCGAGAGCGGACCGTCCGCGCAGGACCTGCTCCGCTCGTGGACCTCGGATTCCCGGGTTCCGGTCACACCGGACGCCGCCGGGCGTTAAAGCTGCACGAGATCCCGCCCTGCCGGTCCGTGAACCGGGCACGGCAGGGCGGATCACGAGCGCTGGTCCGACGAGATCACTCGACGAGTTCGTAAATCGTGGCATTGGCAGTTCCGCCACCCTCGCAAATGGTCTGCAGCCCGTACTTGATTCCCTGCTCGCGCATGTGGTGAACGAGTCGGGTCGTCAGGATCGCGCCGGATGCGCCGAGCGGGTGTCCCACCGCGATGGCGCCGCCCAGCGGGTTGACGCGTTCGGGATCGGCCCCGAGCTCGATCTGCCACGCCAGCGGAACGGGCGCGAACGCCTCGTTGATCTCGATGGCACCGATGTCGTCGATGGTGAGACCGGCTCGTGCGAGGACCTTCTGGGTCGCCGGAATCGGGGCGGTGAGCATCAGGATCGGATCGGCACCGACCACCGAACCCGCGTACAGGCGGACGATGGGTGTCAGGCCCAGCTCTGCCGCCTTCTCCGGCGTCGTGATCATCACGGCGGAGGCGCCGTCGGAGATCTGCGAGGCGTTGCCCGCGTGGATCACACCGTCCTCACGGAACGACGGCTTCAGCTTGGCCAGGCTCTCCGGGGAGGTGCCCCTGCGCAGGCCCTCGTCGACGTCGAGTTTCGCCTCGCCGATGGCCACCGGAACCAGCTGCGAGTCGAAGGCCCCGCGATCGATCGCATCGGCTGCGAGCTGATGAGACCGGGAGGCGAACTCGTCGAGGGCGTGCCGCGACAGGCCCCACTTCTCGGCTATCAGTTCTGCGCCCGTGCCCTGGTCGAGATGATCGGTCTCGTACCGGTCGAGGACGGTCTGACCGTAGGGGAACCCGCTGGCGCGGGTCGCGCCCAGCGGAACCCGGGACATCATCTCGACGCCGCCCGCGATCGCGATGTCGTAGGCGCCGGACATGACGGCGTGCGCGGCGGACTCGATGGCCTGCTGCCCCGACCCGCAGGCCCGGTTGATGGTGACGGCGGGGACACTTTCCGGCCATCCGGCGGCCAGGGTTGCGAACCGTGCGACGTTGCTGGACTGGTCGCCGAGCTGCGTGACGCATCCCCACATGACGTCGTCGATCGATCCGGGGTCGACGCCGGTCCGCGTGACCAGTTCGTTCAGGACCAATGCCGACAGGTCGACGGGGTGGACGGAACTCAGCGAGCCGTTCCGCTTACCGATCGGGGTACGCACCGCCTCGACGATGACGGCTTCTCTGATTCGCATGCTTCGCTCCTGGGATGCGGCGACCACGTATCTAACGATCTGGACCCTAGCAGGCGAGGCGGTGTACGTCACTCATGCCGTGAAGCCGATGAAGTGAAGTCTCCGCCTCGTGGGCAAAATTGCGCATACCCACCTGGTCGTTCCAGGAAGTCTGCTGCTCGTGGAGGGGCGCCGGGGAGCGTGCGGTGTGTACTTCGAGGAGCGGATTCCAATTGGACGGCGGCTCTGATGAGAACTGAAAGTAGTTAACTAAGTGTCCCTCGTCGGTCTCGATCGAGGACATAGTGGGTGCGGTGGCGCCGGCGACTGGGTTGGGGAACGGGCTCCGATGTTTCCGGTGCCCAGCTCCTTCGGGGCGGTGATGGTTGTGAAGTCGACCTCGGCTCAGTGCACTCTACTTGTATGAGCAGGATCACATTCAGCCGTAGGTGTCTCAACGGTGCCGGTGTCGACCGTGCTCACGGAGGAGTTGCACTGTCCAGCGCGCATGACCATGCGGCCGCCTATGGCCGCGGCCAGCGACCCGAGCAGCACACCGCACAGACCGTTGTATCGAGTCGGATCGGCTTCTTCGAGCGGTGTCAGTGAAAGCAGGGCCGTCTGAGTCAGGACGAGAAGGATCAGCGCGGCGGCAAGGCTGGTCAGCTTCACGGCTTCCTGGACGACGTCCGCGCTGCGTCGAGCCGACACGTATCCGTACAGGGAGAATCCGAGTTCGAAGAACGCTACCGTGGCAATCGCGAGCGCTACAGAGTGCTCGTAAGCGTCGGCCCGCTCCGTACGCAGGAGCATCGGAACGCAGGCGACGACGTACAGGACGGAGCACCCGAGCACCGTCCACCCGGCGGCGCGGTACGCGCCCGCTTCAGCGTTCGGATGCGCCCCGGGGTTGCGTGACGCACCGCCGCCTCGTCGGTGGGCGATGACTGCGACGGTCTTCACGCCTGCAAGTGCCAGCGTGAACAGCACGTTCGCGAGGAGGAACGCAGACGGAGCAAGGACGAACACCGAGGCCTTCCACGCGGCAAGCGCCAGGTGGCCAGGGACCGCCGCCGCCGTGACAAAGGCGGTCCGCCGCCTCCTGTCGGTCAGCGCGCTGCGGCAGCGGTGCCACCTCCGGGCGCCGGGCGTACCCGCCGCCCGTGCAGCGAACTCGAGTGGCGTCGGCATGGGGGTTCCTCTGCTCGGGTGATGCCCGCGTCACGGGCCCGATGGCTTCACCGGCAAGTTCAGCCTCACAGAGCCATGCGATTCTCGAATCGTCTCGATGGATCCGCCGTCGTACTGCGTACGCAGTAGCTCTCGCTCAGCGTGTTCCTCGGATACCTGCTCGGACTGCGAGCGAGACGAGTTGAGCACGATCGCGGGCACCGACCTTGACCATCGCGCGATTGGCATGTGTCTTCACCGTGTACGGCGAGATGAACATGATGCGTCCGATCTCGGCGTTGCTCAGGCCGTCGGCGATCTGCTCGACGATTTCGAGTTCGCGGGGAGTCAACTCTGAGAATCGCTCCGCGACCTCGGGGTCCGCCGGCTCGATTGGCGGAGACGTCACGTGGCCGACCACGGCCTCGATGGCGTTCTGGGACAGGACGCGTCCGCCCTGTGCGGTGCGTCGGATGCCGTCGGTGAGTTCGGCCGGCCCGGCGCCTTTGCCGAGGAAGCCGTCCGCGCCGGCTCGGAGTGCTGCGAGTACGTTCTCGTCCTGATCGAAAGTGGTCAGGACGAGTATCCGGGGTCGAGGACCATCGTGCTCAGTGCGGATGCGCCGAGTCGTCTCGACTCCGTCGATTCCGGGCATGTTCAGGTCGAGGAGCACGACATCGACATCGACCCGGCGGAGTTGCATCAGCGCGCTCATGCCGTCGGCGGCTTCGGCGACCACATCCATGTCGGGATGTGCGTCGACGATGACCTTCAGACCTGTCCGGATCATCTCCTGATCGTCGACGAGCATGACCGTGATCACAGTTCAACCTTTCCTCGGGCGGGGAGCACTGCTGTGGTTCGGAAGAGCGGCGGATCGGCGTGGATTTCGAGTCGGCCTCCGACGGAGGCTGCGCGTTCCCGCATTCCGACGAGTCCGTTTCCGATCCGTCCTGGTGCGTCGGTTCGAGCGGTGTACAAGTTGGCGACCTCGACCGTCACCGTCCCGTCGCCGCTCTGCTCGACTTTCACGGACACCGCGCCGCTCCCGTGGCGTTGTGCGTTCGTCAGTGACTCCTGGACGATGCGGTAGGCGGCCACGCTGACCCGCGGACTCACGGCCTTCTCGAAATCGTCGACCTGCGCTTCGACATTCATACCCGCCGTGCGATACGAATCGATCATTCCGCGAATCAGTTCGTGCCCGGGGGTGGGCTCGAGCTGCTCACCGCGGTCGCCGACGCGCAGAATTCGCAGTATCTCCTGCACTTCGGTCAATACGGACTGCACGGCATCACGAGCACTGTGGAGATCATCGCGCACGGCCGAAGGGTCTGTCTCCAAGTGGACCTCCGCAACCCCGAGTCTCATGTTGACGACCGCGATCTGGTGTCCGACGCTGTCGTGCAGATCACGGGCAATACGTAAGCGTTCCTGTGCGATTCCGCGCTCGACGGACGCAATCCGGGTTGTCTCCGCCACACGCATGCGCTGCTCCACTTCGCTGCGGTAACGCCAGTTGTCCCGCACCGCGCTCCCCGCTGCTGCGGCGGCGAGGGCCGCGAAGGCCGCGATCGATGCGCTCGCGTCGACGCTCACGTCGACTGTCCCCGCATGTAGGCCCACAGCAGCGAAGTTCGCCGCGGCGAGGGTGCCGCCCGCAACGAGTGCCCGCATACCGTGCAGGGTGAACAGGAGTGCGGCGAAGCACGCCATCGACCAAACCGCCGTCGGTTCCCGATCTCCGAGAGCGGTAACGAGCGGGCCCGTGGCCACCAGCACCAAGCCTCCGTACGGCTGCCAGCGACCCACGATCGTGCCGGCCACCACGAGAAGGACGCCTACGAGTCCGATCCACGCTTCCTCGCGGATCGCGGAAACGATGTCCACGACCGCCGCAATCGCGATGACAGCCGACACCGCATAGGTGATCACTGATGGAGCGAGTTTCCACAATGGTGGCAGCGTCCGGCCCTTCTGTGGCGTGGTGGTGTCGTTCACTCGCTCATCGTCCCATTCGGATACGACGGTGGGGTACTGCAAACGCAGTAGTCAGGGGAGTGCGTGTGGACGATTCGCGATCGTCGCCGCGACGCCACTATCGATGGTGTACCGAATCGACGAACACACCGAATGTCGTCGCCGTCGTTGAAATGAATGGAGAGATCGTGACCGTCTCGACCCCTGAGCCCGCAGCGACACTCAATACCTTCGTCGCCTACGACTACGCCACAGAGCACGTTCCCCACGCGGTTGAGTCGATTTACCGTGACACCTATGAGGGATTCGGGTGGAAGACCGAGTCTGTGGAGTCGCCTCGGGCGATTCGTCCGCTGCCCCTGCTTCCCGCGATCCGACCTGACCGCGTGACCTTGAAGTTCAAGCGAGACCAGCGAATCGGGAACAGCCCGATGGTGCAGGAGATGCAGAAGAAGGCCGATGACTCACTCGCTGCGATCGGTCGGATGGAGCGGCAGAAGAACCTGGCACCTCGGATCGTATCCGCAGCACTCGGAGTGATCGGTGCCGTCTTCCTCGCCCTCTCGATGTTCCTCGGCCCGGCCGGAGGGCTCGCAATCGCGGTCGGCGCAGTCGGTCTTGCCACCTGGATCGGCGGCTGCGCCGCATACTTTGGGGTCAAAGCGCATCGCCGGTCCGTACTCGCGCCCAGGATTCAGCATGAGAAGGACATCATTCGCAGTGTCGGCGAACAGGCCACACGAATGATGACGTAGCACCGTCGCTGCACCAACAGCCATGGGCGTTCGAGCGTAGTCCGCTGTCACGTGCACCGATCGCATGTGACATTCCCGGGACGAGGAGGTGGTGCCAGCGTGAGGCCGCCGACTCGCCGAGCGCCGGCTGCTGTTGGAACCAGGCCGTGTTTCGAATGTGCGCGGCGCGAACCCACTGGCTGATCGCGGCGATTCGAACGGTGGCGGTGTAGCGGACAGTGAGTCCGTCGTATCTCGTTGCCACCGTGGGGTTCTGCTTGATCAGATTGATGCCGCACCCGACAGCGTGCCGCTGCTTGTAGTGCTCGAGATCGAACATCGGAGGTCGTCCACCGGGGAACCTCTACGTTTGCGGTTGGCTGCAGACCACGATCTCCTACAGGAATTGAACAAGTTGATACGAGGTGATGGCCGCGTTTCACGGCGCCGCGCAGAAGCTCGTCCCGAGCATGTAGCCCGGGCAACGGCTACGCACCGATGCCCGGGCCGCCCCGGTTGTCGCCGGCGTGAGGTTACGGCGTGCCGCTCGCGCAGATCGCCTCGACGAACCGCCCGACCGCCTCCTCGGGAAGATGGGACGCCAGATCGGCTTCGCTGATCATGCCGACCAACCGATGCTCTTCGAGCACCGGGAGACGGCGGATCCTGTGCTCCTCCATCACGCTGAGCACCTGGTCCACGTCGGCGTCGGCGTCGACGACAAACGGCTTGCCTTGCGCCAGTTCGCCGGCGGTCATCGTTTTCGCGTCCAGGCCTTCGGCAAGGCACTTGAGCACGATGTCGCGGTCGGTGATGATGCCGTGCAGACGATCGTCCTCACCACAGATCGGTAACGCGCCGACATCGAGTTCGCGCATCCGTTTCGCCGCGGATTCGAGGGTGTCACGCTCGCCGATGCAGGTGGCGTCGCGGTGCATGATTTCTCGGGCAGTGGTCATCATGCCCTCCTTGGTCGAATAGGAAGATGAGCAATTCTCATTGTCCGTCCGGCGTCAGGGGATCAGGAAGAGGAACGTGGCCTCGGGACGAGCGCGCACCGCGGGTATCGACGGCATCGACCCCCGAACCGACCCGGCGCGAGACCGCGTTGGACACGCAATGAGACGGCATGGACGCCGCAAGCGGGATGTGCGGCGCCACCGGTGCCGATGCCGGGAGTGAGACCGAAGCCGGCCGAGGGGCCGGGCGCGGGGAGGTGTTCGGCAACCTCGTCCGCTGGGACGCATCGGGCTGCGAGTGGCTCAGGTCGTGGTTGGTCGCACCGCCCCGGCGTGGCCTGTTTTCCTGGGGTTGGTCCCGGAAGCGTCGACTGGCTTCGGCCACTGCGCTCGCCGGACGTGGTGGTCGGTGCTCGACGTTTCGAGGGAGCCGTACAGTGGGTTGCGAGCCACGTGGGTTTCAACCCCGGCGACCTCAGTACGCCAGACGACCGCTTTCGGTGATCGAGCCTTTCGGCCGTGTACAGGACGTCTTCGACAAGGCTGTGGAAGTCTCGTGCGGGCTTGTAATCGGCCAAGTTCCGGCTGCTGCCATATATGCCGGACGACAAGTGAGGACCACTTTTGATCAAGACGACTGATCTGGACGGACCACTGTTCTCCGACCTGCGGGCCGAGCGTGCCCGCGGGAACGACATGCCCGCAGGAGCATTCGTCGGCGGGCGTGCTGCCGAACCCACTCCCGGGAAGAGGACCAGCGAGGAAATCCACCGCGCTCTTTTCAGCGCGCAATAGCAGTTGCGGGTCATGACGTTGTAGACACCGGCCAGGATCTGGGCCGAAGGAGCGGAGGGGTCTTCGGCGGCAGGATGAGAAGTGCCACCAACTCGTCCGCCGACAGAAAGACCCGTCCGTGACCCACGGTAATGCGCCGCTGTCCGTTGAAGGACGCAGACTCGTCCAGCGATGCCAGCACCGCCCGATCGCCCACATCGCCGCCGAAATAGGCATATCCCGAGCCTGCGCCAGCAAATGGGTGAACCGGGACCGCCAGTCGCCAACTGGCGTTCTTCGCCGCCCACGGTATCGCCCGGTTCACCCGGGTGGTCACCGACAACGGCGCCTGCTGCCGCTCAGCGGTGTTCGCTCGCGCCCCCACCGGCACACGACACCAGTTGATCCGGCCCTACATCCATCCACTCGTCTCACGAGCGATCCCGAATCAGTTCTGCCTGCCATCGGGTAGCGTCGCGTCATGTTGATCGAGAGGTCGATTGCACGATCGTTGTCCGCCTACCGGCCGGCGAAGCCGACCTCGTCGACCACCTTCCCGGTGTACCACGATCTCGGTGCGACCCTTGCCGGGGTCGAGCAGCAACCGGACCCGACCGTGGCCCACACCCTTGCAGTCGCAGCCGGTTACGCCTACTCGGACGCCGAGACGGTGGCGATGATGCTCGCGCGGATGGGCCTGGTCGACAATCACTGCCTGCGGGTGGAGATGTCCGTGGACGCGATGTTCATCAGGTCCACCGCGTACCTGATCCAAAGCAGCGACGGCAGTGTCGTGATCCTGGCCTACCGCGGCACCGAACCGACGAACGTGGTCAACTGGTTGACCGACGCCGACGTGCACCCCGACAAGATCGCCTTCCCATTTCCGAAGACCGAGGGCGCGGACGCAGTCGAGGCCGGGACGTATGCCGTCCATGCCGGGTTCTACCGCAACGTGCGCGCGACCCGGTTCGCGGTGGTCGCGGCGCTGCAGCGGGCGCTCCAGGGGCGCTCGGTTCTCGACGACGACGAGGAAACACCGTTGAAGCCGATGCCGGGTCCGATGACCACGCTCTACCTCACCGGTCACAGCCTCGGCGGTGCGATGGCCGCGCTGATGGCCGTGATGCTGTCGGTCGAGAAGGGGTACATCGAACCCTTCGAGCCGGTATTCAAGGGCGCCTACACCTTCGGCGCACCGATGGTGGGCTCGCCGGAGTTCGCGGCGGCCTGCGCCGCGCACGACTTCCTCGACCGGAACGTGCTCCGCTACGTCTACCGGAAGGACCTCGTGCCGCACCTCCCGCCGAGCGACTCCGACCACTTCGAGCACTTCGGACGCGAGTACCGCTACGGCGACGCGTGGCGGGACACCTCCGACGACCCGATCACGCAGATGGGCGATCTTCTCGGTCTCGTCGAGGCCCCGTTGGGGTTCGTGGCGAGCAAGTTCCGGCTGCTGCGCGGCCTGCCGTTCCGGTTCTCGCTGAACGACCACGGCCCGCAGCACTACATCGCGGCCCTGACCCCGCGCGGGACACCCAACGAGTTCGGCGACGCCCATCTGATCCCGGCGACGTGATCTCGTCACGTACTCGCCGGCGCGGCGTTCCGATGTTTCGTGACGCCGAAGGCCGAGATTGCCCGTTGTGCTCGGGTTCGGTGGCAGGTGGTCCACGGCCGGGGCCGTGGTGCGTCGTTGCAATCGCGAGGATGTCGTCGCGATCGAGGCGGATCGTCACGCCAGCCGCTCGTTCAGCTCGGCCGACTTCGTGAAGATGTCCGCCAGGAGCCGACCTCGCATCTTCTTCCTGCTGCTCGCGGCCTCGACCACCGCGTGATGGGCGAAGGTCTTCGACAACCCTCGCTGCGATGCAGCCGACGGATCTCTGCCCAATCCTCCACTGATATCACCCTCCCGGCATTGGAGAGGGGTCAGTTCCCGTCGTTACGGGGTCATTCTCAGCCCGTCGTCGACACTTGTCGATCGGCGACGGGAGCTGGTCGACAAGGGTGTCGGTGACGGTGCGGGCCTCGTCGTCGGTCAGCCGACTGCGCAGCAGCGCGATCAGCGGAATGTAGTCCTGCTCGGGCACACCGCCTCGATACCCGGCGCGGAGTCAGCCGAGAACCGAGGTGAGAATCGGTGGAACGCTCTCGGGGGACCCCGTCCTCACGGTGCGGCGTCGCGAACGGTGAGGGTGAGCGAGGCGGCCCGCCCGTCGATGTCGGCGGAATGGTCACCCGCCCGTCGTCCTCGCCGCCGGTTCTGCCGGCGGTGAGGACGCGTGGTGTTCCTGTCCGTGCGGGCGCATGATGTGTTCGCCGAGGCGGATCGGCCTGCGGCGGGGGCCGCGCCGGTCGCGGCGGCGGAGGGTCGCCTGGGCCGCCGCCGTGCCTGCGATCCCGGCGGTCAGGACCAGCAGCAGCTGTGCGACGTTGGTGTTCACGCGGACCTGCTCTCGCGGGTTCGGCGCGGGGCGGGTGCGGGACGGTCCGCGTACATGGCCTCGATGCGGGCCTTGATCTCCTCGGTTCTCATCGAGCCGCCGTGCGTCGTGGTGCGGCGGGGGAGTGCTGGGGTCGCCGATGCGGTCATGGGTGGGTGTCCTGTCGCTGGTTTCCGATGATTCCGGTTGCGCCGGAAACGATTTCGATTGCCTGTGGGTCACGTGTGGGTTTCGAGGGTGACGCAGGCGACGGTGAGCACCGCCGCCGCAACGCCGAGGGCAACGGATCCGCTCGACACGACGGCCGTGCCGGCGGTGGCCGCGGCCACCGCCGGGGAGGGCGCCGCCGCGGCACTGGGTCGCGCGCGGCCGGTGCCGGGCCGGTCGGGTCCGTGGCGGTTCATCGCCGCGGCCACTACAGGCCGACGGCGTGTTCGAGGGCGCCGAGTTCGTCGTCGAGGTGGTCGAGCATCGGCGCCAGGTCGGGCAGGGTGCGGCGGCAGCCGGTGAGCCCGAACGCGATCTCGTCGTCGGTGCTGGTGCAGGTGATGTTCAGGGCCTGCCCACGGACCGGGATCGACAGCGGGTACAGGGCGGTGAGGCGGGCGCCGTTCCAGTACAGGGGCTCGCTCGGCCCCGGCACGTTGGAGATCATCACGTTCGCGGGGCGGATGAACGAACCGATCCCGAACATGCCCAGAGCCAGCGGGACGGTGCCGAGGGCGCTTGCGGCCAGGTTCTGGGTGCGGCTCATGGTGCGCATCGCGTTCTTGCCGTCGGTCATGGCGGCGTGCACCGTCTCGAGCCGCAGCGCCGGATCGTCGAGATGGGTGCCGAGGTTGCACGAGAGCATCCCGATCTCGTTGCCCGTCTTGGTTTCCCGCTTCTCACCTCGTAGCGAGACCGGAACCATGGCGATCAGCGGATGCTCGGGCAGCACCCCGAGAGCGCCGATGAACGTACGCAGAGCGCCCGAGCACATCGCGAGGACCACGTCGTTGACGGTGGCGTCGGCGTGCTTGGCGACCAGGCGCAGCCGTTCGAGTGGCCAGGAGCGGGCCGCGAATCGTCGGGCCCCGCCGATCGGCACGTTGAGCATCGAGTGCGGTGCGGCGAGCGTGAGCGCGCCGCCGCGGTGGTGCAGCGCCCGGTCGACGGTGCCGGCGAGGGCGGGCAGCAGACCGGCCACCTCGCCGACGGTGTCGCGGGCCACGCGCAGGGCCGCCGCGGGCACGTCGAGGAGGGGGTTCGTGCCGCCGGTGGGTGGGTCCGTGACGAGTCGCAGCGCGGGGCGCTCGCGCACCGACGGTTCCCAGGGTGCGGGCATCTCTCGTGCGTCCGGGTTCTCGCTGAGCGCGGCGCGCAGCAGCTTCATCGCCGACATCCCGTCGGCGAGGGCGTGGTGGATCTTGACGTACACCGCGAGGCGTCCGTCGGCGAGGCCCTCGATCAGGTGGATCTCCCACAGTGGGCGGCTGCGGTCGAGGAGGCCGGCGTGCAGGCGGGCGACCAGATCGAGCAGTTCGGTGATGCCGCCGGGTTGGGGGAGGGCGTCGTGGCGGACGTGGTGGCCGAGGTCGACCTCGGTGTCGGATTCCCAGCCCCACTGGCCCAGCGTGGTCAGCGACCGTGCGGCCCGTTTGCGCAGCAGCGGGGACACCTCGCCTCGCGTGAGCGCCGCGTCGAGCATCGCGCGGACGTCGCGCGCATCGGAACCCTCCGGTGGGTCGAACACCGCCAGGCCCCCGACGTGCATCGGATGGCGGCGGGACTCGCCGATCAGGAACATCGAATCGGTCGGCGACATCGGGAGCAGCACGAGCCCTTGCCTTTCCGTTCCCCCGGACCCGGATCAGGCAATGGTCCCCCCCGGAAGAACTGTGGTTGCGGTGTGTTCTGGACGTGTCCGGCCGTAACGGCTAGATGTGAGTCAAGTCACGAATCGGCGTCTGTTGTATCCCAAGCCATACCTCTCGGTCCACTTGGACATTCGTCCAGTCGGGGCCGCCTGGTCAGGGTCCCGCGGCCGGCCACGCCGCCCCTGGCGCCGGAACCGGCCCCTTGTTTCGTTTTCGCTTTCGCCTGCTCGCCCCGGTGTTTTCGCCCCTGTCCGGGCTCTCGTACTCAGGCAGCATCCGGCCTGCGTGACACCCGGTCTGCCAGCGGTGGCGTCGCCGAATGTTCGTGCACCCGACGCGGCCCGTTGGCGTCGTCGTCAGGCGCGATTTCCTGCCACTGTCACTGCCACTGCCCACTGCCACTGCGGGAGGACCGCCCTCTCGGGGCGACAACGCGGCCGATCGAACACAGGTGCACTGCGCACCACAGATGACAACGCAGGTCCCGCTGGTCAGTTCTCGGGTTCTGGCCCACTTCCGTGATGGATTCTGAGTGCGTCAGTGGCTGAGGCGAATTCGCTTTCGGAGTAGATCGAATCCGGCGCGACCGTACATCTGCCGTGGGAGCATCTTGATGCGGTTGACGTGGCTTCGACGGTGCCGGAGCTGTAGGGCAGAGTAAGCCCGTTGCGGACGGCGTCATGGTCGGTTTCCAGGCCGCGGACGAATCGGTGCAGCTTCGTTCAGGTCGTCAGCTCTGACCGCGGCCATCCAGGAGTGGAATTCTCGCCGCGGCGTTCGGCGAGTATCTCCGCGAATGCCGCGATCATCTGGTCGGCAGTCTCCCGCTGCTCTTCACTGTGTACGGGCGTCACCCGATTCCGGTTCGAGCGCAGTACACAGGCAACGATGATGGGCGGCAACGGTTTTCTCCACCACCTCGGCCAAGCTGTGCCAGAGGTGCCATCGGTCGGCGACCTCGACCGCCTCCGGTGCGCCGGCGCGGGCCGCTTCGGCACAGGCGCCGGCGCGATCACGACAGATCACCTCGGTCCCAGGTGCGCTCTGAGCCGCTCGGCGACGGTCTCGGCTCTGCGGTCGGCGAGAACATCGATCGGCCGGTGGGTGCTCATGTCGATGAGCACGGTGCCGTATCGATGCCGGCGCCGCAGCGCACAGTCGTCGACGCCGAGTACCTCGACAGAGTTCGGCGGCGGGTCCGGCAACGCTCGGACCAGTCGCAACAAGGTGCCTGTCGACGACGGGGTGAAAACTAGTTCTAACCCGCCGTTGACACGACCCCCGGTATTGGCGGAAGCCGCGTTCTTTCCGCGCGGGGGGTGACGGCATCCGGCGTCGGAATCGGGGCGGTGACGGCACGAGTGGTCGTCAACGCGATCTCGGTCAGCCCTGGTGCGGGTCCTGCTCGTGGTCCCACGGGTCGGCGAGTGGCCGGCCGCCGCTATTTATTGGGTGATCGACCGGCGGCGCCGATACCGCAGCTCCTCGAGCCGCTCAGCGAACCGGCGGGGTGTCATCCCGAATTCGACGAGGATTTCGGCGGTGCTCGGACCACCGAAGGGCTCCCAGCGTCGTGCGAATTCGAGCAGTTCTTGGTCGTGTGGGTTCATACGATCCTTCTCCTGGTGTTGGCAGGCCCTCTGATCAGCGGGGCCAAGGGATCTGCCCGGCGGTACCCGCGTCGCGAGACCGAGGCGGCTCGAACGGGTCGAAGCAGGCGGGTGGATCGAGGTTGACCCCGTCGTCGGGCGTGATGCCGGCGAACAGGGTCAGTACGTCGTGGTCCTCGAACAGGTGGTCCAGGGGCCGACCCGGTCGGGCTGCTCGGGAAGGCCGGCCAGTTGGTCGTCGAAGTGACCGTCTGGTGTGGGGCGGGGGGCGCGTTGCACGGTCAGGCGTAGTGCCATCTCCTGACCGGTACACATGTCGGTCGAGGTGGATGGCCGGTGCAGCCCTGACCCGATCCTCGGGGCGGCAGCCCTCCCCGATCCTCGGGGCGGCGGCCATCACGCGACCATCTGCGGCCGCTCGTCCAGCACGGCGGCCATCGCGTTGCCGAAGCCGTCCGGGTCACCGATCAACCAGCCGTGACATCCGGCGACCGTGTGCACCGGCGGGTTACGCAACGCCGCGCGCAGCGACTCGAAGCTCGCGCGTGGGATGAACGTGTCGCAGTGGCTCCACAGCAGCGTCACGGGCAGCCCGCGGTCGGCGAGCTCGACCAGCTCGCGCCGTAGGTCCGCGGTCCGGGCGAGGTCCGCGATCCGGAGAACGGCACGCGGGTTGCGCACCGCGTTGACCGCCGTGTCGATCGCGATGGTCACCAACGCGGCCACGGGCGTTCGGGTCGCCAGGGCGTCGCCGGTCGCCGCGGCGCCCCACTGCCACAACGGCCGCTCCCGGATCGGGCGCACCCGGCCGCCGGCGGGCGACCACGCGGCGCCGCCGACCGAGTTGATCAGCACCAGCCGCGCGACCCGGTCGCCGAGGTCGTGGGCCGACTGGATCGCGACGCCACCGCCGAACGAGTGGCCGACGAGGGTCACCGGCTCGTCCAATCCCAGCGCGTCCAGGAACGCCGCCAACCAGTGGGCATAGCCGGCCAGGTTCCGTCGGCGCGGTGGGAGTTCGGGGGTGCCGCCGAATCCGGGCAGTGCGGGTGCGTACACCCGCACGCCCATGCCGGACAGCCGCCGCAGTGCGCTCGCGTAGGTGCGGTGGGTGAGGCCGAACCCGTGCAGGAACACGACGGGCGAGCCGTGGCCCACCACCCCGTACGCCACCGGGTGGCCCCCGACCTCGACCTCTCGCCAGGACATCTCGGCGGTGAGGCCCGCTTCCGGGCTGTGTTTCGGCTGGTGCTCGTACATCGGGGACCCCTGGGGTGACTGTGGTGAACTGGATCACAGGGTTCCATCCGCGTAGGCCTGCCCGCGACGGTGGAACTACCGGGGCCATATACCTGTCTTTCCGGAACGTACCCACTCACTCGACCCCATCGGTGCTGGTCACGGCCCAGCTCTACGACCAGGGCGGTCTGCGTAGGCGAGGGAATTCAAGCTTGGACAGCACGTGCTCCACCTGCCTGCACGCGGTTACCTGGGAGATCAGCAACATTTCAGCGATCGCCTTGGTGGTCAGGATCTGCCAGATCGGCCACCTGGCGCCCGGAAGAAGAGACTCCGGCGGATGCAGGATTCCCTTCAAGGCGGTCCTGTCTCCTGCCGTACAGCTCTCCCGGAATTGGCGGTTCTGATCACAACGGACGCTCTCGGCACCCTCGCCCCACTGGCGGTCATGTGGAGGTGTTGTCTCTACTGGTGGAGTGAAGTTGTGGCGGTTCACCGGAGACATCGACCGAGACAGTTGCGGTCACTGATGGTTCGTCGCGCAAGCGCGCGGTCATGGTGTGGCGGCCGGGAGTCATCGGGGGCAGGACGGTGTAGAGACCTGCCGCGGTCAACACTCCGTCGATTAGCCATTCGACGGGCATGGCGTCGTGGCCAGTGTCGGGGCGGTCGCGATCTGCCCCCGGTGCCGGACATCGACGGGCTCGAGATCACGGTCGGTGGTCACGTCGGTGCGCGCGCTGGCGCTGCAGGAACAGGGCCCGGTGACGGGCGAGGGTCGCGTCGGCGGCGGCCCGGGTGCGGAGCTGCTCGCGGGCCAGGGCGTAGCGGACCGGGGTGGTCCGTGCGGACAGGTCGGCGGCGTGCGCGGCGGCCGACTCGTCGTCGAGCAGGCCCGCGGCAAGGCGGTCGCAGTCGATCAACAGCCGTTCGAACGCCAGTCGGACCGGCCTGTCGGCATCGAACAGGACCGGCACGATCAGACCATCGGCGATCCGCAACGGCAGCATCGTCAGGCGGTAGCCGATCCGCGCCACGGCCCGCGATGCACCGAGTAGCTGGGCACCAGGATCGGGGTGACAGGGCCAGCTCACAGGGTGCGCCCGTGCTCCGCCCCCGCGGCGGTGACCGACCGCCCCCGATCGAAGTCCGCCGCTGACAGCAGTATCAGCAGTTCGGGCACGTCGGCGTTCACGGGCGTTCGCCCGGTGAGGAGTCGTCGGACATCCACCCGTATGCGGCGTGCACGCTCAGATAGCGCAGGCCGGTGGCGTCGATCTCGTGCAGGATTCGTTCCTGCGCAGGTGAACGGGACCCACCCAGGACCTCGGCGGTCGCCACGACGTACCGCACCCCACCTGCGGTGGGGGTGCGGGTGCACTCGAATCCTCGCTGGGTCGCCAACTCCCGCAGTGCCGCCCACTGTGCCACTTCGTCGGTGCCGGGGCTCCCGACGAACAACACTCGCTTCTTCGGTGAGCTCATCCGAACCCCTTTCCCGACGTCGTCCGTGTGCGAGTCTCCGGTCCCGATCGGGTCCGGACACGGTGGGATCGGGACGGCGGCTGTGGCCGCCGACCACATCCGTGGCCGTACCTCTCGTCACACGAAAGTGACTGGTGTCACACATTGTTTCTATCCCGGGGCGCGGCGGACCGCCACTCGAACACACCCCGAAGGCCCGTGCCACGTGGTCTGACTCTGTCCGCGGATGTGCGGCAGGCGCACCACGGCGCGGTGTACGTAAACGGATCCCTGTGCATCGAGCGGCTCCGATCACTGTCGGATGCGTCGACCCGTCCCGGCGCCCGCCGTCGTGTCCACCCCGGGTGCGACCGCGGACGAGATCCCGGCGATCGACGGGTTGCACTTCGACGACACTTGTTCGACGGCGACTTCGGGTGGCGCGGTGCGATGACCTCGACGCGGTTGCGGCGGGGCGACGTGCTCGATCGGGTCGTGGGGGAAGTGGGAAGACGGAGCCGGTGATTCCCGAGCCGGCGTGCTCCACCGGCCCACACCTGGCCCGGCCGGCGGGCGGTTCGCGGCCGAGTCGCCATTGTGCTGCGGTGCCAACGACGTTCATTCGCGGCATCATCGCACACACGAACGGAACAGAGGCGGGAACGGTGGGTCGTGGTGTGCCGGTCTCGCCCGCCAGAATCTGGCTGACTCGAGCTCGGGCGGTCGGTGGCGGCTTGGGTGAGTCAGGCTCGGTTGTCGAGGCGGTCAGTACCCAGGATCCGCGATTGTCAGGAGACCAACCAATTCCGAGCGCGGCGGGCGAAAGACCCGGAAACCACGGCGATATCGGGTGTGAGCCAGAACCACGACCCCAGCGATCCCGGTGCCGACGAGCGTTGCCCGAGCCCAAGTCCGGTTCGGCCGACGATGAGGATGAGGCCCGGCCGCTGCCCGGACTTGGTATAGCTGTGCACATGCCGCTGGCTTCTTGCCAGCGAACAGGTTCTGCAGGAACGTCCGCCGAACCGTGGCGGCGGCGGCTCGCTTGTTCCACTCGCGCACACGGCCGTCACGGATGTCGGGCAGGAGGCGCACGGTCCGGTGCGAGCCGATGATGTCCGCGCGAGCTGGGAGACGATCATGCTCGAGTGGTGGCCCTGGTGACCGCGCGGAGTGGCCATGCCCGATCGGTGCGGCTCGCCGGCCCAGAGGGGTGTGGACCGGCGAGCCTTCGCCGTGCGCAGAGGGACGACAACGGCGCACGGAAAGGGTAGGTGAGAGCAGCGATTTCATGCGAGTCGCCGGGGAATGTCAGCGGGCGGCTGCCTTCGCGTCACCCGGTGGCTGGGTGACGGTCCACTTTCGGCTCTTGCGACGGGCGAGCGCGCGGTGACCTGCAGCCCGATCCTCCGGTGCTCGGACACCGAATTTGTCGTTCACTTCGGCGTTGCGACTCGAGGGGTCATCGGGTGGCGGCCCACGTGTCGTAGGCGGTGAGCATGTCGAGGTAGTCGGGGCAGGCATATTCGGCCTGCAGGATCAGCCCCTGCCGGATCTGGGCGTCGGTTGCCGGGTACCGAGTGTGCAGGTCACGGACCAGGTCATCGAGGCCGGTCGCGTTCTGCCGTGGGCTGTGGGTGGAGGAGAGGTCGTCGGAGGCGAAGAGGTGGCAGTCGTCCTCGGCGAGCGCCACGGCCGCGGACACTTCCGCAGCCGGATCCTCGGCCGACGAGAGTTCCATTCCGACCATCGTCTGGACGAACTCGGCGGCGTACCACGTGTCGGACTTCACCGACGACACGGCGACGACAGAGGAGCCGACGCGGGACTCGATCCCGCTCTCGCACCCGGCCCCCAACACAACGGCGGTGATGCCTGCGACGGCCGCGGCCACCTTGGACACATACGAAAGTCAACCCGACTCGACATGTGTGGTCCACCCGTGAGTGGCGCTGGCCACGTCAGCCTCGGTGACGAGGTGAGCGCGGGCACGTCACTCGACGAACAGCGGGATGGACTCGGGATGGGGCCTTCGTCGAAGGTCGGTGTGCCTGCTCAACCAGGTCGATGTCGCTGACCTTCGAATGCACGGTGTCGGCGTCGGCAGGGTCGCGATCGGCACGACGCGTCTTGGGCGGGGGAGGCGTGGTGGAGTCCCGCAACCGCATCACCGGCGGATGGTTGTTCGGTCAGATGGTCGGAGGGGAATGCCGAGTTCCTTGTCGGCATGTCGTTCGACGAGCAGCGGCACGAAGTCGCGGATGGGTTTGCCGTCGAAGTGCACCCGAGCGCGCGTGACGGCGTCTATGACTTCGGCGAAGGATTTGTCCGTGTGTTTGGCGGCGAGGCGCAGGATCGCCAAATCGATCAGGTGCTGTTCCGCGTGACCGGCCGGGGACGGGTTTCGGTTCATTCTTCCGGCGGGTGTGTCGTTGCGCCACCGGTGCCGTCGTTGCGGGTTTCGATGGCTTTGACGGACTTGCGAAGTTCCTTGCCGAGGATCCGTGCGCCGAACAGGCCAAGGACTGCGGCGAGGAGTCGTCCCCGCAGGTTCTTGCCGTCGCGGACCACGACGACGTCGACGTCGGTGGTGCCGGTGGGTTGTGGGGTGAGGGTGTAGGTGTGGCCCGAGGCGCCTCCCCACAGGTTGGAGTCGGTGGTCGTCATCAGGACGTGGTGGGGGTCGGTCCAGTCGTAGTGCAGGCGTTCCCAGATGCCGTTCGAGCCTTCGGTGACGTCCGCGTCGTGGGGGCCTTGACTGTGCACTTTCAGGTAGCTGTCGGTGCTGTTGCCGAACAGCTCGTGGCGTCCTGGCCCGAAGTCGGTGAGGCCGGAGAGGACCTGCTCGGGTGTGGCGGTGGTGCTCTGGTGGAGATGGATCGTGGTCATGGCGATTCCTCGGCTCGGGAGTAGATCCGCGGGCCTCGACGGCCACGCGGTGCATCCAGGACACCACTGTCACGGGCGTTGTGGAAGGCGTACCGGCGGCGATGCGGCAGGAGTGGGACGTGACCCCGGCCCCAGGAGCCGGGGACCGGGTCGCGGCGGGGAACTCGCGCCTCCTATCCGTCGACCAGCTCGGTTCTTTGTGGCGCGGGACCGGGACGCAGCGGCGCCGGTCATCGCGTGGCGGGTCGGAGGGGCGCGGCGTACGCCGCGATGGTGGCGGCCAACGCGTCGTCCAGGGCGGTGGCGTGGTCACCGAGGACGGCGGCGTACGCGGTGTGGTCGACCACGTGGTCGTCGTCGAACTGGTAGAGCATCTCGACCGTCTCGCGGGCCGCAGGCACGAGTGTGCCGAGCAGGCGCAGCTGCCAGGGCCGGACCGGGCGCAGCCGCAGCGGCTCCGCGGCGAGAGTTGCTGCGCGTTCGGCGAATTCGCGGGTGGTCACGGTCGCGGGGTTCGGTACGTGCCAGGCCCTGCCCCAGGTCGCCGGCGTCTCGCTCAACCGGACCAGGGCCTCGCCGAAGTCAGGGACGTAGGTGTAGGTGTGGCGTCGATCGGGATCACCGGCCACGGGCACCGGTTTCCCGCGGACGATGGGCGTGAAGAAGCGGGCACCGACCGCGGACGCCGTGACGCCGGGTCCGAAGAAGTCCGAGGCCCGCCCGGCCACGACGCGCACCTGCCCGGCCCGGTGAGCGTCGGAGAGGTCGCGCCACATCTGAGCGCGCACCTGGCCCTTGCGTGTCTCGGCGGACAGGGGAAGCGCCTCGGTGAGCGGGCCGGGGACGACGCCGTAGCCGTAGACGTTCTCGGCCACGACAAGCAGCGCTCCGGCCGCGGCGGCGGCTCCGATCACCCGACTCTGCAGAGCCCGGAACTCCTGTGGCCAACGGTGGTAGGCGGGCTGGGCGCATTGGAACACGACCTCGGCGTCGGCGACCGCGGCGGCCGCAGCGGCCGGGTCGGTGAGGTCCGCTCGCCGACTGGTCGCTCCGGGCACGGCGTGCCCGGACCGGGTCACCACGGCGGGTGTGATCCCGCGCGTGGTGAGCGAGGCGACGACGGCGCGGCCGACCGGACCGGCACCGAGCACAACGTGGGTGGTCATCGGGTCCACTCCCTGTATCTGGTTTCGGACTGGCGAGAGTCAGGCGGTGGCCGACGAACGGATCGCGACCAGGCGCCACAATGCGATCGGTAAACGGATTCCGAACACTGATCGGATATCGCACGAGTAGTGTTTCCGATCAGTGTTCGGATGTCAATCGCTGCGCGGTATTGTGGGGCGATGTCAACCGAGAACGGGGAGACGCGTCGGCAGCGGCAGCGGCGCGAGCTGCTGGCCGACATCGAGGCGGAGGCGCGGCGGCAGCTCGCCGCGGGTGGACCATCGTCGGTGTCCATGCGTGCGATCGCCCGGGGCGTCGGACTCAGCTCCGCCTCGCTCTACACCTACTTCGACGGCCTCGACGACGTATTCACCCTGCTCCTGCTCGGCAGCTACCGAAGCCTGGCCGAGGCCACCGCGACCGCGGTCACGGCCTTCGGCGACGCACCCCCGGCGGACCGTGCGCTGGTCGGGATCCTGGCTCACCGACGCTGGGCCCTGGCCCACCGCAGCGAGTTCAACCTGATCTTCTCCGACCAGCTGCCCGGCTACCAGGCCCCGCCGGGCGGTCCGACCGTCGCCGCCCAGACCGAGGTGTTCGAGCCGATCGTCGATGCGCTGCGGAGTCTCCGGACCCCCGATCTCAGTGCCGAGGAGCTGACCGTCGTCTGGGCGGCGTTCCACGGGGCGGTCAGCCTGGAGGTGAACCACCACCTCGACTGGCTCGGCGACCCGGCCGCGATGCACGAGCTGGCGGCCCGCCGAGCGTTCACCGGCGTCGGGCTCCCCGACCCCACGTCGAACCTCCGGGAACGCTTCGAGAAATGGGCGGCCACCGCCACTCCCTGACATCCACTCACCTGGGTGGCCCGGGCCGAAACGTGGCGTCTCGGGCCGGTAACCGGGAGCGTCGGGAGCGCATGTCTCGCAGCAGGATCCATCAACGAGGCTGACTGCCGGTCGCCTTCGCCAGCACGGCCTCCCGGGCGCTCTCTCGGGTTCCATGAGGGGTCGGTCGTGATCGCCTGTTCTCCCTGTCTTGCCGGCCGGGTGGGCCGGCACCATCGGAGTCGGCGCCGACCGCGTCGAGGGTGATCGTGACTGGCCGCACGCCGCCACCGAGCATGGTCGTTCGACTGAAATTTGTTGCGTAGCTTCCGGTCCCGGTCTGAGTTCGGGCTGCGCTCGCCGAAATCTCTGCTGGTCAGAGTTCGCCGAGGAGGGCGGTGATATTGCCGCTCAGGGCCGCCCGTAGCCGGTCCGGGTCGTCGCCATCGAGCAGGATGACACCGGCGTCGAGGTGCACGGTGGCGCGCGCCAGCTCGCGCAGGGCGCGGTGAATCGCCGCCTCCGGCACCGCCACGACGAGTACACCGGTGGTGTCATTGTCGGTGGCGGTGCGTTCGATCATCAAGGACCAGGCGGCGATCAGGGCGGTCGCCTCGCGGCCGGCATGCACGATCGCCTCGCGATCGAGCCGAGCGGCAGCGGCTGCGGCTGCGGTGGCGAGTTCGGAGGTGATGGTCAGGCCGACGACAGTGCGGGCCGCGACCGCCAGCGGCACGGTGTGGGTGACCGGGATGTCGAGCAGGCCCTGACCGGGCTCCTCCTTCGCGAACCCCACGGAGGCCTCCCTCGCCATGTCCCGGATGTTGTCCACGGAGATCCGGGTGCGTGCAGTTGTCACCGTGACACCGAGCCGGGCCGCAACCTGGGCGGTGTGCCGGTCGATGATACCGGCGACCGCGGTACGGGGCGCGGTCAACCCGTGCCGTCCGGCCTCGTCGAGAAAGACGTCGATGAACTCGTCCGACCAGTTGTTCCGGGGCTCACCGCAGCTGACCCTCACGAACGAACCCGTACCTGCGGCACCGCCACACCCACCCACCATGCGTCGGCGACGAGGCTCGCTTCGCACGCCTGAGTCTCGGGCGACGTTCTTCCTGCGTTGTCGATGTGAGGCGAGGAGGTCGTTGACCGCATCTGGTGACCTTCCATTTTCAGTGTTCCCGAACCGGAGTCGCCGATCCCGTCGGCGACCGAACGCGACCGTGGTGGGTTGATCACGCTCCGCAGGAGTACGCCGCTCGGGCAGTCCGCATGTCCATCCCGGATGAGTCCCGGCGGCCGATGCCGGCCACCACGTCCACATCGAGCTGCCCCGCGCAGATACGGGTGTTCGTTAGCTGTCGCCGGGGTGGTCGGGGCGAGCCGACGCCCGGCGACGGCCCGTGAGGCGAGTCGGCGAGACGAGCAGAAGAAGCAACAGCGTGGCACTGATGCGCGCTCAGACGCGGTCGGCGCATCCGACGCAACAGTAGAAGTTCCGTTCCGCCCTGAAACTGAGCAGTCCCGGCCGCAGTAGCCGCAAAACAGTCTCCGCACAGCTCGTCTCGCCTTGACCGCGCAGATCATGCGCGCACCGCGGTGACGGACCGGTGTACTGGACACCAAGGAGATGGGGACCATGACGACTCCAGAAGATGTCCGGAGCCCGCCCACTCCGGTGAACGATCCGTTCCTCGGTCGAGGCCCAAGCTGCTGCTCCATGGTCGATCGGGCATTCGCCCGACGGGAAGACTCACCCCTGGAGTGCGGTGATGGTGCCCGCCGGGCCCAGCCCGGGTGTGAACCGGTTCGCGCGACCCGCGCGGCTCTCGTCAGCGCGGGTCGCGCGGGGTCAGAGGGTCTGCGGGGTCGACCCGGTGGACCACTGGATCGACTGGATCCTCGCGTCGAGGAGGCTGGTGGTCGTGGTCGGGGTCTTGACGATGTTCATGTCGTGCCTCTCGTGAGGACGGCCGATCCGGTGCTCGGTCGTGCCGTCGGGCGGGTGGCTCGACGAGCCGAGACCCGAGGTGGATCCTCGGCCAGGATGGTGGCAGTTGGGTAATGCCGGACCAACCGAGCATGTCGGGAAGGTAACGATCTAGAATATACTCAAGGATCAGATGTATCGAAACATGTTGCAGTTCAATTTAATTAAATGTTCGAAAGGCCTCGAATGCCAGGCCTGACCTCGTCGAGGACCACGTCGGTGATCTTCGAGATCGTCTCGTGCGAAAGATCGGTGCCCAGCGGCGATTCGAGGTGGAAGACGATGTCGCGCACGGTGGTCGCGCCGGCGTAGAGGGAGATGATCATCTCGTCGAGGCAGCCGAGGTGGTTTACCGGGCCGCGCCCGACGCCCGAGGGCTGGGTGCCGCGCATCCTGATCCGACTCTGACCCGACACTCGACGGTCCGTACTTCTCGCGCGCAACCCACCCCGAACAGTTCGCGGTGAGGGACGGTCACTCGCAGCGAAGCGACAAACGTAGTGGCAAGGCGACGTTCTCAACTAGGACGAAGGAGGTCCCCGGTGTTCAGGCTTGTCTTGGTCGATCAACTTCTCACCGGGGACCTCGATCATGCAGTTGTCACGACAACCCGGCCGTCCTGGCGTGTGATTCCCGCGATCGGAACCACTTTCGAAACACGGTTAGATCAACGTCGCGGATCGCAGGGCGTCGATTGCAGCGTAGTCGTAGCCTAGCTGACCGAGGATGGAGTCCGTATGTGCTCCGAGGGCAGGAACCGGATCGAAGCGCGGTTCGACGCCTGCGAGGGTGGCGGGCGGGAGCAACGCGCGCACCGGGCCTCCCGGGGTGTCGACCTCGCGCCATCGATTGCGCCCCTCCAGCGAAGGGTGCGTGAGGAAGTCGGACACCGAGGCGAGCCTGCCGTTCGCGATGGCGATCTTGTCGAGCAGGGAGAGTGCGTCGTCTGTCGTCATGGTGCGGGTCTGTTCGGAGATGAGAGCGTTGCACTCTGCGCGGTTGGCAACCCTCGCGGAGTTGCATTCGAAGCGTGGATCCGTTGTGAGCGAGGCATTTCCGAGAAGTTCGGTGCAGAGCGTCACCCACTCGCGCTCGTTCTGCACGGATAGCAGGATCGTGCCGTCGGAGGTCGGGAAGGCGCCGTACGGTGCGATTGTCGCGTGCTCGGCACCGACCCGGCGGGGTTGGGTCCCACCGCATTCGGTGTAGTACGCCGGATTGCCCATCCACTCGCCGAGGGACTCGAACAGCGACACCTCCACCGCGCGGGCGACACCGGTGGTCGCGCGCGTGAACAGGGCACTCAAAATACCGCTGTAGGCGTACATTCCCGCGGAGATGTCGGCGATCGAGATGCCAACCCGAGAGGGTGTGGACTCGGGACCGGTCAGGGACATCAGTCCGGATTCCCCCTGTACGAGCATGTCGTACGCCTTCCGGTCCGACCACGGGCCGGTACTGCCGTACCCGGAGATATCGCACGGGATAAGGGACGAGTGACGCTGCTGCAGCGACTCGGCGTCGAGGCCCATGCGTGTCGCTGCGCCGGGGGCCAGGTTCTGGACGAACACGTCGGCGGTGCCCAGCAACTGCTCGAGAATGGCGCGGCCCTGTTCGGACTTGAGATCAAGGGTCAGTGACTCCTTGGAACGGTTGAGCCACACGAAGTAGCTCGATTGTCCATGTGCCGATTCGTCGTAGCGTCGGGCGAAGTCGCCGCCGTCGGGGCGTTCGATCTTGATCACTCGTGCGCCGAGGTCGGCGAGCTGACGTGTCGCGAACGGTGCAGCCACAGCCTGTTCGATGCTCACCACGGTGATTTCGGAGAGTGGGAGGGTGGGCGACTTGGGCACGAGGAAGACCCCTTCTCGATATATATACGGTCATTCTGACAAATCTGAAAAGGCCAAAGTCAATGTCGCCCGATAAAGGAAGGACCGGCGGGCGCTGCGCACGGGTGCGCCGCAGTCGGCAGTTCGAGGAAACGTGCCGCAATAGACGGTGAACACCCCTCGGAACTGCGGAGCCGGGGCACCGGGCAGACCGGTGGCCGCCGACGCAGTCCGTGGTCGTGGAAGAGATGGATGGAAGGATGTTCACCGTCTCGGCGTCATCCCGCATCCCGCGGGTCGCCCGGTGTCAGGACGGTGCTGAACCCCCAGGGTATCCCCAGGCTCGAAGCCGGGTCGGTGACGATGACCTCACCGGTGCGGACCGCAACGCCGACACCCTGCTCCTTCAGATGCCGCTCCACCCGATCTAGATCCACGACCTTCCAGGTGATCGCATGGTAGGTATCGTCCGGCGCCGCCCCCGCCCAATCCGCATACGCCGCGGTCCCCGCATCCGGAACCGCGTATTCGAACACTGCATCAGCCAGGTGCACATACGTGCTGCTTGCACCGAGCACCTCGTTGCGGCCCTGGTGAATCACGGTGCCGCCCAGGCCGTCCACCATCACCCGCAACGCCCGCTCCGGACGATCGGTCAAAACTGTGTGATGCGAACACCGCTCGATGCCCAACGGATCATCTTCGGACACCGGCGGCACCTCCCACCCCGGTGCCAGCCGATGATCCAACGGAAACGGAATCTGTGGCAAGAACTCGTACCGCAGACCTGCGCTCCCAGGCACCGTGAAGAAGATCGGCATCGGCGAACCCGGCGCCAGCGGTGGATCCTCACCGGCGGCGACCTCCCCCCGCTGGCCGACCATCGAAATACCCAGATCCCTGAGCCTGCGATACACGTCGACGATCCCCTCGACGTACCACCCGAACCCCTTCAGATGCGGTCGATCAACACTCGCGTACTGCTGAACACCGTCGAGCACATAACGTTTCGGATCAATCGTGTCGAACAGAACATCGCTGATCGGAGTGAACGTCGAATAGTCAGTCGGATAACCCTCACTCGCCGGAGCTGTTTTCGTCATCTCCGCAATCGGCCGGCTCGGACGACCGAAAACTCGCTCGAACCACACCTGCGCCACATCAAGGTCGGTCACGTGATGACTCGGATGATACAACCGGGTCAAAGAGAACTGGGGCGTGTCAGCGTCCGACATGGACGTCCTCCTCTAATCTGCTCCGGGGCTCGATGGCTCGAGGCCCTCTCGCTATTAACGAAGAATGAAACAATATACAGCGAAGTGTGTTTCGCTGAATGCAAGGTCACCGGCTGATCGTAGATCTCGGAGGCTTGTCCTCCGTGAGCCTCGGCTCGGGGAAGTCGCAGGCAAGCTGCAGTGTCGGGCTACGAAGGGAAGAGCGTGCCGAAGACGACGTGAAACTCTATGCGAGTCAGCTGCTGTCCGATGCGCTGGTGTGAGCCCGGACCATCGATCGGCGGAATGGCAGACTGTACAGAATTCAGTGAAGAGTCAGAACCGGTGCACGATTCGCTTCATCCTACTTCTGGATCCATAGCGTCTCGGGAAGCACCGACCCTATCCCGTACTGCCGAATTCCACCGACGTTGGCGCTGGCGATGACACCGGGCGCGGCGCGGGTGTAGAAGATGACGGGGTTGAGCTCGACCAGACGCTTCTGCACAGTCTCGTACGCCGCAGCACGTTCCGCTTGATCAGAGGCAGTGCGACCCGTATCCAGCGCTACGTCCATCTCGGGATCATTGGTGCCACTGGTGTTTCCGGCGGAGCCGCTGTGGAGCGACGACCACAGGCGCGGTTCGGGATCGGCGAAGGCCACCGTGCTCACCAGGGTGTCGTAGTCCTTCTTGGCCATGATCTGTCCGACCTGAGCCAAATCGATCGTCCGAACATCGACCTTGATGTTGTTCAACGTGCTCAGCTGCGTCTGGATCGCCTCACCCACAACCCTGTTTGCCGGGTACAGCGACATCGTGAACTCCAGCGGCTTGCCCTCTGCCGCCAGTTCGTCGAGGAGGCGCTGCGCCTCGGCCCGGTTCTGCTCTGCGAGCGGGATGTCCTTGTAGAACGGAGAAGACTCGTCGAACAACGTGCGCGGCAACTTGGCCGTGCCCTCGAACGCCGCATTGTTGATGCCGTCGAGATCGAGTGCGAACGCGAACGCCTTACGTGCACGCACATCATCGAACGGCGCCTTCGTGGTATTCAGAACTATCGTGGTGCCGCCGCTGAGTGGAACGACCGAGTTCTGCAGGCCTGCGTTCTTCGCCTTGTCGATGTTCGACCAGATGCCTTCGAGGGAGAGGTCGGCGCCGCCGCTGACGAGGGTGTTGTACCGCTGGTCGGCATCGACGATCGCGCGGATCTCGAGCTTGTCCAGGTACGGGCGCGGCGCGTCGTAGTACTTCGCGTTGCGGGTGAGTTTGATGACGTCCTGACGCGACCACTGCTCGAGCGTGTACGGTCCCGCACCGATCGGGTTGGAGTCGATGGACTGCTGGCCGCCCTGCAGTGAGGCAGGGGAGGCGATCCAGTTCATCCCGGTCTGCAAGATGGCATTGGCGAAGTTCGGGACCGGTTCGACCATCGTCACCTGTAGGGTCCGGTCGTCGATGACCTGACTGCTTTCGATCAACGATGCCTGAGTGATGTCCGCGGAGGCGGTTGCGCGGTCCTTGATGCGGTCCCAACCGAACTTCACCGCTTCGGCGTTGAACGGGCTGCCATCGGAGAACTGGACACCGTCACGCAGTGTGAGGGTGAATGTCTTGCCCGCGTCGGTGGATGAGAAGTCCTCCGCCAGTTTGTATTCGATGTCACCGGTGTCCGGATTGTCGATCATCAGGGTGCCGTACAGCGCGTTGCCCAACACAGGGGAGTTCGCCCAGGAGTTGGAGATGAGCGCCGGGTCGAGGCTGCGGGGTTCGGCCTGTTCGATGATATGGCCGGTCCCTCCGCTGACCGGGTCGCCGGAGGGGCCGCCGACGGCGGCGGTGTCGGTTGAGTCTCCGCTGCTACACGCGCTGAGCATGAGAACTGCCGCGGCAACGCCGGCCACGAGCGCACGTTTTTTCGAGATCACAAGGTGCCTTTCATGGGTTCGAGGGTGAAAGAACCTGAGACAGCGTGGATATCGGTCAGTTCGGTCCCGCGTGGTGCGGTTGAACCGCATGTGCAGGTGATTGCCGACCAGGCAGATGGAGTGCGAAGACGTGAAACTGGCGGAGAGTCGCGCACGACCCCGGCAGCATCACTCCGCCTCGTATGACAGGAAATTCAACATCGGCTGACACCTCACCGAGGTCTCCCGGCGCACGATCGCAACGAGACGAAGGCTTCGGCACCTCCAATCTGTTACGTACACAACATAGTTTCCTATGTCCGAGTTGGCAAGAGTATCCTCTTCGAAGTTTCACCGTAGAGACCGTGGCGCGAGATCGCGTCAGGTGGCGATCCGACGCCTCGGGTTCAGTCCCGCGACGCCGAGCGGTTCACTTCCGAGATGTCCGCTACGCGCACGCCGTGCCCCGAGGCCGGAATCCGGGACCCCGCGTCATGAGGTCGCCCCGACTCCTTCTCTAGGGGTCGGGGATGGCTGACTCGTTACCAATGGTTCAGCGCCACTGCAGATTCGCCGTCCATCGAGCACGACTGCCACAAACTGAATTCTGCGTTACCGGATGTTCAGCGTGGCCTGAGGCCGTCGAGTAGCAGATGAACGGTGAAGTGCACTCTCTGATCGACTTCGTCCCGGGTCGGTGTTTGGCCGCTCACGATCGAGCGCACGGAGTTGCCGACCGCCATGTTCATGAACGCGATGGCGGCGAGTTCGGTTGTGGTGGGAGCGATGTCGCCTGCTGCTGTGGCCCGGTCGAGCAGACCGGCGACGAAGTCGAGCACCGGCTTGGAGCGCTGTTCGTAGTTGGCGGTGAATATGCTCGGAAATCGGTAGCTTTCGGTGTTGATGATCCGCTGGAGACGCAGTCCGTCTGGCGTCATCACTTGGTCGATGTGCAGCCGGGCGATCGCTTCGAGTGTTTCGGCGAGATCACCGCGATTGAAGTCTTCGAGCACCCGGCGAGGGATGATCTGCCGGTTGATCGCCCGTTGCACCGCTGCGAGGAACAACGACGCTTTGTCTGAGTGATGGGCGTAGACCGTGCGTTTGGTCATGCCGACGTGGGAGGCGATCATCTCGATCGTCGTCATCTCGAAGCCGTGCTCCAGGAACAGTCCGAGTGCGGCATCGAGCAGTTCGTCCTGGCGTGCCTCGGCCTGCTCGCGGGTGGGGCGTCCCGCGCCGCGGCGGGGGGCTGGCGTCGTTCTCGTCACTTTGGTGTCACCGAAATTCGCTCTTGCATAACACTCCCGCCTTCGCCATGATGAGGTTACAAATTAATGATACGCAGGAGTGGCTATTTATTGCAACGTCTACCGAAGGGACGCCCCGTGAACTCACCCACGGCGCTATCCACCGCACTGCACAACAGGACCGTGGGTGTCGTCACCGGCGTGGGCTACGGACTGGGAGCAGCCTGTGCGCGGCAACTTGTCGACCATGTGGAAACGCTGCTGCTCACCGACCGGGATCCGCACGCCGCCGCGGCCCTCGCCCGCGAACTCGTGGACGATGCCGGCGTGGACGCCGAGCCGTTCAGTCTCGATGTAACGGACCGAAAGGGTCTCGCGCGCCTGGTGGCGCGAATCGCGGATCTGGGTACGCTGCGTGCGGTCGCGCATGCCGACGTCTGCGCGCCGACATCGGCCGACTGGCAGCAGATTCTCGCCGTGGATCTCGTCACCACGGCTCGGCTGGCCGACGCGCTCCGGCCACTGGCCGACAACGGCACCGCCATGGTGGTGTTGGCGGGTATGTCGCCGATGCTGGGCCCGGATACTTCCGACGCGGCTGCGCCGGCCGTCCTCGACGACCCGCTTGCCCAGCGGTTCCTACGCCGACTGCGCGAGGCGCTCGGACCGGCCATAGAGGATCCTGCCGCGGCCCACGCCTGGGCCAAGCGCGGCCTGGAACGCTTCGTTCGGCGGGAGTCCGTGCGGCTCGGGTCCGTGGGCGCACGTATCTGTTCGGTGTCAACGGGCAACATCGGCAACTCACCGGTGCGGTCGGAGACTGCCGAACACTCGCGCATCGGTCGGATAGTGCAGCGCAGGGGGCATGACGCGGAGATCGCCGCAGTGGTGGCATTCGCGCTGTCGGAACAGGCGAGCCTCCTCAACGGCATCGACCTGCTCGTCGACGGTGGGGCCAGCGCTGCCCTCGATTTCGGGACGGTGCGGGCTGCTGCGACGCCGGTGCAGGCGAATCGTGCGACAGCCGCAGATACAACCTATGCCGCGAGGCAGGTATCGGCGTTCTCGGCATGACGGTGCCGGGGTATGTCGGAGAGATTCATGGCGCCGGCGTCGATGCTGGTTCCATCGCCCGACTGCTCCTGCCTCGAGGGCGCCTCCGTCGTTAAGTCCGGCGCATCGCCGGATGTCGCAGGGGCATCGACAAATCTGACGGTTCGAAGCCGACGAGTCTGAACGTGTCTTCG
This sequence comes from Rhodococcus sp. NPDC003318, assembly GCF_042879035.1. Lineage (NCBI taxonomy): Bacteria > Bacillati > Actinomycetota > Actinomycetes > Mycobacteriales > Nocardiaceae > Rhodococcus > Rhodococcus sp. NPDC003318. Next base: position 56,795 of record NZ_JBIAOU010000012.1, on the reverse strand, counting down.
AGGTCGTCGTGCATCCACGAAAGAAGAGTGAGGAGTGTTGACCGGTGGAGACAGTTGCGGCCTTCATTGATGGAAGTCGGGTGCTCACATCAGATACCTATGACAACATCGATCCCTCGACCGGTGCGTCGCTGGGGGCTGTGGTCAGGTGTGGACATGATGAAGTGGATCGGGCGGTGCGTGCGGCCCGTGCCGCGCAGCGGGCATGGCGGGAGACGTCGCCGGAGACTCGTGCCCGGTTGTTGATCCAGCTGGCGGATCTGATCGAACGTGACGCAGCAGTGTTGGCGTCGTTGGAGAGCGAGGATTCGGGTAAACCGCTGGGGCAGGCCAGAACCGATGCGTTGGTGTGTGCCCGCTACTTCCGCTTCTATGGTCACGCGATCGATTCCTACTACGGGATCACGATCCCGTTGGGTCCTGACTTGCATGCCTATACTCGCCGCGAGCCGTACGGGGTGACGGGTCATATCGTTGCCTGGAACTATCCGATGCAGCTGTTCGCGCGTGGGGTCGCTCCGGCGATCGCTACCGGAAACTGTTGTGTTGTAAAGCCCGCAGACGAAACACCGCGCACCGCGGTCGCCATCGCCCAGTTGGCGATTGAGGCGGGGATCCCGGCAGGCGTGCTGAATATCGTGCCAGGTCTCGGAGTCGAGGCGGGTGCCTCGTTGAGCGCCCATGACGGGATCGACCATATCGGGTTTGTCGGGTCCACCCAGATCGGATCGGTGATCGCCCACGCGGCCGCAGATCGGGTGGTGCCGGTCGTTCTCGAGCTGGGCGGCAAGTCGGCCCAGATCGTTTTCCCCGACGCCGATCTGGACCGCGCGGCCACCTTCGTGGCGAAGGCGGTTCTGCAGAACGCTGGGCAGACGTGTTCGGCGGGTTCTCGTCTGTTGGTGCATACCTCGGTCCATGACGAGGTCCTGGAGTTGGTGGCCAAGCGGTTCGGCGCGGTGAGTATCGGACCCGGTTCGGCCGACATGGACCTCGGACCGCTGGTGTCATTCAAACAGCAGGCCCGAGTTCAGGCATTCCTGAGCGAGCTGAGCACCGGTGAGGTCGTCGTCGGCGGATCGATTCCCGATGAACCAGGTCTTACCGGTGGCGCCTACTTCGCTCCGACGCTGGTCGACGGCGCTGATCCGCGGTCCGACATCGCTCAGCAGGAGGTGTTCGGACCGGTGTTGGTTTGCAATACCTTCGATACCGAGGCGGAGGCGCTCGAGTTGGCGAACGGCACGCAATATGCCTTGCTCGGCGCAGTTTGGACGAGGGATCTTTCGCGCGCACATCGGTTGGCTGCTGATATTCAGGCGGGGCAGGTTTATGTCAACACGTATGGGGCGGCCGGTGGGGTGGAGTTGCCCTTCGGTGGTTTCAAGAAGTCCGGTTACGGCCGTGGGAAGGGATACGAGGCGCTGGACGCGTTTACCGAGACCAAGACCGTGATCGTCAATCTCTGACCTCAACCCGGCCCTGTTCCTCGACTGACAGAAGGATCCACAACATGCACACTGATCGCACACACCGCGAGACCTACGAGGCGGGTCTGCAAGTCCGCCGCGAGGTCGTCGGTGCCGAGTACGTCACCCGCGCCCTGGCCGACGCCAGCGAATTCTCCTCTTCTATGCAGGATCTCGTCACCGAGTACTGCTGGGGTGCAATCTGGACCCGGCCGGGCCTCGACCGCCGTACTCGATCTCTGGTCACCCTGGCGATGCTCACTGCGCTCAACCGACCCAAAGAGTTCGCTACCCACGTACGCGGCGCATTGACCAACGGGGCGACTCACGACGAGATCCGTGAGGTGCTCCTCCAGACCGCCGTCTACGTCGGTGTCCCCGCTGCCATCGAATCCTTCCGTAGTGCTGATGAAATCCTGTCGGAGTGCTCTGATGCCTGAAACAAGCAACGGACACATCGCCTTTGTCGGCCTGGGCAACATGGGTGCACATATGTCACGCCGACTGGTCGAATCCGGTTTCCAAGTAGTGGGATTCGACCTACAGGAGGCCGCCCGCCGATCATTTGCCGAGACGGGGGGCACTGTAGTTGCGACTTCAGCGGAGGCGGTGGCCGGAGCAGGCATTGTCATTCTGATGTTGCCGAATTCCACGGTGGTGGAGTCCGTGCTCAACGATGTCGACGTGCTCGGCGAGTTGGCCTCCGGCACCATCGTCATCGATATGGGGTCGTCCGAGCCCACATCGACCCGCCGCGTTGCTCTCGAACTGGCTGAACGAGGCGTCAATTTTGTCGACGCACCGGTATCCGGCGGCATCGGCGGCGCTGCGGCCGGCACACTGACAATCATGGCTGCTGGAAACGAAGCCACTGTGGCGCAGCTCAGTGCGATGCTGGCTCCGCTCGGTACTTGGCTCCGGGTGGGCGACATCGGTGCGGGGCACGCTCTCAAAGCCATCAACAACCTACTTGCAGCGGTTCAACTGCTGGCTACCGCCGAAGGCTTTGCCATCGGCCGCCGCTTCGGGCTCGACCCGGAGGTGATTGTATCGACGATCAACGCGGCGAGTGGACGCAGCGCGGCGAGTGAAACCAAGTTCCCGAACTTCGTACTCCCCGAGACCTATGACTCCGGATTCGCGTTGCGCCTCATGCTCAAAGACATGCGCATTGCCACAGGCTTGGCAGCAGAGCTAGGGATTGGCACCGCACTCGGCGACCGGGCCGTGCAGGTTTGGTCACAGGCCGACACCGACCTGGGGCCGGGTGCGGATCAGATGGAGATCGCCCGTTGGGCTCTGACCGGAACAGAAGCCACGAGTGCGTGATGCCCATAGGTCGAGATCACCGAGGTAGTCGACCACTCCAGCGGCAACGCCAGGTTCCCTGTGGTCAGGAAGCTGCGCGCGGCACCGGTACACAGCGAAGACATTCGTCGACAGAGAGGAGGCCCTGGTGGCCCACGAAGGAAGAAACGCAGTCGTTACGGGCGGTGGCCGCGGAATCGGGCGCGCCATAGCGACAGTGCTCGCGGCCCAGGGCGCGGCGGTCGCTGTGTGGGACCTGAACGCCGCCGACGCCGAGGCGACGGTTGCGGGAATTCGCGAAGCGGGCGGAAAGGCGGTCGCCATCACCGGTGACGCGGCCGACTCCGCAGCTGTCGCGGCTGCGGCGGCCCGGACCCGCGCGGAACTCGGGCCAGTCACGATTCTGGTGAACAATGCCGGAGTCACGAAATACTCGCCGTTCCTCGACCTCACGGAGGAGAACTGGGACCGGATTGTCGAGGTGAACCTCAAGGGACCTTTCCTGGTCACGCAGGTACTTGTTGCCGACATGCTCGCCGCCGGCTGGGGCCGGATCATCAATATCTCCTCGTCGTCCGCGCAGACCGGTGCTCCGGCGGTGGCCCATTACGCGGCATCGAAGGGTGGCATCATCGGTTTCACCAAGGCACTGGCAGTCGAGTTCGCGGAGAAGGGGATCACCGTCAACAACGTCCCGCCTGGCACCGTGGACACGCCACTGCTGCGGGAAAGCCACGAGCCGGATGAGCTCGCGGCCAGGCTTCCAATGAAACGCGTCGGCTGTGCGGAGGATATCGCGTACGCCGTCGCGTACTTGGCCTCGGATGAGGCCGGGTACGTGACTGGGCAGACGCTCAGCGTCAATGGCGGACGGTATCTCGTCTGAGCCGGCATGCCGGATCGACGTTGGGGCGAGCTTCCATACGGCGTTGGCTGCCGCGACTGCGGCGCTGCGCAAGTCCATCGCCGGACTCACCGAGTTTCGCAAGCGTGGAGGGCAGAGCCACTGGTTGATCGCGGCGACACGAACTGTGGCGGTGTACGGTGCGCTTTTCGTATCTCGTTGCAGCAGCGTTGTTCTGCTCGAGCAGGTTGATGCCGCGCTCGTCAGTGTGACGCTGCTTGTAGTGCTCGGGATCGAAGACCCGGTGGTCACTCCATCGGCGGAACCTCTGCGTGTGCGGTTGGCGGCCCGGTCGGTCTTGACCGGGATCGTCGCCTGAGCACCGCGGCGGCGCGGGTGGCGGCACTGCGGTATGCGCGATCCGCCAGTACGTTTCCGGACGACAGCGCGGCCGACCACGCCCGTGGCGAGGCACCGGGATTGACTCGCGAGGATCGCCTCGAACAGCGACTGTCGCAGCCCTGACGTGCGGTGACGATGATCGAGAGGGCCTTGCGCCCTGCGCGCACGCCAGGTGTGTTCTGGCGGTCCGGTCGCTGCGCGAGCGTCCCAACGCGCGTGATCGTCGGGTTCTGTCTCGACGCCGCCGGGTGGTCCGACCTGACCGGCGTCGTCACCTTCGGGCGTCGGCTGCGCGCTGATGGGCCCGAGCAATGGTCGATTCGACACTGACGTTCCACAGAATCTGGCGAGTGGCGCCAGCCGAAACCGACCACTGCGCGTCGGTCAGATCCGCCCACCCCGCCAGCGCTACGCTGGGCACGAGGGCTCCGGTATTCAGGTTTGGTCTTGGTCGATCAACCCTTTACCGGGGACGCCGGCCGCCCTGGCGTGTGATTCCCGCGATCGGAACCACTTACGAAATGCGGCCTGACTCGGCGGCATCCGCGATCTGGAAGCCCAGTTCGGCCAGCAGCTTTTCGCTCTCGTTCCACAGGCGAGCGGCGGCGTCGTCGTCCTGTGCGGCCGCTGCGGGCGTCTCCTCGGCCTTGCGGTGGAAGTAGCGCCCACCGTCGCGGCCCGGCTCGGGGGCGGTAGCCAGCCATGCCAGCGTTTCAGCCGGTTCGTCCGGCGAGACCGCGTCGGCGGTGGCCATGTGTGCTTGCAGTGCTCCGGTCCCGTGGGAGGCGAAGTTGCTGGCAACCACGCCGGGATGCATGGCCTGGGCGACGAGCCCGGTCGCCTCCCCGCGCCGCGCGAGTTCGCGGGTGAAGAGTATATTGGCGAGCTTCGCCCGGCCGTAGGCGACGATGGGATCGAACTCGTTCAGGCTCTGTAGATCGTCCCAGTCGAATTCCTGGATCCTCCGGTGCGCGTTCGACGACACGGCGATCACGCGCACCGAGCGGTGGAGCCGAGCTCCCTCACCCTCCGGATGCAGCGGAATCAGCTTCCGCGTCAGTAGGAATGGAGCGAGGTGATTGACGGCGAACGTCGCCTCGGTGCCTTCCTCGGTGACTGTCCGCTGAGTGCTTACACCTCCGGCGTTGTTGACGAGGACGTCGAGGTGAGGGGTGAGTGCCCTTATCTCGCCCGCAACCCGCTCGACTTCCGACATCAGGGTGAAATCGCCGCGCAGCATGGTGAACGCACCACCATCGCGGGCGGCGGCAGCAATGCGCTCGGTGGCGGCGGCACTGCGTTGCCGGTCGCGGCCAACGCCGATCACCTGCCAGCCGAGTTCCACGAGTTGGCGAGCGGACGATTCGCCGATGCCCGAGCTGGCTCCGGTGACGACCGCGACCGGTCTGTTCGTATCGATATGCAAGGCACTCTCCCAAGGTGTTCAACGCGGCCTGCGGCCGCCGAGTAGTAGATGAAAGGTGAAGTGCACCATCTGGTCCACGCCGTCGCGTGTGCGTATCGAGCGCTTCGCCCTGGACAGTCTCTCATGTGTGACGCACTCCCTCCCCGTGGCGAGGGAGTGCGTCACACTCGTCTCGTCGCTCTCGCCGAAAATCGCTCTTGCATAACACCCTTGACTTCGTCATGATGAGGCTGCCGAATTAATGATACGCATGAGTTGCCATTTCCGGCAACGTCTACCGAAGGGAAGCCCGTGACCTCACCCCCGGAGCAATTGACTCGGCTGGTGGATGCCGAGGACCGTTTCCACTACTCCCGCTCCGAACTCCGTGAGCGGCAGGTCGAGGCGTTGAACGAGAAGTTCCAGGAGCGCAGGAACCGCATCAAGCTGCTGGATCATCGAGCACGCGAAGCCGGTGTCAACGAGATCCGCGACTACGCCGACATGGTGCCGCTGCTGTTCCCACACACCGCCTACAAGAGTTACCCCGAAGGCTTCCTGGCCGAGCAGCGCTGGGACCGGCTCGGCAAGTGGTTGGGAACCGTCTCGCCCTATCCGATCAGCCCTATCGACACCTCGGACATTGCCGACATCGATCAGTGGATCGCGCGCCTGCAGGCCAAGGGGCACTTCGTGTCCTGTTCCGGCGGCACGACAGGAAAGTCGGCGATGCTGCTTTCCTCGGAAAAGGACATGGCCTGGTCGCGTAAGGACACCGTCAACGTCTTCGCCTGGGGTTCGGGAGTTGCGCCGGCGCGAGACCGGCGCAGGATCGGTGTCGCGCCCATCGCCGCAGTGCCGAGGAACATCATCATCGGAGAGGCGCAGGCGGCGGCGTTCGGCGATCCCGACAAACCGGCATTTCGCTTGCCGATACCGCCGATCACCGTGGGCTCGCTGACCAAGATGGTCGTACTGCGCAGGAAGATCGCAGACGGAACCGCCCGGCCCGAGGAGCTGGCCGACTTCGATCGGACCTCGGCCGAGCGGCAAGAGGCACTCGACGGGGCGATGATCGTGGCCGCCGAGCAGCTCATCGAACATCGCGCCGACAAGCTCTTCATCTCCGGTATGTGGAATGCGCTCTACCAGGTCGCCAAGATCGTTCGCGAGCGGGGCTTCTCGGCGAAAGACTTCCACCCGGACAACTGCATATACGTCGGCGGAGGACTCAAGCGCGCGCAACTGCCGCCGGACTACCGGGAATTCGTCCACGAGACCTTCAATATCCCGGACAACCGCGACTTCCAGAACTACTCCATGCAGGAGCTCAACTCGGGTATGCCCAAGTGCAGAGCGGGCGACCGCTATCACGTGCCGCCATGGATCGTGCCCTTCGTCCTCGACGAGAAGGGCGAGGCTTTGCTGCCGCACGAGTCCGGCGAGATCGAAGGCCGTGCAGCATTTTTCGATCTTTCTCTCGACGGACGCTGGGGCGGCGTCATCACCGGCGACAAGATCTCGCTCAATCTCGACCCCTGTGCCTGCGGCTGCGCGGGACCGTCGATCCGCAACAACATTGTTCGCTACTCGGATGTCAAAGACGACGACAAGATCGGCTGCGCCGGAACCGTCGACGCGTACGTGAGGGGCCTGTCATGACCATGACCGAATCTGTTGTCGCCGCGCCGTTCTTCCTGCGTGGCGAGCTGGTGGAAGACCAAGCGGTAACGCACCGCTCGCGTGACCTGGGTGTCGTCTTCGCGACGCCGACGATCGACCTGGACCGTGCGGTGCATCCACGGACCGAGGTGCCGCCGCTGCTCAACGTTCCGCTATCGGAGATCATCGACTTCCTGGTCGAGACCGGCGAACGTATCCGTGATCCGCAGAACCCTTTCGTGCAAGAGTGCATCGACCGCATGGCGGCCACCCACGTGCTGCCGCGCTCGGTGCTGCGAGACCAGGTCTACGGCGCGACGACATATCTCGACAAGCGGCTTCTACGTACCGTGGTCGAGCAGAATTTTCCCGACCCGAGGGCCTTGGACGAATGGGTGCCGAAGCAGGACTTCAAGGGGCGAAGGAGCTTTGTCCGGGCGTTCGCGCCGCGGTTGATCCATGTGCTGCCGGGCAACTCTCCCGGGGTGGCGGTGAAATCCATCGCCCAGGGGGCGCTGGTGAAGGCCGTCAATCTGTTCAAGATGTCGTCGAGTGATCCCTTCACCACGGTCGCGATCCTGCGGACCATGGCCGGTATCGATCCGGACCACCCTATCGTGCGGTCGATGTCGGCGGTCTATTGGCGCGGCGGCGACGATGCGGTGGAGCAGGTGCTGTATCGGCCCCAGTACTTCGACAAGATCGTCGCGTGGGGTGGCGGCGATGCCATCGACAACGTCGTGAAGTATCTGGGTCCGGGCTTCCAGTTGGTGTCGTTCGACCCCAAGACGTCGATCTCCATGGTCGGTAGAGAAGCGTTCGCCTCCGGCGCGGAGCTGGAGGCTGCCGCCGAGTTGGCGGCCACCGATGTCATGGTTCTCAATCAGGAGGCCTGCGTCGCCAGCCGTTTCATCTTTGTGGAGGCGAATGAGGAGGACGCCGACCGCTTCTGTGGACGGCTGCACACACGCATCGCCGAGAAGGCGGCCGCCTCAGGCGACTCGCGGCCGCTGGCCTTGGATCTGCGTGAGCAGGTCGACACTCTGGCGATGATGGACGACGAATTCCGCGTCTGGGGCAGGACCGACGGGAAGGGTCTGGTGATCCGGTCGGACGAACCAGTCGACTTCCATCCGATCAACAAGACGGCCAACGTAGTTCGCGTGAACTCACTCGACGACGCGGTGAAATACGTCAACGTGGCGACGCAGACCGTCGGCTGCTACCCGTTCGAGCGGATGCCTGACTATCGTGACCGGCTGGCAAGCGCCGGCGCGCAGCGTATCGTCCGACTGGGCGAGGCGGGACCCAGCACGATCGGCAACCCTCACGATGCCATGTATCCGCTGCATCGCTTCGTTCACTGGATGGCGCACGAGGATGGGGTGCAGGCCGGCGAGCGATAGTGCTGAAGGCTGTGCAAGGGCGGCGCGACCACGGTGACACCGAGGTCGCGCCGCCCGGAGAATCTCCCGCAACCCACGTCAGCGAGGACGAACGACAACGGTCCGGACGCTGGACTCTCGCGATGGGGGAGGCGCTGATTGAGGAGCTCACGAGTGACATCAACGCGACGGAGCTTGTTACACCGGTTGCCTCCTGCTGCTTGTCCGTAGGTGGTCGAGGCCGGTGTGGGCGGCCAGTTCGGCGCGGCGGGCCTCGACCGCGTCCCGGACGGTGTCGAAGCAGCGGAAGTGGTGCTCGAGTCCGGTGACCTTCAGGGCTCGTGTGCAGGTGGGGCCGTCGGGGACGAGGAGCATCGCCAGGCCGCGGCACTCGGCGCGGTGTTGTGTGTCGGCGAGTGCTTCGATGCCGGAGATGGAGACGAAGTCGATTCGGGTCAGGTCGACGATCAGTGTGCGGTGCGCGTCGCTGATGGCCTGCTCGATTCCGGCGGTGAACTCGCCGATCGCGGGGGTGTCCAGGTCGCCGGTGATCGTGGCGATGGTGGGTCCCGGACCGTTGATGCGGCATCGTCCCGGTCCCTGGTGAGCCTCGGGGAGTGACAGCTCGATGCAGTGGACATGGATACGCATGATCGACCTCCGACGGGGTTGTCGACCGCGACTGAACTCTCAAACCGCACCCAGCGGGGTGCGTGGAGATTCGGGAATCGCGACCAACAGCAGGCTTCAGGGCCGTTAGTGTCGAAGTCGAACCCGGCTACCTCTATGACGGTACTCCCACCGGGCGCCGCCGCGTCCCGTGATCGTGCCCGCCATCGAACACCCGCAGAGCCGCGGTGACGGGGCGGTTCGGTTCCTGTTCACCGGGCACTTCTAGAGTCCGACCGACAACGTTACGGCCACGCGACCGGCCGGGAGACAGGTGGTGCAGGATGCGCACGACATACGAGCAGCAGCTCGGCGAGTTGACCGAGCGCCTCGGTGAGCTGGCGAGTGTGGCCGAACGCGCACTGCAACTGGCGTCGACCGCGTTGTTCGACGAGGACCTTGCTGCGGCGGAGCAGGCACTGGACCTGCAGGAGAACATTGCCGCGGCGGAGGCCGAGTGCCGCGATCGGACGGTGGTGTTCCTGGCGTTGCAGAGCCCGGTGGCCGGGGATCTGCGGCACGTGTTCGCCGCTGTCCGCATCGCGGAGAATCTGGCGCGGATGGGGGAGCTCGCGCTGCATATCGCCGAGGCCGTCCGCCGCCGCTCACCACAGAAACTGGTCCCCGACACGGTCGACGAGCTGGTGCGGGCGATGGCCACCTTCGCTGCGACCATCGCGGCGCTGGTGACCGATGCGGTCACCACACCGACACTCGAGGCGATCACCCGGGTACGGGCGACCGACGCCGATCTCGACGCCGCCCACGCGCGGCTGCTGGCCGCGCTGGAGGCCCCGGACTGGACGCACGGGGTGCGGGCGGCGATCGACCTGGCCCTGATCGCCCGGTTCTACGAACGCTTCGGCGACCAGGGCGTCGACGTCGCGGACCGCTTGTACTTCTTCGTCACCGGACGCCGACCGACCACAGCCAACTGAGGCACACACCCGAGGCGGGACTGGTTGGGACCCGTCAGCCGGCCGGGGTCAGCTGGCCTGTGCGTGCGAGGACGTCGTGTCCTGCTGGTGCGCCCTCTCGGCGCGGATGTCGTCGACAGCGGTCGCGGTGGTGCGGTGGCAGCGAAAGGTGTCGAGGAGGTCGGTCGCGACGAGGGTGTGCCGTGCCGCCCGGCCCGGCACCAGGTGCAGGTCGAGGTTACGCAGGGCGGCGCGGGCGTGCCCGTCGGCGAGGATTTCGGCTGCCGCGATGCTCAGGAAGTCGACGTGGGACAGGTCGATTACGCATGCCTGCGGTGCGGAGTCGATCGCGCCGCCGAGCGCGGTCGCCAGTTCGGCGACCGTGGACGCGTCGACCTCGCCGGTGACGGTGACGACGGTGGTACCCGACGAAGTGGCATTACGGCCGCCGCTGAGGCAGACGGTGAGCGGTTCGTAGTGGACTGTGTGTACGTGCACGGCCAACCCCAATCGCAGTGGCAGCCGCAGACCCGGACGCAGCCGACCATGGTCTCCTTCACTGAAGGGTTCCGGTCGACAGCGTTGTCCGTGCCGTCGACACGACCAGGGTTCAACCCGCTTCCTTGTCTAACAGATTTCCCGTCCGTCCGCACCCGACGACGTCCCAGCCTGGCACGATCCCGCGACCCGGCCGCGAACGCGGTGGCCAGGACGGTCAGTGTGGACCACCAAGGCTGGGAACTGTCAGGTGGTGCCACCTCCACCTGACGGTTCCCGGACTTCCGACACATTTGACGCCCCGGCCATTCAAATCCAGAGGTGCGCCCGGGACCGCAACTTCCGGCGACGCGTCGTGAAACCAAAGTTGTTGTCGTGCAGACTAGTTTGTCTGCCGATGGAGTGCTCCAGCTACAACAGCAATGGCCAGGACCCCGGCTGCACACGGCGCTCATCTTGCCTTGTACGCCACTCTGACGTCTTCATGGGGTCGATCCAGGCCGGTTCGGTTTCCCGTAGTCGGGGGAGGAGATGGCGAAAACTGTAGGAGTACAGCCTATTTGCATTGCCGGCAAGGCGAGACTACAGCCTGGCTGTAGCTCAGTTGCATGGAGGCCAGTAGGAAGTAGTTGCTGGGCCCGGCGGGAGGTCTCTCACCGATCGGTGTCTCAGAACCGTCCGGTTTTGGACACGCTGGGAACGGGGTGTGAGGACCTGACGGTGACCAGGCCGACCGCGACTTCCCGTCCATTCTCGTGCCCAGCAATCGTCCGCTGAGAGCAGGTGTCGGCACGCCGTCCGGTATCCGAGTACTGCCGATGCAGTAGACAACGTGATCTGCACAGACGATTCGTTCGGGCGCCGGGTCGGGCAGCATTGGCAGTACCCGAAACACGTCTTGTGCGTCGGCGCGGGTACTGGTTCAGCGCTCAATCGGTGACATCAAGAGCGTGTGTCTGTGCTGGTAACCGTAGGTGCTGTACGTCGATGACGGTGGACTGGGAGCGGATTCGCCGAACACGTCCCAGCTCTGCAGGTTTCAAGAACTCAACCCTTATCCACCGCATCGAAGGAGCCCCATGCGATCCATTGTGCCGCACATCGTGTTGACCACACTCTTCACAATTGCAATCATCGGAACAGTATTCTCCCCACTTGCCTTCGACGGAACGACTCTGACTGCAGTCAAAGTGGGGTCCATACTGTCCTCACTGCTCACCGGATTTCTGCTCGCCCGCCTTGAACCGGTCAAATCATTCCTCCAGCGCCGATCGGTACAGCTGTTTCTGTTCGGGTTCAACGCCGTCGCAGCGGTAGGCGCGTATCTTCTCCTCACCGGTAGCGACCAGATAGGTGCTGTTATCGGGCTCGGCTCCGTCTCGTTGATGGCCGCCGTCGGGCTTGTGCGGACGCGCCGTGCACGCTTGGAGCGTGAGGTGTCCGCGTGAGCACTTCCGCGAACGTACGGATCATCGGCGGGACAGCGGCCAGGCCTTTCGAGTGCCGAAGCTCTACGAGCCAAGCGGTATTCGGGAGCGATCACCGTACTCAGCGCAGAACGGCACCTGCCCGTACGCCCGACCACCGCCGTCCAAACACATCTTTTCCGGTGTCTTGGGAACCCGCCAGAGCAGTTCTGCGCACGAACGAACACATGAACGCTTGGACGCCGAGTCGTCCTCGGGAACCACGCGATCTCACGGGACACTTCCGCGCACCGTTGTCACGATTCCGGACACGAAACCGCCGCCGGTAGCAATTGTCATCGCAACCGGCCGCCCTTCGACGCTTCCGGATCAAGGTGGGTCGGCCGGTGTTTGCGTTCTGCGCACACTCGACGGACGGTTCGTGGCGCGTTTGTCGGCAGGAGGGAGGCACCGGCGCGTACTGAGTGGAACATGCCCAACCGAACGCGGCTCCACTGGCAGCAATCGTCGACGCCCTCACCTGAGTCAAAACCGTCCCATCCGCCACCTCGAGGAGAAGTATGAAAGTCGCCATCGACCAGGAAAAGTGCGTCGAGGCAGGGCAACGTGTTGCCGCAGCCAGGAGGTGTTCGATCAGCGCGACGACGACGGGATCGTGGTCCTCCGTGAGGACCACCCTTCCGACAGCCAAGCCGAAGATGTTCGCCACGCCGCCATGGTCTGCCCCGCACTCGCCATACACATCGACGAATAACCGCCATCGACTCAGAAGGAATTGAAAACAATGAAAGCAGCAATTTACAACGGCCGAGGTGAAGTCGAGGTAGTCGAGAAGCCAACTCCTACACCGGGTCCGCGGGACGTTCTGTTGAGAAATCTGCACGCCAGCATATGTGGCTCAGATGTGTCTGCCTACCTGCACGGTCCCCAAGCGCACCGAATCTTCCCCGGAAGTGAATTCGGCCACGAGATGATCTCCGAAGTCGCGGAGGTGGGTCGAGAGGTGACCGGATTGACCGTCGGGGAGCGGGTATATCCCTACCCCGTATACGCCGCAGGAACGACCGCCACACCGGGCACGCTCGGCGGATTCTCGGAATACATTCTCGTGCGGGACTGCGAAGTGGGTAAACATGTTTACCCTGTGGACCCGTCTATTCCAACCGATGTCGCGGCTATGATCGAACCCTTCACAGTCGCAACGCACGCCGCTCGCCGAGCCAACCCGCGCGCCGGAGAATCGGCCATCGTCTTCGGATCGGGCACGATCGGGATCGGTGCGGCGGTAGCACTGAGTCATCTGGGCTGCGCCCCCGTCATGGTTGTCGACGTATCGGATTTCAGGCTCGCGAAAGCAGCCGAATTGGGGTTCGCGACCTGCAATTCGAGAACCGAGGATCTGCGTTCGAAGACCCTCGAAGTATTCGGGTCGGCTCGAGCCGTCGAGGGAGAGACCGCCGACATCGACGTCGTCGTCGAGGCGACCGGTAACGACTCGATCATCGGCATTTACCAGGACATGGCCAAGCTCTACAGTCGCATGGTCGTTGTAGGCGTGCACGACCACCCGGTGCCGGTCGACATGTCTCGCCTGGCGTATTCGCAACAGACGCTCATCGGCTCGGGAGGATATACATCCGCGGACGTGGCCACCGTCATGGATATCATGATCAACGGCAAGTTCGATCTCGGATCGATCGTCACCCAGCACTTCACCCACGACCGAATCGCCGAAGCACTCATCACCGCCAGTGACGTGGACCGCGCCCTGAACGTCCAGATTGTCTACTCACCCGGGATCGGGGTCCGGTAATGGCGGATGGTTGATTCACCGAGCGACGGCGAAACGCCATAGTGGTATAGCTCGATCCCGCTGCTGTAAAGCGCGACCTGAAGCCAAAGCGTGGACCCTCGTGCTCCTGCCGGTGCCGGTGCTCATCAGCCTCGGAGTGCTCACCACCCCTTCGGCAGTCCGGGCGGTGCCCGGTCCGGCAGCGTCCCGGCCCCGGTGATCCTCCTGGCCACCGCGGCCAGGAGCGCCGCCTTGCCGTCGGGGATGTGGTGACAGAGCGAGGCGGTGCTCACCCGAGACGGTGAGCGAGCTGCGGCAGGCTGAACACCGCCTCGCGGTACCTGGGCGCACCGTTGCGCAGGAGGCCTACCCAATCGAATTTGCCACCGATCGAGTCCGACGAACTGTTCGTCATCGCTATTGATGCCGGCGGTGACGATCGTGTCCTCGAGGCGGGCGACGACGTAGAAGTGCCCGGTGTCGTCGGCGGAGGTGACGTCGCCGGTCCGTAGCCACCCGTCTGGGGCCAGTGCTTCGGGCTGATGCTCTACCAACGCGATCGAGTCCGTCAATGCCCGCTATCGGCGGGCGATCCGGGTACGGAGCCATTTCCCGACCGAGCCGGCCGCGCTCGAATGTCTCTACCTCGCCACCCGGGCTCTGGACCTGACCGGCAAGGGAGAGCGCGATGGGCGATGAGGTGGAAGCCAACCTTGAACGCCTTCGTCATCACCTTCGACGGCCGCATCACCCCGAGTGAGAACCAAACCGATGTGCCAGAGCCGGATCCACCGGAAATCTGATGCTCCCACGTCGGTAGGACCCGCGTCGTGGGTATTCGGTTCAGGGTGATTCGAACTTCCACGGCGAGCTCCGGGGTGGCGCAGAAGCGCCGAAATCCTGCTGGGATGCTGGTCATCGACACGATGTGCGACATGCGCCTGGCGGATTTCCGTATCGCCTCCAACGGGTGGATACAGCGTGCTCAAACGGGCATGGATGCGCCGTTAGAGTGGCCGCCGTGGTTACCGACGTGCCGAGAGGAGGCGCCCGATGGTTGACTCTCACACTCCTGACAGTGGGGCTTCCGTAGTCCCTGGCGCAGACGCGGAGTTCCCGCGCAGTCTTGACGGCCGACGTGTGCGGGCCGACGACGCGCGCCGGTTCGCAGACCTACTTCGCAGACAGGTGCACGACGGTGTGTTCGTCGATGGTGCGCTGCCGTCCGAGACCAAGCTTGCCGCCGAGTTCCACGTGTCGCGCAACGCCGTACGTGAGGGCTTGGACATTCTGCGTGCGGAGAATCTCATCGTCCGGGCGCCGAAGGTGGGGACGAGGGTTTCGGGTCGCCGGTTCGAGCACGGGCTGGACGCGCTGGTCGGGCTGAAGGAGACATTGCGGGACTACGGCACGGTGCGCAACGAGGTTCGGGTCGTGACCGAGATCGAGCCTCCGCCTACTGTCGCTCGGCGGCTCGAACTCGACCCCGGTGCCCCGGTGGTGTACATCGAACGCGTCCGCTACCTCGGGGATCTGCCGTTGAGTCTCGACCTCACCTATCTGGTCCCGGACATCGGGTCGCAGGTCGCGAAGCGCGACCTGGTGCACAACGACATCTTCGCGCTCATCGAGACCGTCGCCGGGGAGCCGCTGGGTTCCGCCTCCGTCGCGGTGGAGGCGGTGTCCGCGGATGCGCACTCGGCAGCCAACCTGCACGCACCGGAGGGTGCGGCGCTGCTGCTGCTCGAGCGACTGACCCGGCTGGAGAGCGGCAGGCCCGTCGATCTCGAGTACATCAGGATGCGGGGAGATCGAATGACTTTACGCGGCAACCTCTCAAGAGATTCTGGCGCTTTTCCCGAATGGAAGGTTCAGTGATGGCACTGGTAGGCCAGCGCGCGGACGTGCCGGTGGTGATCGACGAGTCGCTGTGCATCGAGGGATGCACACTGTGTGTCGAGATCTGCCCGCTCGATTCTCTCGCGATCAATCCCGACAACGGCAAGGCGTTCATGCACGTGGACGAGTGCTGGTACTGCGGTCCGTGCGCCGCACGCTGTCCGACCGGCGCCGTGACCGTCAACATGCCCTATCTGCTTCGTTGATCAACCCAAGGACCCCCCGTGCGCCGAACCTTATGTGCGGCTGCGTCGCTCGCTGCCGCGCTCACCCTGTCTTCCTGCTCGTTGGAACCATCCGCCGTCACCGACGGGAACACCGTCACGGTCGTCGTCGGTTACCAGTCCAAGACCATCAATACCGTTACCGCCGGCACGCTTCTCCGCGCGAGGGGCTACCTGGAGAAGCGGCTCGACGAGATCACCTCCGATACCGGCACCCGGTACCGAGTCGAATGGCAGGACTACGACACCGGGGCCCCGATCACCGCGCAGATGGTCGCCGAGAAAATCGACATCGGCTCGATGGGTGACTACCCACTGCTGATCAACGGCTCTCGGACACAGTCGAATCCGAGGGCGCGCACCGAGCTCGTCTCGATCACCGGTTCTCACCCGGAGGGTGCTCTCAACATGGTTGTGGTGCCACCGGTGTCCGGTGTGCGCTCGCTGGCCGATCTCGCGGGCGCCACGGTGTCCGCCAGTATCGGCTCGGCTGGTCACGGCACCCTGGTACAGGCCCTGGACCGGGCCCACGTCGAGGGCGTGGAAGTGCTGAACCAACAGCCGCAGGTCGGTGCATCGGCCCTGGAATCCGGTCAAGTCGCGGCACTGTCCCAGTTCGTTGCCTGGCCCGGCCTGCTGGTGTTCCAGGACAAGGCCACGCTGCTCTACGACGGCGCAGAGCTGGGCGTACCCACCCTGCACGGGGTGGTGGTTCGGGAGGCCTACGCGGACGAGCATCCCGAGGTCCTCGACGCGTTCCTGCGCGCGCAACTCGACGCCACCCGGTTCCTCGTGGAGGAGCCATTCGAGGCGTCGCGGATCGTCGCGGATGGCAGCGGGCTGCCGCAGGAGGTCGTGTACCTGTACAACGGCCCCGGTGGCACGACGTTCGACACCGCGCTGGAGCCCGCACTGATCGACGCGTTGAAGGGCGATGTGCCCTATCTGAAGTCGATCGGCGACTTCGCCGACCTCGACGTCGACGGATTCGTGAACGACGGTCCCCTGCGGTCGGCGTTCGCGGCAGAGGGCCTGAACTACGATGCCGCGGTCGCGGACACCTCGAACCCGAATCCCGTGACCGGTGCCGATCCCGTCTGTGGGCGGCCCTCCGACGACCCCAGCCTGGCGGGGGAGGTGTGGATCGCCGGTGACGCCGAACCGCAACCGAGTGCCGATCCCACCTGCCTGCTGCGCGCGGTCGGCGCGGCGCGGGCGACCGGCAGGGAGGTGCGCGCGGCGTACGTGCCCGACACGGAGCTCGGGACACGGTGGTTCGCGGACAAGGCAGTGTGGGTCGTCGACGGGCAGCGGTACCTCCCGTTCACCACGACGGCGGGCGCCGAACGGTACCTCGCGGCGCATCCGGGATCGGTTCGGGTGGATTACGACACGGCGGTCACAGGAGGGTTGGGATGACCGCGACGGTGGTTCGTCCCGCGGAGGACACGACGGCCCGGGTGCGGGCGCCGCGGCGGAGGTCGCGAGTGTGGGACTCCTGGCTGATCCCGGCGCTGTCCGTGACGGTGGCACTCGGTGTGTGGCAGGTGTTGACCACCGCCGACGTGCGGATGGGCGTGCGATTCGACACGTTGCCCTCGGTGACGGAGGTCCTGGCGGCGTTCTCGGATCAGCTGGGAACACAGGTCTACTACCTCGATCTCGCCCAGTCGGTGATCCGGATCCTCACCGGCTTCGGTCTGGCCGCCGTGGCGGGGGTGGCCGTCGGCGTCGCGCTGGGCCGGTCCCGGCCTTTCGCGAGGGTGTTCGGTCCGCTCACCGAGCTGGTGCGACCGATTCCGGCGATCGCGGTGGTGCCGGTGGCGATCCTGCTGTTCCCGACCGACGAGGCGGGGATCGTGTTCATCACCTTCCTCGCCGCGTTCTTCCCGATCATGGTCAGCACCCGACACGCGGTGCGCGCATTGCCGACCATCTGGGAGGACTCGGTCCGGACGCTGGGTGGCAGCCGCCGGGACGTGCTGGCCGGTGTCGTGCTGCCGGGCATCCTGCCGGGCGTGTTCGGCGGGCTGTCCGTCGGCATCGGAGTGGCGTGGATCTGTGTCATCTCGGCCGAGATGATCTCCGGTCGCCTCGGCGTTGGCTACCGCACCTGGCAGGCCTACAGCATCGTCGACTATCCGGCGGTCTTCGTCGGCATGGTCACGATCGGCGTCCTCGGATTCCTCACCTCCGCCGGCGTCGAACTGCTCGGTCGCCGCTTGACCCGCTGGCTGCCGCGAGGGGAGCACACGGCATGACGCATGTCGGCACCAAGACCACGGAGCAGGGGATGGCGCTGCATCTCGATGCGGTCACCCTCCGCTACGACTCGCAGGACATCGTCCGGGCACTGACCCTGGACGTGCGGCCCGGTGAGATCCTCGTCCTGACCGGCCCCTCCGGCTGCGGCAAGTCCACCGTGCTGCGGGGACTCGCCGGATTGCTGGCCCCGGCGAGCGGCGAGGTCCGCGCCGACAACATGGTCGTGCACACCACCTCCCGTGATCGCGCGATGGTGTTCCAGGACGACGCCCTGCTGCCCTGGCGGACCGTGCGCGCGAACATCGAGCTGGCGTTGCGCCTGCGCGGTGTGCCGCGCCGGGAGCGCCCGGCAGCGGCGCAGACCTGGATACGAGAAGTCGGGCTCACCGGGTACGGCGACTACCTCCCGAAGAACCTGTCGGGAGGGATGCGGCAGCGCGTGCAGATGGCGCGTGGACTGTGTGGTGCGCCGCGGGCGGTGATGATGGACGAGCCGTTCGGCGCCCTCGACGCGCAGACTCGCGGCGTCATGCAGCAGTTGCTGCTCGACACCTGGGCGGCACACCCGACAACCGTGGTGTTCGTCACCCACGACGTCGACGAGGCAGTCCTGCTCGGCGACCGAGTGGCCGTTCTCGGTCGCGTGGGTGAACCGTTGCGCGCCGTGGTCGACGTGCCCTTCGCCCGTGACCGCACCAGACGGGACGATCCCGCCACCCGCGCGGCGCGCGCCGAGGTGCTCGTGGCACTCGGCAGCGTCGGCAGCGATCACCTCGAACACCGGGCGGACGCCCGACACGAACTCGGAGAACACTGATGGACACCACACTGCAGGCGCCGGCCGTCGAGGACGCGATCCGCTTGGACTGCGACGTACTGGTGATCGGCGGGGGTACGGCGGGCACGATGGCCGCACTCACCGCAGCCGAGAACGGCGCGAACGTCCTGCTGCTGGAGAAGGCACACGTGCGGCACTCGGGAGCGCTCGCGATGGGCATGGACGGCGTGAACAACGCCGTGGTGCCGGGCAAGGCGGAACCGGAGGACTACGTCGCGGAGATCACCCGCGCCAACGACGGAATCGTCAACCAGCGCACCGTCTACCAGACAGCCACACGCGGGTTCGCGATGGTCCAGCGCCTCGAGAAGTACGGGGTGAAGTTCGAGAAGGACGAGTACGGCGAATACGCCGTGCGCAGAGTGCACCGATCCGGCGCCTACGTACTGCCGATGCCGGAGGGTAAGGACGTGAAGAAGGCGCTGTACCGGGTACTGCGGCAGCGCACAATGCGGGAGCGGATCCGAATCGAGAACCGGCTGATGCCGGTACGGGTGCTCACCGCGGGCGGAAGGGCCGTCGGCGCCGCCGCGCTCAACACCCGCACCGGCGAATTCATTGCGGTGGGCGCGAAGGCCGTGATCCTGGCAACCGGTCCCTGCGGCCGGCTCGGCCTTCCCGCTTCCGGATACCTGTACGGCACCTACGAGAACCCGACCAACGCCGGCGACGGCTACTCGATGGCGTACCACGCGGGCGCCGAACTCAGCGGCATCGAGTGCTTCCAGATCAACCCGCTGATCAAGGACTACAACGGCCCCGCCTGCGCCTACGTGGCCAACCCCTTCGGTGGCTACCAGGTCAACGCACACGGCGAACGATTCGTGGACTCGGACTACTGGTCCGGACAGATGATCGCCGAAGTACGCCGGGAGATCGACTCCGCGCGCGGACCGATCTACCTCAAGGTCAGCCATCTGCCGGAGGAAACCCTCGACACACTCGAATCGATCCTGCACACCACCGAACGGCCAACCAGGGGCACCTTCCACGCCGGTCGCGGACACGACTACCGCACTCACGACATTGAGATGCACGTCTCCGAGATCGGCTTGTGCAGCGGTCATTCCGCGTCCGGCGTGTGGGTGGACGAGAACGGCGCCACCACCGTCCCCGGCCTCTACGCCGCCGGTGACCTGGCCTGCGTGCCCCACAACTACATGATCGGCGCCTTCGTGTACGGCGACCTGGCAGGCGCGCACGCGACATCGACACTGGCCGAGGTGCCCGCGCCCGTGGAGCTGCCCGCCGACCAGCTCAGTGCCGCACACGAACTCATCTACCGGCCCCTGCGCAACCCCGACGGACCTCCGCAACCCCAGGTCGAGTACAAGCTACGTCGATTCGTCAACGACTACGTCGCCCCACCGAAGACCGCGACCAAACTGTCGATCGCTGTGGAGACCTTCGACAGGATGAGCGCCGAATTGGAAGGAATGGGCGCGCGGACACCGCACGAACTGATGCGCTGCGCCGAGGTGTCATTCATCCGTGACTGCGCGGAAATGGCGGCCCGCAGCTCGCTCACCCGAACCGAAAGCCGTTGGGGCCTCTACCACGAGCGCGCCGACCTCCCCGAACAGAGCGACTCGGAATGGGGATACCACCTGAACCTCAAACGCGGCGGCGACGGAGAAATGCAATTCCTCAAGCGACCCGTCGCGCCGTATTTCGTTCCGGTGCCCGGACTGGACTCGCTGCCTCCCCAAAACCAGTCGGTGATCCCGATCGAACAGCCCGCGCTCGTGGGTGGCCGGGCGCCGGCGTCGGCGCCGGACCGAATCGTCCACTCTGCTCGTACCGAGCCGTCGTCGCCGGCGATCGTCGAACTGCTCGCCCTCGACGCCCCGGATCTGCCGGAACTCGAGCCCTACCTGACCGCCACGGACCCACGAGTGCGGGCGACCGCCCTCTCCGTCCTCACCGAAGGCACCCCAAACGGTTTCACGAGTGCGCTGATCGACGCGCTCGGCGACACCGCACTCGACGTCCGCCGTCGAGCAGCCGAATCGCTGCGGGAACTGGTCGAGGTGCTTCCCGGCGTGGACGGCCTCGCTGCACACCTCACCTCACCGGACCCGGTGGTCCGTGCCGCGGTCCTCGACGTGCTCAGAGCGCACCGGGCCGGCTCACCCGAGCAGTTCCGTGCCGCCCTCGCCGACACGGACCACCACGTGCGGATCGAGGCGGTCCGTGGCCTGGTGTCGCTGGATCTGTGGGCCGACGTCGCGTCCGCGAGCCACGATCCCGACCGCCAGGTGCGCGTGGCGGTGGCGCACGGACTCGCGACCATCGGCCAAGGCGGACCGGGCGCGGTCCGTGGACTGCTGTCGGACCGTGACGCGTTGGTCCGGGCCGCGGCACTGACCGCGTTGACAACGCTCGGATGCGCCGGACCCGACACCGAGTCAGCCGTCGCGGCATTACGGGACTCGGCGTGGCAGGTGCGCCAAGGCGCCGCGCGAGCGCTGGCCGCCGCCGACCCGAAGCTGGCAGTACCCGCGCTCACCTCGGCGGCGCACGATCCGCACCTGGACGTCCGCAAAGCCGCGGTGATGGCGTTGACCGAGCACACGGGGCACCCAGATGTGGTCGAGGTACTCGAACGCGCCCTCGACGATCCCGACGCGGACGTTCGGGCCTATGCGCGACGGGCACTGCTGGTGGCCTGATCACCTCCGTGCTCACCGCGACTGCAGGCGCCGGCGATGCGCTGCGTCTCGGTCGAGACCGGTGGGAGCGAGCATGCTCTGGTGCCGAACAGGCGACGGGTCCGGTCACGTTCCGGGGAGGGCCCGCACCCTCCGTGTCCGGGTCTCCGATGGTCTACGACTGACCGGGAACCGGAGTCTCCCTCACTGTCCGCCCGATCTATTCCCAGTCCCTCGCCGAGCCGGCGCCGAGCTCGGTCCAGGAAGTTCGTTCATGCATTGGCACACAACAGCTTACGTGGATCGATGGGCCAGGTCGGCGCATGCGGTGACAATGCTGCGATGGAGTCGTGCTTCGTCCTTCTGCAACGCAACGTACTCGACAGGCACGCTGGAGAACCCGCGAACAACTCCGCCTGGCCATCGTCCAATGGATCGAAAGGACGTATCACCGCAAACGTCGACTCGGTAGCGCACACCGATCGAGTCCGTGTGCGCCGACCGCGACGGCGGCGCCCCTTTGGGACAATCACCCAGGCCGCAACCGCGGCTCGAGTCACCCAACCCCCGGGTCAACCGAACCGGGGGCAGTTCCGTCTGACCACTGGCCTTGGCATAGAACGCTGGGTGTCAGGGAGGGCTCATCTGACCAGTCGTCGCCTGGACTGCCCGCCCCGACGGGCTCTTTCGGAAGTCCCAGCTCACAATCGAGCTCGGAGTCACGCGAAGCCAGGCGTGCCTTCCGTCTGCAACGAACCGATCGGTGCCGGTGTACTTGCGAGCGAACGCCAACTCCACTGGGTCGAGACTCGCGTCCGGGTTCGACTCGCGCGGTACTTCACCGACAGCCTCTGCGGTTCCTCGGATTTCAACCCCACGCAGTTCCGCAAACACGTCTCCGGCGTCGATCACAATCGCGACGCGTCCCTCACGCTGGATATCGGTCCACCGCTGACTACGGACGATCGAGTTCAACCAGATGCTGGAGACAATGGATTCGGATGTCGCGACCACACCGCGGCGAGTGGGTAAGTCCCCCGGGGTGATGGGAATCGATGAGGGTCTGACCTGCGAAACCGGTGGCGTCGCTGTGAACCACACAGCAGGCCACCGGATCACCGGCCACAGGACGCTGGCTTTCGGCAACGGGGTGGCTCAGGCACCCCAGCTGCGATGTCGGCGAGTCGTTGTGATCGGCGCTTGTAGGCAACTGTGGACTTCTATCAGCGGATATGGGATCTTTCCCATAAGAGACCATAATCGTCCATAAGGCGCTAGAGTTGAGGCATGGATCCTGCACTGAACCCGTTCAAACCGGGATCTGGCCTCCGCCCCCCAGCCCTGGAAGGCCGCGACGCCGAGCGAGAGCAATTCGACCTGCTCGTCGCCCGCAGCAAACATCGCAACTACGACCGCGGCATAATGCTGTCCGGCCTACGAGGCGTCGGGAAAACCGCACTGCTCAACACCCTCGCCGAACATGCCGAGAACCAAGGCTGGTTGACCATCGGGCTTGAGGCACGACCGAACGAGGCAGGAGTATCAGCCGTCCGTGCGAAGCTCGGCAATGAGCTCGTTGCCGGTCTGCGCCGATTCAGTCGCCGCCACAAACTGCAGAAGGCTCTTGACGGACTCGTCGAGCTTGCCCGCGGATTCACGCTCGGTGTCGGCGTCGGACCGGCGAAGGTGGAATTCAAACTCGGCCAGCAGGCCGCAACAGGTGACCTCGACCTGGATCTCGAAGAGCTCGTTGAGGCCATCAGTGAGGTGATGAAGAAGCGCGCCACTGCATTCGGTCTGTTCATCGACGAGATGCAAGACCTGGACCCTGATCTGCTCAGCGCGCTACTCGCAGTCCAACACCGCGCAGCACAACGCGAATGGCCCTTCTTCGTTATCGGCGCCGGACTGCCGAGCTTGCCTTCGGTCTTGGCCGACACCCGCTCATACGCCGAACGTCAATTCGCCTACAGCACAATCGGACCGCTCACCAACCGCGACGCAGCCGATGCCATTCGGATCCCCGTCGAACAGAGCGGGGGAGCGCTAACTCCAGAGGCACTCGACATCCTCGTCGAGGCGAGCGGCGGGTACCCGTACTTCCTTCAAGAGTTCGGCAAAGCAGTGTGGGCCGTCGCACCAGAGGCGCCCTTCACCGAAGACGACGCACTGTTTGCAGTCGAGGAAGGCCGGCGAGCCCTCGACGGCGGCTTCTTCCCCTCCCGATGGAACAGGGCAACCGAACGCGAACGCCGCTACCTGCGCGCCATCGCCGCAACCGGCGAGACCACGCCACGATCGGGCACAGTCGCAGCTGCGATGGGGCAAACAACCACTGCAGTGAGCGACGTACGAGACTCTGCAATCAAGAAGGGCCTGATCTGGTCGCCTGAACACGGCCGGATCGGATTCACCGTACCCGGCATGGACGATTTCATCCGCCGCCAGCCAACCGAATGAGCCGCAGGCCGGCTCCCCGGTACTACGGCGAGTTCTGGACCGGGTTGCCGGGAGCGTCGAGCGTCTGCCCGCCGCCGCTCCGGAACTCCTCGACTCCGTGCTGACCATCGCCCGATGAACCGGGCCACCTGCCGGGCATCGTCGACATCAGCAACCACATCATCATCGCGATCGGTCGCCTGCCCTGAGGTGACGCGGGGGGATTGCTTCTCTGTGCCGGGCTTGGCCGTGTGTGACATTCCAGCTGTCAGGCACTGGCCTAGGCGGTTTCGAGTGCTTCGCCGATGTCGTGCAGGGTGCGGTGGTGCTGTTCGGTGGTCAGGATGTGCCCGCCGACGACGATCGCGGCGACGGGCCATTCGATGATCTCCAGCGCCGCGAGTCCGCCGAGAGCGATGTAGAACGCCAGATGCTCGGGGCGCGGGATTCCGACGCGCCCCACGATCGGCAGGGTCACGGCGAATCCTTCGGCTTCGTGTACGCGGGCCACGAGGTCCCGGTGGGATGCGGTGGGTGTTTTGTCGGTCATTGCTTGCCTCCGTACTGGCTGGCGTTTACCTGGAGTTCGTGTCGGGACCGCATCGTCGCGGGGTGGCGAAGACTGTGGTCGATGTGGGTGTGGAGCCGGTGGTGTCCGCCGTGACGCGGGTGCTCACCCCGCCGTTGCGTGACCTGTACGCGCTGTTGGCGCGGATCGGTGTGGTCGAGATCATCGACTGAGCCGCTCCGCCGACCCGTGTTGGTGGACGGTTCACGGCGTGCGCCGTCCGGGTTCGTGGACGTGACCGTCCGGGTGGGACGGGGTGCGGGCGCCGGTGTCACCGGCCCGCAGCAGTTCGCGGACCGCACGGTTGACACCGGGTGTGCGTGCGACCAATTCGGGCGCGATCGAGGCCATCGCGGTGGCCGCGGCGGCGGATCCGAGTGCCTGTGTCCACCCGAGTGGTCCGAGGGGCACGCAGCCGAGGAACTGGCTGATTCCGGGGGTGCTGAGCAGTGCCACCATGACGGCGAGGGACCCGACCGACGTGGCGACCACCAGCGGTCTGCGGGAGTCCAGCAGGATCTGGCCGAGCTGGGTGCCGATCAGCGCGGCCAGGGCGACGGTGGAGGCCCGCCGGCGGGTGCCGGTGAGGCCGGCCATGGCCCAGGCCGCGGTGGCACCGACCGCGGTGGTGGTGCCGCGGAAGGCGACGGTGCGCAGCATGGCGGCCTCGTCCGGCCCGCCGGCGGCGACGCCGTTGTGGCGTGTCGAGCTGACCGCGAGAGCCGCCGCGGGCAGCGCGTCGGTGAGCATGTTCACCAACAGCAACTGGCGCGCGTTGAGCGGCGAGTGTCCGGTGATGATGCTGCCGATCAGCTCGAACGCGACCTCGCCGACGTTGCCGCCGACGAGCACCGCGACCGCCGCCTCCACCCGCCGCCACAGCTGGCGTCCCTCGTCAAGGGCGTCGAGCAGGGCCCCGACCCGGCCGTCGAGGAGCACGACGTCCGCGGCGCCGCGGGCGGGTGCGCTGCCGTGGGAGGCCACCCCGATCCCGACACTGGCGGCGCGGATGGCAGCGGCGTCGTTGGCGCCGTCACCGACCATCGCGCACACCCGGCCGATCCGCTCCAGGGTCTGCACGATCTGCACCTTGTGTTCGGGGGACATCCGGGCGAACACCAGACGGTCCAGCACCGCGCGTTCCTGCTCGCGGTGCGAGAGGGCGTCCCAGTCGGCTCCGCTGATCACCTGGTCCGCGGTGATCGGCATGCCCAGTTCGTCCGCGATGGCGACGGCGGTGACCGGGTGGTCCCCGGTGATCAGGCGGACGCCGACATCCTGGTCCAGCAGGCGGGGGAGCAGGCCCGCGGCGTCGGCGCGCGGGGTGTCGGACAGCCCGAGCAACCCGACGGGTCGAAGTCCGTGGCTCGCGAATTCTGCCAGGGCGTCCGGGTCGTCGGCGGCCGCTTTCGCGTCGGCCGGGGTGAGATCGCGCTGTCCGACGGCGAGGACCCGCAGCCCCGCGGCGGCCATCGCATGGACTCGCTCCGCGCGCGGGGAGTCCTCGGAGTCGCCGAACGCCTGCAACATCACTTCGGGTGCGCCCTTGACCGCGAGATGCGTCCCGGACATGGCGGCGGCGTAGGAGCGACCGGAGCGGAACGGCAGGTAGGCCTCTCGCGCCTCCCGGCTTTCGTCGGCGAGTTCCTTCTCGGCGGCTTCGACGACGGCGACGTCGGTGGCGTGATCGGGCGGCCCACCGTTTGCCGACCACCCCGTGCGGGCGGCAAACGCCAGAACCTGGCTTCGGGTGAATCCCGGTGCCGTCTCCGCGGCCGCCACCCGCAGCCGGTTCTCGCTGAGCGTTCCGGTCTTGTCGAAGCAGACGACGTCGACCCGGCCGAGCGCTTCCACCGAGCGGGGGGCCCGGACCAGGGCGGAGGAGGCGGTGAGCCGGCGGGCGGCGGACATCTGCGCCAGGGTGGCCACGAGCGGCAGTCCCTCCGGGACCGCGGCGACGACGACCGCGACACCGGAGGTGACCGCGGAGCGCACACCGGCGCCGCGGAGCAGGCCGAGCGCGGTCACGATGGCGCCGCCGCCGAAACTGATCGGCATCGCCCGGCGAGTCAGCCGAGCCAGCTGTGCCTGCAGTCCGACCTCGCGCACCTGTGCCGGCGCGAGGGCGGTGGCACGCCGGGTCTCGGTGCCGCGGCCGGTGGCGGTCACCAACGCCACGGCGGTGCCGGTGAGCACGGTTGTGCCGGCGTAGAGCATGCAGGTGCGTTCGGCCAACGGCACACCCGGCGTGGGTGCCACCTGTTTGGCAACCGGTAGCGATTCCCCGGTCAGCGCCGATTCGTCGACCTCGACACCCGTCGCCTCGAGCAGCCGTCCGTCGGCGGGAACCACCTCACCCGGACGGACCTCGATCACCTCCCCGGGCCGGAGCCGGGCCGCGGTGACAGCGGCGTGGTCGACGGTGGTGCCCTGGCCGGTGACCCTCCTGGCGGGTGGGTCCTCGGCGGCGAGAAGTCGATTCAGGACCCCTTCCGCCCGCAGTCGCTGGGTTGCCGAGATTCCGGCGTTCAGTACCAGGACGGATCCGACGAGGACGGCGTCGACCGGGGAACCGAGCACCGCGCTCGCGGCGGAGCAGGTCGCCAACACCGGTGTCAGCGGATCGTCGAGCTCCACCCGCACAGCGCGGAGGAAGCCCCACGCTGCGGCGGCGGGCCAGGTGACGATCTGGGTGAGCCACCCCGCGCGCGAACCGAGCAGCGCCCGGGGTGTGCGCCGCCGACGCGGCGACACGGCCCCTCGCGGCGGTGGCGTGGGCAGCAGTCGTCGGGCTTCGTCGGCCGGCATCGCATGCCATTCGTGTCCCGGCCGGGGTTCGGGCAGCGGTGCGGTCAGCACCGCGCGAGCCTTCGCCCGTCCCATCCACAGACCCACGGCGGCACCGACGGTGACCGACTCCGGTCCGGTGCCGGGTACGCCGGGCAGCATCAGCAGGGTGCCGAGGGCGGAGGCCTGCGCGGAGAGTTCGATGCCGCGGCGGCTGGCCGTGCGGGCCGCCGGGAGCGCGTGCAGGACGCGCCACACCCCGGTCAGATCGCCGGCCCACAGGTGCGCATTCCAGGCCGGGGGAGCACCGTCGCGGATGACGCCGACACCGACGTCGGCCAGGTCGAGGGCCTGCGGCGCGTCCACCGCGAGCACCATGACCGTCGCTCCGCGGCGTCGACGCTCGTCCACCACCTCGCGCAGGGTGTCGTCGATCGATCCGCTCAGGGGCTCGAGGTGATCGAATCCGTTGCGGAGCGAGCGGAGCGCGTCGTCGTCGATCGAGACGACATCGGTCTTCGCGCGCCGGGCTTCCGCGACTACAGCAGAGGCGTACCGGTCGTGGACCGGGCTGACCAGCACGCGCGCGTCGTCGTCGGCCTCGATGCCGGCGGCGCCGGGTAGAGCGGTCACCGGATGCCAGCCCGCCCCGAGGCTCCCTTCCCGCACGGCGGTGCGAGCCGACTCCCACACCCGAGTGCGATCGCGGTCCTTCACCCCGGTCAGGCGGCTGACGGTGAGCAGCGGGGTGTAGAGGACGCGGGGATCGACGACCACCGCATCGATCCGGTCCAGATGGCGAAGCGCCTCGGGTCGCAGGGGCAGCACGTCGTGTCGGTCGGCCAGCCCGCGGCCGAGGGTGCCGGCGAACAACTCCCGCGCCGCGCGGGTGGCCTTGGGGGCGGCCACCAGCGTCGCGGTGCCGAAGCCCGCCGGCGTGCGGGTCAGGGCGCCGATCGCCACGTCGCCGGCCAGCCCGGCGAGCCCGGCACGCTCGGCGTACCGCTCGACCGGACCGCTCCTGCGTGCCGGCCGCCACCCCGACCGCGGTGGGCCGTCGACACCGGCGGGAAGGTCAGGCTCGATCCGCTGCCACGCCCGTCGACCCGACCAGCTCTCGGCGACCAGCGCCCCGCGCCGGGCGGTCTCGACGGCCAACGCATCCGGTGACAAGGTCAGCGTGTACGCCGCCGCGGTGACGGTCGCGAACAGCAGATCGGTGGCACCGGGCCCCACCGCGGTCTCGACCAGTCTCCGCAGCCGGGGCTGATAGTCGACCGAGATCACCCCCGAGGCCAGGACCCGGGGAAGCCCGGGCAGGCGCAGAAGGCGACCCGCCAGCGCGGCGCCCAGTCCCACCGCCGAGGCCGCGGCCGCCATCGTCCGGGTGAGAAGAACCGTGTCGTCACCGGGAAGATCGACGGGACGTTCCCCGGACATCCCCGAGGCTTCGGCGTTCGTGGCCTCGGCGTTGTCGGCTCCGGTGCGCTCGGCCTCGGCGACCACCCGGCACAGTGTCTGCGCGCTGGGCCCGTTCGGGCCGGTGGACACCACGATCCGTGACCACGGACTGTGCATCTGCGCGTCTTCGACCCCCGGCAGGCAGCGGACGGCGGCCAGTGCCTGCGCGGCCACCTCCGGTCCGTGCGGGCCGTCAAGACCGCGCACCTCGACCCAGGTGCGCCCGGCACCCGAACCGCACCGCCGTGCCGGGCTTCCCCCGGCGGCCTCCCTCGCGACGCCCGCGGCCTGCCTCGCGACACCGGCGACCGAGCGCGCGAGCACCTCGGGTGACGGGGAGATCGCGGCGACAGCCCCGGGAGCTCGCAGCAGCACCGCACCGACGCGGAGGGCGGTCGCCGTCCCGGCGATGGTGGCGCCGAGGGCGGAAGCCGCGCCGGCACCTGCCACGTGGGTCCCGGTGCGCATGCACCGGCTGGGGACGGACCCGAGGCCCCTGACCCGTGTTCCGGTACTCACGGGTGCCGCTGCGCCGAGGCGGACGAGGAACGGTTACTCGAGGCTCTGCGCGACGACGCCGTCTGCCTGTCCCGTGACGTCGTGGTCGGCTTGGTGGCGGCCTCCGGCTGAGGTCTGACGAGGCGCAACACCAACGCCGTGCCCCCGGCGGCGAGAGCGACCGGCCACACCACACCGACGGTGCCCGCCGCTCCGATGGTCGCCAATGCCGCCGGTGTCGAGTGTCTGCCGTACTGTGCGCCGTCGTAGGCGCCCTCGACCACACCCTTGATGCCACCGCCCACGCTCCCCACGGCCGCGCCACCCACCGCACCGACCACGGCGGTCGCGGCCTCACCGGCTTCGGTAATCACCCGCGCGGTGCCCCTGACAAGGTTCATTTCGTCCACCCTCCACCAACGCCCACCGCCGATTCGGGTAGCCAGGTGGGCCGGATTTGGCCACCGCAACCCCTGTGCCCGGTGGACGGCGAATGAAACGCAGCGATGAGAAGACGAACGATCATGACGTTTCCTTCGGTGTGCCTTCGGTGGTCACACGGAAGCTCTTTGCGGATTGTTGACATCGACCATGTGCACCTGCCGGGGATGCTCGGTGGTGGTGTGGTCGGTCGCCGTCATCCCCGCCGCCGGTCACCTCGTCATCGCTGGGCCAAGATGGCCACGGGGAGCAGCGGATCCTCAGTGGGATCTCTCGAAGGAACACCTCGACGACGTTCCAACGCGTTCAGCCCGGGATCGACTCACCTTGATCGCCAAGTTCGAGATAGCGGGCCAGGCACCGGGCCACCAGGTGGTCCGCCTCGGCGATTCGTCCGCGCAACGCACTGTCCTTCTCCGGGCGGGCACCATCGGGGCGTTCCGCGGCGGTGCTGTGACCTACCGGATGGGCGGTGATGCCGATCCGCGTTGTGAGGGAAGCGATTTCGATGCTGTCGGCGACGCTCGAAAATGAGGCCTTAACGACGCTCGAAAACGGACAGATTGGCGACACAGCAGCTCGCGATCTGGTGAGATCGGTGCCCGCAGGGGCCGCCGCGTCCGCGCAGGCCCGATGCGGAAGATCATCGATGGCGGGGGAGAGGATGGGGCGGTGACCGATCCCGCTGTTTCGCTAGCCGATCTCGAACACCGAACACGTGTGAAAATCGCCATCGCCGCAGCCGCTGGCGTCGACTCACGCCACGAGATCGACCGAGCCAGCCGAGGCGGCCTGCTGGTACCCCCTCCGGTCCCTGCGCATCATGCGGACAGCGGAACCACGCCGCGGAGACGACGGCGAGCAGCTACGACCGAGTCGTCGCGGCCCGAGAGTCGACAACTCGCAATCTGGTAGATCGAGCACGACAAGAGAGCCATCTCCTTCGGCAGGTCGAACCCGACTCTGCCGGGAGAGGCACTGCCAGACAGCTGTCACGACATTCTCCATCTGTCCATCTGTAACAGTCTGCGCAACAACAGCTTCAGGGTTCCATCCCAGCGCGAAAGCCGGGGATCGCTCCGGCGTCGAACACCGTGATCACGTACCGCCCACCCGGCGGCTGCGCGAGCTCGTAGCATCCGTCCGGGGCGGTGACCGTCGAAGCCACGTACTCGCCGCTCGCCTTGACCAGACTCACCAATGCATCGCGGCACGGGGACCCCGACGTCGTCACCCGGCCGCTCAGCCGCAGGCGCTGCGCGAGCACGATGGACTGCCGGGTGTCGGAGCCGTCGAAGTCGATCACCTGCGATTGCGGCGCCCAGCCGTCGGCGTTGGT
This sequence comes from Rhodococcus sp. NPDC003318, assembly GCF_042879035.1. Classification (NCBI taxonomy): domain Bacteria; kingdom Bacillati; phylum Actinomycetota; class Actinomycetes; order Mycobacteriales; family Nocardiaceae; genus Rhodococcus; species Rhodococcus sp. NPDC003318. Next base: position 25,607 of record NZ_JBIAOU010000012.1, on the reverse strand, counting down.
GACCACCAGGTACGGTCCGGGAGCGGGCAGCGCCGCCGAGAACTCGCCGGTGTTGTCGGTGCGGCTCCAGTCGACCGGTTCGCCGGTGGTGCGCAACACGGTGACGACGGCGTGCCGGATCGGCCGCAGCCCGGCGTGTAGCACCGATCCGGTGACGACGAGCTTGTCGGGTGCCTGCTCCTCCGCCGCGGTGGCCGGAATCGCTGGGGGCACGGCGCCCGGGGCCGCGGCGGGGCGCGGGATGTACGCGGCGACCGTGGTGGCCGCGAGGGCGGCCAGCGCCGCCATCGCGAAGACGACCTGGAAGGCGCCGAGCGAGGGCAGTTCGTGCCCCGCGACGTCCATCGTGATCGTGGTCAGGATCGCCGAGATCACCGCGCTCGACACTGAGGTGCCCACCGACCGCAGCAGCACGTTGAGCCCGTTCGCGGAGGCGGTCTCGGTGATCGGCACCGAACCCATGATCAGCATCGGCATCGGCATCGTCGCGTAGGCGATGGCCGCCCCGGACATCACGAACATCGTGCCGAGCACGATCAACGACACAGAACCGGTCAGGAAGATCCGGGCCGTGTACGCGGCGGCGAGGACGATCGTGCCGATCACCAGGGTGTATTTGGCGCCGATCCGTCCGATCAGCCGCCCCGCGACCGGGGCGAACACCAGCATCATCAGGCCTGCCGGCATCATGCACAGTCCAGCGACGAGCACCGACAGTCCGTGCCCGTAGCCGGTGGCCTGCGTCATCTCCAGCTGCTGGGTCGTCGACATTGTGTTGGCGTACATGGAGATTCCGACGAGCAGCGCGGCGATGTTGGTCAGGAGCACGGGCCGGCGGGCGGAGGTGCGCAGGTCGACCATGGGCTGATTGACGCGCAGCTCGAACGGGAACCAGATCGCGAACGCGACGACCGCGATCACCAGCGCCAGGACGGTCGGCTCGCTCATCCAGCCCCAGCTGCCGCCCTTCGAGATGGCCAGCAGCAGCGAGTCCAGCGCGATTGACAGCAGCACTGCGCCCCCGATGTCGAAGTGGCCTGGGGTACGGACTTGCGATTCCGGGACGACGGCGAGCACCGCGCCGAACATCGCGACACCGGCGACGGCGGACACCCAGAAGATCGCTTCCCAGCCGAGGTGCTGGTACACGAGTCCGGCCAACGGCAGCCCGAGGGCGGCGCCGATGCCGAGGGTGGCGCTCATCGTCGCGGTCGCGCTGGCCACCTTCTTCTTCGGCAACTCGTCCCGGAGGATGCCGATGCCGACGGGGATCAGCGAGGACGCCAGACCCTGGAGTACACGACCGGTCAGCACGGTGACGAAGGTGCCGCCGACCGCGGCGATCACCGATCCGAGCACCATCGTCGCCAGCGCCACCAGCATCATCCGGCGCTTGCCGAACATGTCCGCGAGCCGGGACACGATCGGGGTGGCGACGGCCGCAGTCAGCAGGGTGGCGGTGACCAGCCAGGTCGCACTCGTTTAATCGATGTGCAGGATGGCGGGGAACTCTGCGAGCAGCGGGACGACGAGCGTCGACTGGAGTGCGACCAGGATGCCGGACAGGCACAGCACGGTGGTGAGCACCCCGGCGGACACCCGGGTCGATGGCGAGGAATGACTGGACAAACGGACCGCTCTTTCGGGATGGGCGCGGTGATCGCGAAGGGTGAATCGACATTCACCCCCTGGTGAGGGAACACCAGTTCGCCCCTCCCGCGCAACTCGGACAATCCGAGCGGTCACCGTTCACACAGGTCAGGTCGCCTTCTCGCCCGTCTTCCTTGCGAACTCACCGACCGATGCCCACGCGCTCGTGTTCGGCTGCGAAGGCGGCGGACTGGGCGGCCCCGAACGCCGCGATCGATTCGGAAACTGCCCTCGCTGATCCGCACCCAACCGGAGTCGCCGGCCGGGACATCGTGTCGTAGCCCGCCAACGCGGACGGCTCCGCCGGGTCGAGGGCGCGGAGGTGGGCAGCTTGCGATCTGGTAGACGTCCCACCCGGAATGCACCAGGCAGGGTTTCGTAACCGCCGTTACCGGTGGGTCGCGAACACGACGTGATCATCGCACCTGATTCGATGTCCACTACTCAGCGGCGCTCTGTCGGGCTGAACTCGCTGCGATCAGTTCAGCGTGTCGAAGGAGTCTGGGCTTCGGCCCACTACATCCGATCGAGAAGATTCCGCTTCTTTGCTTCGAACTCGGCTTCGGTGACGATGCCGGCGTCACGGAGTTCGGCGAGTTTGCGGCTGCTCCATGGCATCGGGCGTCCGGCAGTGCGCTGTCCGTGCAATGGGGCCAGGGGTACTGCGTTTCCTTCACGACGACTTGCCGATGCCCGCCGCCGTGGCGTCGAGCCGGTCCAACCTGTACTTCGGCCGTCGGAGGCCACATGTGGACCTTCATGATTCGGGGCGTCGTGTCGCTGCTGTGCGTGATGGCGATCGACCGGTACCGATCCGTCCGGGCGAGCCGGAAGGCGGACGTGCCCGCCGCGGCCTGATGGTCGCTGCTCTCGCGGGACGGGAGGTGGCCACCCCACGTGGGGTGGCCACCTCCCGTCCGTCTTCGCTTTCGGCTGTGCGGCTCAGGCCGGCTGGTACACGTGCATCACCGCAGGCGTCGTGACGGCGTCCAGTGTCGTTGTCAGTTCGAGCGATCCGTCGGTCATCGCCTTGCCGATCTCGGCGATGGTCCCGGCGACGTCGTTCGCGTCGATCTCGTAGAGGGTGAGGTACCCGTGGGCCGGAGGGGAAGTTCCTTCGAACTGGTCGGAGGCGAACTGGAACCGCCTGGCCGCGTGAACGCCGGGGACGCGGTCGATCAGCTGCGGGATGTGGACCTCGTCGTACCAGTGGTTGAACTCTGCCTCGTCTGCGGGGCTGGTGGGCTGTACGTAGGCGAGAAGTACGGCGTTGCTCATGGTTTCGGCTCCATCGGCTGTGGGTGTCAAGGGTGAGGTGAGTTCTCGGGCGGATGCTCGGCCGGCTGGCGCGATGCTCGTTCAAGGTGTGACTTACGCGACAACGATATGCTATCTATATAGAGAATGTAAACGTTAAACAGTTACTGGTAGGAGAAGACCATGGCGACTGCGCCCGACGCACCCGGCCTGGACCGGGCGGCGTTCTACATCGGCGGAGAGTGGGTTTCACCGCAGGGCAACGACTCCCGGCGAGTGATCGAGGCCGCGACCTCCGAGCCGTTCGCCGTCGCGGCGATGGGGGACGAGGCCGACGTCGAGGCCGCGATCCGGGCCGCGCACACGGCTCGGGAAAGTGGTGTCTGGGCGTCCACGCCTCCCGCCGAGCGATCTGAGGTCCTCTACCGGTTCGCGGAGGCGCTGGAGTCGAGAGCGGAGACCACCAGCACGCTGGCCTCCCGCGAAGTCGGAATGCCGATCGAGCTGTCCAGGGCCTTCAACGGGCAGGCTCCCGCACAACTCCTGCGGCAGTACGCCGACCTCGCCGCGAAGACCGAGTTCGAGGAGATCCGGCCCAGCGCAATGGGTTCGACCATTGTGCGGAAGGAGCCTGTCGGCGTCGTCGGGGTCATCACCCCGTGGAACTATCCGCAGGCCAAGGCACTGATCTCCATCGCACCGGCGCTGGCCGCGGGATGCGCTGTCGTGCTCAAGCATTCGCCCGACGCGGCGCTCGACTCGTATGTGATCGCCGAAGCGGCCGACGAGGCAGGACTGCCGCCGGGCGTGCTCAACGTGGTCCTCGCCGACCGGGAGCCGGCGAGTCTCCTCGTGCGGCATCCACTGGTCGACAAGATCGCGTTCACCGGATCGACCACGAGCGGGGAACGGATCGGGGCCGAGGCGGGCCAACGCTTCAAGCGCGTCACTCTGGAACTCGGCGGCAAGTCCGCGGCGATCGTCCTCGAGGACGCCGATCTGTCCACCTTTGCCGAAGGTGTCGGATTCGCCTCGTTCATGAACAATGGTCAGACGTGCACCGGGCAGGCACGCATTCTCGCGCCTCGCTCGCGATACGACGAGGTGGTGGACGCCCTCGCAGACTGGGCGGGGAGGCAGGTCGTCGGGGATCCGCTGGATCCTTCCGTCACGATCGGACCGATGGCCAACGAGCGCCAACTCGCCCGCGTCCGGGAGTGCATCGACATCGCCCTGGCCGACAACGCGCGACTCGTCCATGGCGGCAAGCGGCCTCAGGGGCTGACGCGGGGGTGGTTCATCGAGCCGACCGTGTTCGCCGATGTCGCGAACACCGATCGCATTGCACGCGAGGAAATCTTTGGTCCGGTCGTGACCGTCATTCCGTACTCCGACGAGGACGAGGCGGTTGCCCTGGCGAACGACAGCGATTTCGGGCTCGCCGGCTCGGTGTGGACGGCCGACGAGGCCCACGGCATCGAGATCGCGCGCCGGGTGCGTACCGGTACCTTCGGAGTCAACTACTATGTCAACGACTTCGACGCGCCGTTCGGCGGTGTCAAGGCCAGTGGGATCGGTCGAGAACTCGGGCCCGAAGGATTCGAGGAGTTCCTTGAGTACAAGTCGATCTACGCCAGCAGTGCGTTCCTGACCAACTGAAGACGCAGCACGAGTGTGCCCCCTCGGAAGAATTCGAGGGGGCACACTCGTGGAGGGCGGATGCGGTGGATCAGAGGGCGATGTATTTGGTGTCGAGGTATTCCTCGATCCCTTCGATCGAGCCCTCCCGTCCGAATCCGGATTCCTTCACTCCGCCGAACGGTGCGGCGACATCGGAGATGGCGCCGCGGTTGACCCCGACCATGCCTGCTTTCAGTGCCCCCGCGACGCGGGTTGCCCTCGCGAGTTCGCGGGTGTAGAAGTAGGCGGCCAAGCCGAATTCGGTGTCATTCGCTGCGTCGACCGCCTGGGTCTCGGTGTCGAAGGAGGTGATCGCGGCGACCGGACCGAAAATCTCCTCGCGCAGAAGGCGGGCGTCCGCGGGAACTCGATCGAGAACGGTCGGCGGGTAGAACGAGCCGCACCCATCAGGGATCCGGCCGCCGGTACGCACCCGGGCGCCTCGGGCGACGGCATCCTGCACGAGTTCGTCGACCGAGGCGCGCTGCGCGACGGTGATCAGCGGGCCCACGTCGGTGCCGTCGTCGAGACCGTGTCCCGTCGTGAGGGCCGCGAATCGTGACGTCAGCTTGTCGGTGAACTCGGCGACCACGCTGTCGGCAACGTGGAAGCGGTTCGCGGCCGTGCAGGCTTCGCCCCCGTTGCGGAGCTTGGCGGCCACCGCGCCGTCGACCGCGGCGTCGACATCGGCGTCGTCGAACACGAGGAACGGGGCGTTGCCGCCCAACTCCATCGACATGCGGAGCAGCCGGTCGGCGGATTGACGGACCAACGTCTTCCCGACGTCGGTCGAACCGGTGAAGGTGATCTTCCGCAGCCTGGGGTCCGACATGAGCGGACCGGTGAGTTCCCGGGCGCTCGTGGTCGGCAGGATCGACAGGACCCCGTGCGGGACTCCGGCGTCAGCGAGAACCTGTCCGAGCATCAGCATGGTCAGCGGTGTTTCGGATGCCGGCTTCACCAGGACGGTGCATCCCGCGGCCAGTGCGGGTCCGATCTTGCGGGTGGCCATGGCCAAAGGGAAGTTCCACGGAGTGACGGCGAGGATCGGACCCACTGCCTCCTTGGTGACGAGGATGTGACCTCCGCCCCGGGGGGCGGTCGATGTCCGCCCCCCGATTCGGACGGCTTCTTCGGCGAACCAGCGAAGGAAGTCGGCGCCGTATCGAACCTCGGATCGCGCCTCCGCCAGGGTCTTGCCCATTTCGAGGGTGATGACGCGGGCGATATCCTCGGCGCGGCTGCCGAGGAGATCGAAGGCGTTGCGAAGTATCTCTGCGCGTTCCTGTGGTGGTGTTGCGGCCCAGTTGGACTGGGCCTGGGCGGCCAGATCGAGTGCGTGGAGTCCGTCGTCGGACGACGCGCTCGCGACGTCGGCTATCGCGCGCCCCGTGGCCGGGTCGTTGACCGGGAAGGTGCGGCCGGTGGACGAGTCGGTGAGTTTGCCGCCTAGCCACAACTGGGTCGGGACACCTGATGGAAGAGTGTGCGTCACACGCGATCCTTGCTGTCGAGGGTTTCGGTGGTCATGAGGTGGCGGGAAGATCGGCGCTGGCGCAGGTTCCGTTCGTGCAGGGCTGGGCCGGAAGGAAGGTCGCGAGTTGATCGGCGCCGATACCGATCCGCTGGTCGGGGCCGAAGACGTAGGTCCCGTTGGCGCCGTCGAAAGGTTCGCCGGACACCAGGGCATCTTTGATCTTGTTCGGGTCGGCCGAATGGGAGTTCTCGGAAGCCTGGTGTACGAGTAGGACCCAATCGAAGGATGTGGCGCCCACCGTGTCGAGTGCGACGAAGTCGTCCTTTCCGCTCGCCTTCCGGAATCGATCGACGAACTCGGCGGTGACACCGGACGGTGAAGCGCCCGGGCTCGTCGACAGGAAGGTCTTTGCCATGGGGCCCGCTGCGAGCGTGTCCTTCATGCCGGCGGGAATCAGGCTGGCGGCGGCCGGGTCCCCGACACCGAGTACTCCGGCCATTCGGGGGTTCCAACCGATCTTGCTCAGGCTCGACATCACTGCGACGAGTGGAGAGCCGTACGACCACACGATGATCGACTTTGCACCCGAATCGCGGAGCTTGTTCAGTTGTGCTGTCACATCCGATGCGGTGGTGGGAAAGCTCTGGGTCACCAACTCGACCTGAGGGTATTTCGCTGCCACGATGGATGCTGTCAGCTCTGCCTGCGCCGTGTTGTAGGCGCTCGAGTCATTGAGCATTGCAACAGGATTGCCGCTCGCTGCGGCGTACTCGAGGAGGGGAATGACGGACGTCTCGCCTGCGGTTCCCGCTCCGGTGCTGAACGCGTACTTGTACCGGTTGCTGTCGCCGACGTCGTTGAGGATGGGGCCGATGCCGCCGGCCGTGCTTGCCGGGACCTCGACCTGGTTCAGAACGTCCTGGACCGCAGGAAAGGCTTCGGTGGTGTAGTAGAGCGCACTGACGTTCTCCTGGGCGAGGGCACGGGTCGCCGCGACGGCAGCGGTGGGTTCACCCTTCGTGTCGCGTTGCACGATCTCGACCTTCGAGCCGGGGTAGTGCTCCGCAATGTAGTCCGCGCCGGCGGTGAGTCCGTCGAGTGAGACCTTCCCGCTACTCGAGAGGGGGCCGGTCAACGATCCGATGAAACCGATCTTAATGGTGGACGCGTCCGAGTCGGACGGGGAATCGCTGCCGCAACCCGCGGCACCACAGACCAGGGCACCGGCAACGCCGATCACCACCAGCTTCTTGGCTGTTGTGAACATCTGAGCAGCTCCTTGACGTGTCAGGACAAATACATTGAGTGGAGAAGGTCGGGAAGATCGCTGTCGGTACCCAACCCCCGGTGCTCGGTGACTCCGTGGCGCAGGACCATCACGTCTGCTTCGAGGGCCTGCGCCACCTCCAGCCGCTGCTCGACCAGCAGCACGGCGAAGCCCGCGTCGCGCAGGTCGGCGATGATGTCGATGGTGCGGTTGACCAGCTTGGGTGACAGACCGTTGGTGGGTTCGTCGAGCATGACGGCCTGTGGCCCGCCCGCCACCGCCCGGGCGATCGCCAGCATCTGCTGTTGGCCTCCGCTCAGCCCGCCGGCCGGGCGCTCGAGATGCGGACGGAGTTCGGGCAGCAGCTCGAGCGGGTCCGCCTTCAGTTCGTGGCGCGCGCGCCGACGAGCGACCTCGATGTTCTCGGCGACGGTCAGGCCGGGAAAGACGTGACGACCCTCCAGCACGTGGCCGAGACCAGCGCCGGCCCTGCCACTGGCGGGCAGGTGGTCCAGCCGTTCGCCAGCCAGGGTCACCCGTCCGGACGCCTTCGTCAGACCTCCGATACCTCGGAGTGCGGACGTCTTGCCCGCGCCGTTCGCGCCGAGGAGCGCGGTACACGTGCCCGCGGGCACGGTAACGGTCAGGTCCGAGACGGCTCGGACGCCGCCGTAGTGGACAGACAGGTTCTCGACAACGAGGTCGATGGTCATGAAACCCCCATGTACGCTGCGCGGACTGCGGCATCGTCGTGCAGTTCGTCCGGCGGCCCCTCCCAGAGGACCTTGCCGAGATCGAGGACGACGATTCGGTCGACGAGGCGACTGACCATGTCGAGGTGATGCTCGACGATGATGGTGGCCACACCGGCGGCCGCGACATCGGACACGACCGCTTCCAGCCCGTCGATCTCCGTGGCGGACAGGCCCGCCGCCGGCTCGTCGAGCAGCAACACGGATGGGCCGGAGGCCAAAGCGGTTGCGATTTCCAGAAATCGGAGCTGGCCGTGACTCAGAGTGCCACCCTCGCGCGTCCGGATGTGGGTGTCCCGGGGGTCCAGACCGCCGAGCTCGAGCAGTGTGAGGGCGCCGCGGCGGCAGGCCTGCATCCGTGACGGGTCGCCGTCGTGGCGGTCGAGTGCCAGCGCGAGGTGTTCCTCGACGCTCATGCCGTCGAAGGTCTTCGGTGTCTGGAAGGTACGAGCGAGTCCGTGTGCGGCGATGGAGGCCGGGCTGTGTCCTCCTATCTCTGTACCTCGTAGTTCGATTCGGCCGTCCGAGGGGGCGTAGTGGCCGCACACCACGTTCAACAGGGTGGTCTTTCCCGATCCGTTCGGCCCGATCAGTCCCAGTACCTCGCCGGTGCGAAGCTGCACGGAGACTCCGTCCAATGCATGGACTCCGCCGAAGCTCTTTCGCAGATCGCTGATCTCGAGGACCGGTGGGCCCACGGTCCTGTTCGGCGCGGTGTACTCGGGGGTCGTCGCGATTGCCTCGACGCCCTTGGGGGCGGGGGCTGAGGTTCTCGTCAGTATTCCCTTGGGGCGCAGCCGCATCAGCAGCAGGAGGAGCAGGCCGTACACGATAACGTTGACGTGGGGGTACTCGTCGAGTTGCAACGGAACGAGGACCAGGATCACGGTGCCGACCACCGGGCCGACCCGCGAACCCGCGCCGCCGAGAATCACCATGACGAGGAAGAGGATGGACAGATTCGGGGAGAAGGCGTCGGGTGCGATGTACGCGGACAAGTAGGCGAAGAGCCCACCACTGAGGGCACCGAGTCCCGATCCGACCGCGAACGCGCTGACCTTGGTCAGATACCCCCGGATGGCGAGGGCAGAGGCGCCGATCGGCTCGTCCCGTACCGCTGCCGTGGCACGCCCGAATCCGGACAGTCGGTACCGGGCGTGCAGCCAGTAGGAGACCGCGGCAACCAGCAGGATCGCGGTGGGTATGAACCACTCCGACTGCACGACCGTGCTGCCGAAACCGTTGAGCGGGTCAATGCCCGCGATTCCGTCGTTACCGCCGGTGATCGTCCGGAACTGGACGATCATGTCGTTGACCACGAGGACCATGCCGAGCGAGACCATCGCCAGGCCGATGATGCCCAAGCGGCCGGCCGGAAGTCCGATCGCCGCGCCAACGACCATGCCGCCAACGAGCGAGACCGGCAGCGCCGCCCACATCGGCCATCCGTGCGTTCCCGCGAGAACGCCGGTGACGTACGCGCCGATGGCGAATGCCGCACCCTGACCCAGCGACAAGGCCCCGGCATACCCGGTGGTGATGTTCAGCCCGAGAGTGGCGACCAGGTAGACGGCGATCAGCTGGAGAACGTACCCGTTGTACGACGACGGGCCCGAGGAGAGCAGAAACAGGAGGCCCACGACCAGGAGTAGAACGCTCTGGGCGGACGGAGAGCCTGCGACAGTGCGGACAGGCCGGGGCAGCGACGCGTATCGGGAGCCGGCGATGGAGCGGGCCGACTCGTAGGCCGCTCGCCAACGGCGCGTGACTTCGGAGAGCTCGAAAACCATGTCTCACACCTCTCGAACGGGAGCACGCCCGAACAGTCCGTGGGGGCGAATGACGTACACGGCCAGGAGCAGGCCGAATACAGCCAGGTTGACGAACAACCCGTCGAAATAGACTGCGGCGGACTGGCTGACCACTCCGACGACAAGTCCTCCGACAAGTGCACCTGCGATGCTCCCCATACCGCCCATGGCGGTGGCCACGAATCCGTAGAACGTGTAGGTCAGGCCCAGTGACGGAGTAACCAACTGGGTGGATGCGACCAGGATTCCTGTCACTGCCGCCACGAGGATCGACAGGGTCATTGCCGTCTGCGAGGCGCGGGCCCGAGAGATGCCGATCGCCTCGGCACCGTCGACGTCCTCGGCCATCGCCCGAATCTCGAGACCGGGCTTGGTTCTTCGGTAGAAGTACATCAACGCCGCCGATACGGCGAGAAGTGCGATCACCGTGGCCACATTGGCCGGGCTGGTGGTGAACCCGAGGACTTCGATTCGCTCGGCACTGATCCCGTGAGTGAAGTTCTTGGACTCACCCGCGTACGGGATGGCAAGGAGTTCCGCGAGGATAACGCTCACCCCGAGTGTCGACAGAATCCACGATGCCGAATGGCCGGACTGCATGAAGGGCCGGACCGCCGCCCATTCCTGGAGCAACCCGACACCGATCATGACGGCGAGCGCGAGGACGTACGCGATCCACACTGGCAGGCCGGCCCCTACAGCGACGAGGATCGCCATCGGCATCAACATCACCATCTGTCCGTGGGCGAAGTTGATAACTCCGGTCGTCGTGAACAGCACGGCGAACGCGACAGCGATCAGGCCGTAGATGGCGCCCTCGGACATGCCGGGCAGGAGGGCGGATTGAACAAAGTCATGCATGGAGCCTCCAGACTGGTTCCCGCTATCTTTTTAATGTGTTGAAACTTAGATATGATTGGAGACACATGTCAACCCTGGATGTGGCGCCTGTGACGAGCGGATTCGACAGGCGGCCCGCACGACGAATCGCGGACCGGCCGAATGTCCGTCGGGAGGCTCCGCCGGAGGAACTGGATGAGTGCGCTTCTCGACGGAAAGTCCGTGGCTATCACCGGTGCCGGCTCGGGCTTGGGCCGGGCATATGCCGTGGCGTGTGCCGCACACGGAGCGAGGGTGACCGTCAACGACGTCGATGCCGATGCGGTGCACGAAACCTGTGAGGCGATCGTGCGATCGGGTGGTGCTGCCACGCCGCATGTTGGATCGGTCGCCTCGTGGGAGGCGGCGCGGGAACTGGTCGTCCTCGCGTCCGGTCGGGGCGGTCTCGACGGGCTGGTGGCCAACGCGGCGATAAACCATCATGAACTGCCATGGCTGGACACCGAGGAAACCATCAGGCGGACAATGGAAGTGAACATCCTCGGCGTTCAGTTCGTAGGCGTGCACGCGATGCGTGCCATGCTCGACGCCGGAGGGTCCGTTGTCACGGTAACGTCGGGCGCCCGATTCGGGATTCCACGGATGAGCACCTACGGAGCATCCAAGGGCGCGGTATCTGCGATGACCTCCTCCTGGGCGATCGACGGTCGGCCGTACGGGATCAGGGTGAACGCGGTCTCGCCGCTCGCACACACCCGAATGTCGGCGGCGGACGACCGTCCGGACCGTCCCGCACTGGCGACGCCCGACCGGATCGCGCCGCTGATCGTCGCACTGCTCGGTGACGGCAGCGCTGGGGTGACGGGGCAGACCTTCCGCTTCGACGGTGACGAGCTGTCGGTCTACAAGGATCCGGGGTTGAGGGTCCTCTCGCCGCGGGCGGACGACGGTGGTCCATGCCCACACGAGGACGCCCTGCTGGACTGCCTGCGCCTGCCTGGCTGGATGCCTCGAGGCGTGACGGCGTGAGCACTATCACTACTAAGATAGTATACATAAACGGGCAAGGAGAACTTTTCGAGCTTCAGACGGGGGTCCAATTGTCGAACGAATCCGCTGGTGTGGGGGTCGAGCATCACACCCTCGCCTGGAACACGATCGGGCGAGGAGCCGATGCGCGAGACACGCAGTGCGACGGTGCACGGACGTCCGCAGGTTTGCGCTTCGGCGTCCTGGGGCCGCTGGAGTTGTGGGCGGGACAGCAGAAGCTTCCGTTGGGCGGACCCCAGCAGCGGGCGATCATCGGCTACCTGCTGATTCACGCCAACCGGGTTGTCGCAACAAGTCAGATCGTCAAGGCGTTGTGGCCCGACGGGGCTCCGTCGACCGCCCGGAAGATGCTGCAGAACAGTGTCTCCAGCCTCCGGGGCGTGTTGTCCGAGCACGGAGGGGGAAGCGAGATCGCCCTCCTGACCCACACGCCCGGTTACCTCCTTCGCACCGGCACGTCCAACCTCGACCTGCTCTGTTTCGAAGAGCTGGTACATGCAGGCTCCACCGCCATCGCCGACGGCGAGTTGGAGACGGGCGCACGTGCGCTGCGCGAGGCGCTCGATCTGTGGCGCGGCTGCCCCCTCGAAGGTCTGCATCCCGGAGCCCGGTGGCCGCAGTTGGCCGCCCTGCGTCAGCGGAGACTGACGGTCTTCGAGGACTATGTCGAGAACGAACTCACGCTCGGCCGGCATCGTGATCACCTTGCAGCGCTCGAACGGTTGGTCGCCGACGATCCGAAACGGGAGCGGGCGGCGCGCCTGCTGATGCTCGCGCTCTACAGGTGCGGACGCCAGGCGGATGCCCTCGCGGTGTACCAGCGTACGCGGTCCGTCCTGATGGACACGATGGGGCTCGAACCGACTCACGAGCTGTGCGAGCTCGAACGTGCCATCCTCGAACATGATTCGGGCCTGCACACAATGCGCGCAGGTCTGCGGAGTCGCGTCGAGCATCCCGATCGGCGTGTCGGCGCGGCGCGGGTCATCCGAGGCGGGCAGCCCGAGCGGCGCAGCGTTAACATTCTGACCATTGCGGTCGACCAACCCGACCGGGTGCCGGGGGACCTGCGGTATGCGGAACTCGTCGAGTTCGTTTCGGATGCCTGCCGGATGATCGGGGACGCGGGTGGTGCGATCCAGTACTGCACGGGTTCGATGGTGCAGGCGGTCTTCGGCGCGTCCGACTGTCCGGGCCTGAACGCTGCCGTGAGGGCCGCCGTCGACCTCGACGAGCGATTCCGGCGCTCGGGGGATGTGTCCGTCAACGTGTCTGTCCGGACGGAGGAGGCGCTGCTCGAGTCGCGCGAGGAGGGACCAGTAGTCTACGGCCCCGCACTGGAGCAGGCCCTGCGGACGCTGCGGACCCTCTCGCCGGGAGAGATCTGGGTGTGTGAGGAGACGAGGATGCGCGGACGCCTCGATGTGCTCGACACCACGACGCGCGGCAGGCCCGCGATCCGGTGGTCGAGGCTGCGGCGACAGGGCGTGAACGCCGTCGAACTGCCGTTCCTGGATCGCGACAACGAGCTGGTGATTCTCGATCAGTACCTCGAGCAGTCGATTGGACGGAACAGGGGGCGCACCGTAACCATTCTGGGTGAGGCGGGGATCGGCAAGTCCCGCTTGGTATCTGAATGGGTGAGTCGCCTGGACTCTCGGGTGGCGCCGCCGGTGATCCTGCGGTCGGCCTTCTCCCGCAGTCGGAGGACCGTGGCGTTGGAGGAGGTCTCGTGCCTGCGGGGCGGCCACGCGACCGTGCTCGAGGACGGCGAGTCAAGCATCGAGCACCTGGTGGCCGATGTGCAGCGGCAGGGGCCGACGGTGCTTGTTATGGAGGATCTCGACCTGTCGGACGCGATGACCCGAGATCTCATGGGGTCGTTGGGAAGAAGTGCGGCCAGGTTGCCGCTGATGACGGTGGCGACGGCCAGGTCGTCGACGCCCGACTGGTCCGGGTACTCGATGGAGAACTTTGCGGCCCTGACTCTGGATCGACTGTCCGACAGTGCGGTCGAGCGTATGTGGACGGCCGTTCTCGGACGGGACGAAGGTCTCGGAACGCTGACGAACGATATGCTGAGGAGAATCGACGGACACCCGGCCTCCGCCCTACGTAGTGCGCGGAGCATCGTGGGCAACGGGGTCCGGTCGGGTGCGGCGCTCGGATCGAGCCGGCGGCTTGCGTGACGGTGTCGCCCGGTCCGGCGGCCGACGAGCGATGCGCGCGGTGCCGGCATGCCGGCACCGCGCGCATCGGCGTTTTCAGTTGTCGTACACGATCAGGCCGCGAATGTTCTTGCCTTCACGCAGATCGGCCACTGCCTGATTGATGTCCTCGAGTGCGTACCGGGTGGTGACAAGCTCGTCCAGCTTGAGCGAACCCCGCATGTAGAGGTCGAGGAGCATTGGAATGTCATTGCGGGGAGCGCACGAGCCGAACAGTGCGCCCTGGAAGCGCTTCCCGGACATGGTCAGGCTCAACAGGTCCAGGCTGATCTCCGTCTGCAGTGCGGGTGCAGCCGACGTACAGACGATCACGCCGCCCTTGCGCACGACGGCCTGCATGCCCTGGATCAGCTTGCCCTCGCCGACACCGACGGTGATCACGGCGCGGTCGGCCAGTCGACCGTTGGTGATGCTGTCGACCAGGGCCAGGGCCTCGTCCGCATCCGCTGCGGTGTGGGTGGCGCCGAACTCGATTGCCTTCTCCCGCTTGAAGGCGACGGGATCCACCGCCACGATCTGCGTGGCGCCCGCGAACTTCGCACCCTGGACGGCGTTCATACCGACACCGCCGACGCCGAACACCACGACGGTGTCGCCGATGCGGGTCTCCGCTGCGTACACCGCCGATCCCCAGCCGGTCGGGACGCCACAGCCGACGAGCGCGGCCTTGTCGAGGGGGATCGCCTTGTCGATCTTGATCACCGAATCGATCGGCGCCACGACGTAGGGGCTGAAGGTTCCGAGGAAGCACATGGCTCCGACGCCCTTGCCGCGCGCGTGAATTCGATGCGAGCCGTCGAGGGAAGTTCCGCCGAGAACACCGGCGCCGAGATCGCACAGATTCTGCTCGCCGGCGACGCACGGGATGCACTTGCCGCAGGCGGGCAGGAACGAGAAGACGACGTGATCGCCCACCTGGAGGTCGGTGACGCCGGGGCCGACCTGTTCGATCACACCCGCGCCCTCGTGACCGCCGATGAGGGGCGCCCAGTCGAGCGGGATGTCGCCCGTGTCGACGTGGTCGTCCGAGTGGCAGATGCCCGTCGCCGCGAGGCGGACCAGGACTTCGCGTTCCTGGGGATCGTCGAGTTCGATCTCCTCCACGCTCCATCCCGAGCTGGTGCCGGGCTCCCAGAGCAGCGCTCCCTTGGTCTTCATGTGCACTCCTTGTTCGAGGGTACTGTGATAGAAATTACTATCATTAAAATGATTACACACGCAAGGGAGTTGCAGATGAGGTTGGGACTTTTCCTGAATCCCGGGCACAACCCCGGCAAGCCGACGGTGGACGCCGTGGCCTGGGATCTCGAGCTGGTTCGATGGGCCGAGGAACTGGGCTACGGCGAGGTGTGGATCGGTGAGCACCTGACGGTTCCGTGGGAGTCGTGCCCCGCTCCGGACCTGTTCATCGCTCAGGCCCTGCGGGAGACCACGCGAATCCGGATCGGGCCGGCATCGCTGAACCTTCCGCTGCACCATCCGGCGCTGGTGGCACACCGCATCGCGTATCTCGACCGCCTCTCGGGTGGACGGCTCAACCTCGGCATCGGTGCGTCGGGTACCGCCACCGACTGGCGACTGTTCGGAATCGACGGTGCTGCAGGCGATCACCGAAAGATGATGTGGGAGTCTCTCGACGCCGTACTACGGCTGTGGACCGATCCGGAACCGTACGAGTGGCAGGGGGAGTTCTGGTCGGTGAACAAGCCCGAGTCCATGTTCGACGGTTTGATGGGCTTCCACATGACGCCGCTGCAGGGTCCGCACCCTCCGATCAGCGTGAGTGGTCTGAGCCCCGAGTCGCCCACGCTGAGGGAGTGCGGCGCGCGAGGATTCGCGCCGCTGACCCTCGCTTTCGGCCTCGAGTATCTCGCCGGCCAGTGGGCCAGTGTCGCCGCCGGTGCGGCATCGGCGGGGAGGGTCGCCAACCGGGATGACTGGGGTATCGTCTGGGACGTCTTCGTCGCGGAAACGGACGACGATGCGATTCGTGCATGTCTGGATGGTGGTCTCGGCGCCTACCTCGACAAGTTCTGGCTCCCGCTGGTGAAGCAGGTGGGTCTCGTCGCCATGTACAAGAGCGATCCCGCAATGTCGGACACCGAGGTGACTGCGGAGTACTTCCTGCGACACTGCGCGCTGGTCGGCTCCGTGGACACCGTGGCCGACAAGATCGCCGCGGCCGTGGACGCAACCGGAGGATTCGGGACGCTGATCCAGATCGGCCACGACCATGCGGCCGACCCCGGACCCATGCGAGCCTCGATGGAGCTGCTCGCCCGTGAAGTCATGCCGCGGGTGAACAAGAACACAGATCGGAAGGAATCGACGATCGTGCTCTGACACAGCGACACGGGCCGGGATCCGCGAGATACTCGCGGATCCCGGCCCGTGTCGTTTCCTGCCGCTCAGCCGTCGTTCGACGTCCGGGGCGCGATTCCCTCTTCGATTGCCTTGATCTGCAATGCCAGCAGGAGCGAGTTCGGTCGGATCAGGTTCAGATTGCCCGCCATGAACCACAAGCTGTCGTAGCCCGAGCGACGCCACACCCCGCTCAGTTCGCCCTCGTCGTCGACACCCCAGACCGGAACACATGCGTCCGCGACGTCGTCGCCGAGGAGCTGCCGAGCAGTCTCGCGCATGTTCCGGAAGCCTGTCGCATAGATGACGATGTCGGCGTCCTGCGCGCTTCCGTCCGTGTACACCACGCCGTCCGGCGTGAAGTGATCGATCTCCACGCCTTGGCGTACGGCGATCCGTCCCTCGATGATCGCTTCGCTGGCACCGACATTCAGGTAGTAGCCTCCGCCGCGACGATGGAACAGCTCCTGGACACTGATGCCTTCCTGATGGGTGCGGAACCCGGCACGTTCGAGAGCGTCGAGAAGGTCTGCATCCCTCCGGTTGATCTCCGGGGTGGCGCCTTCGAGCTGTAGCTGGAACAACACCGGCAGGGGATAGGACGAGGCGAGGAGGTCGGCGTCCTCGGTGTCCGGCCCCCCTTCCTCGTAGACACCGGACAGCTGCACCGCGAGACCGTGCTCGCTACTCATCACGTAGGTCCGCGATCGTTGGACCATCGTGACCTCGGCGCCCTGTTCGACGAGGTCGTGTGCGATGTCGTGCGCACTGTTCGACGCGCCGACCACGACCACACGTTTTCCGGCCGCGTCGATGGAATCGTCGACGCGACTGGAATGAAGGACCTCACCGCCGAAGAGTTCCTCGCCGGGGACGGTGGGCGACCACGGGAGGCTGCTCGTGCCTGTGGCGATCACGAAGTGGGCGGGCCGTAGGTTCCGAATCGTGCCGTCCGCTCTGCGGGCCCGGATTGTCCACCGGCCGTCGTCGTCCCTGCTTCCGGACACGAACTCGGTCGAAGTCCACACGTTGAGTTCCATGACGTCGGCGTAGGTCTTGAGCCAGTCGGCCATCTTGTCTCGAGGGGTGAACACCGGCCAGGTGGGAGGGAAGGGCAGGTAGGGCAGGTGGTTGGCCCACACGGGGTCGTGGAGGACCAACGAGCGATAGCGATTTCGCCAGCTGTCGCCGACGCGGCCGTTGCGTTCGAGTAGAACGTTGGACACTCCCAGCTGGGTTAGACGTGCGGCGAGAGTGAGGCCGCCCTGCCCGGCGCCCAGGATGACCACCTGGGGCTCCCCTCCGGCGACGTCGATCTCCTCGTTCCGCCGGTCCCGCCAGTTCGTCTGCGATCGGTGGGAGCCGTGGTGGACTCCCTTGGGCCGGCGGACACCGTTGGTTTCCTCGTGGCCCTTGAGTTCGGTGACGGAAGTGAGCAGCGTCCACGCCTTCCATTCGCCCTCGGTCGATACCAGCCGGACGACGCCGCGGCCACGGGCGACGCGGGTTTCGAGTTCGAAGGTGCCCTCGATCCACACTCGGCCGGCGGGGCCTTCGACGAGCGTCGCGGGGTGGGTGGGGCAGGGGACGAGGCGTTCGAGGCCGGCGCCGTCACGATTCGCATCGAGGAACTTCGTGATGGTGTCCGGTCCGCCCAGGGACCTCAGGTCCCAACTGAAGGCTAGCCGGTCCCGCCACCACGAATCCGGCGTGAACAGGTCGTCGCCGGCTTCGGTCCCGGGAAGTCCGAGGAGCCGTTCGGCCCGTTCGAGCCACCGCGCGACGATCGTCCGGGGGTCCACGGGTGCCTCGGACTGTGGTTGTGTGTCGACGGACAATGTTGTGTCTGTCATGTCATCTCTCCGGGTGAAGGGTTTGGTTCGATCGGGTGCGGGAGGCGTGCTCGGCGGACTCAGTCCAGTACAACGCCTTCGATCTCGACGAGGAGGTCCGAGCGGCAGATGTCGACATTGAACAGTGCAAGGTCCTTGTCGGAACCGATTACCTCAGTGCAGATGTCGCGGACGGTGTCGACGTCTCGGTCATGGCGGACGTACACCTTCACATTGCGAAGGTCGGTGATGGCTCGCCCGGGGCCGAGGTCGTGCCGGGACAGGTTTTCAGCGCTGATCAAGTGCGTAATGTTGGTAAGCGCCTCGCGGCACTGGCTGGCGACGTCACCCTGGTGAACCGTGCGGTGACCGACGATGCTCGCAGTGCCCGACACGTAGATGTGGCCGGGACCCGAGCCGCCCTCGGGGGGTGAGATGTACGTCGCCCGGGCGAAACTGGGTGAACGGGGGCCGTATCGGTCCGGGTACCGGTAGGCGGGCATCTGCCGGGGATTCTCGATGTTGATGCAGTCCGACCGGTGGCTGGCCAGGAGGCAGAATCCGATGCCACCGCCCAGTGAGCCGATCCCGGTGGCGGCAGGAAGCTGGTCATCGGGAATGGCGAGCCGATCGAACGCCTGCGCCCGACCGCGGCAGAAGTCGCGGTAGATCTCCAGCCCGGCACCGTTGGAGACGTTGATGTCCTCCACGAAGTTCCACATCCGGAACACACGGGTGTAATCCAGATCGCGGGTGAGCCCCAGCGCGGTGACATATGCGTCGCGAACATCGTCGGTGTAGCTGGCCGACTGCTCCACCCTCCCCGCGCAGAAGAAATGCCGGCCGTCGTACGCGTAGGTGACACCGTTGATTTCGCCGTGCGTGATCTCGTGGTCGGTGTACCACACTTCCGAGAACGACTCCGCGGCATCGTTCACCATGTGCACGGTCAGGTCGGGATGGCCGTGGTCGAGATGCGGATCGGCGTGGCGGTCGGCGTAGCGGACCGCGCCGAGCACGTTGCCGGGGCCCGACACGTCCGGACCGGCCGAGAGCGAGGGAACGGGAAGGGACGTTCGGTAGAGGTTTCTGGTCATCGCTGCTCACTCCCCACGCTCTGCGCTGCGGCACCCGCTGCCAACCTGGCCATGCCTTCGTCGGCCATGAGCGGGTTGATGATGCCGTGTCGGCTGGCGACTTCGAGATCACGCCACACTCGCTGTAGCGGATTTCCGCAGGAGAAACTTCCGGCGCCGTTGACGTCGAGCAGTGTCTCGACGGCTGCGCGACACTCGCGTGCGACCACACCGGTGTCCGTCCGGATCCGCATCCGGGTGAACTCGTCCAGCGAGGACCGCCTGGACTCCGCTCGGTCCAGATCGTCCGCCGAACGCAGGGCGTGCATCCAGCTCGAGTCGATCAGATGTGCGGCGCGCCCCAGGGCGAGTTGGATCGTCGCCGAGT
This sequence comes from Rhodococcus sp. NPDC003318, assembly GCF_042879035.1. Lineage (NCBI taxonomy): Bacteria > Bacillati > Actinomycetota > Actinomycetes > Mycobacteriales > Nocardiaceae > Rhodococcus > Rhodococcus sp. NPDC003318. The sequence goes on along the minus strand of NZ_JBIAOU010000012.1, from coordinate 5,938 downwards.
TCCGCGCGTCACGGTACTCGCTGTACGCGATCTTCCTGCCGTTGTTCAGCGAATCCGTGACGAGCTCGTACGCATGCTGTGCCAGGCCGAGGAGCGGAGCCGCGATTCCGAGTACGAGTACCGCGCGACGGACGGCCTGATCCTGCCAACCGCTGGGATCTGCGGCAGACGAGAACACCTCGTCGGTGGACGACCGGCTCAGGACGACGGCCCGATGCTCCGGTACGAAAATCTGCTCCGCGACAAGGGTATTGCTTCCTGTGCCGGCCATGCCCACCACATTCCAGGTGTCCCGGACACGAAGATCCTGCATCGGGACGAGCAGCGCGGCATGGCTGTCACCCGGATTCTCCGGCGTGCGTCCGAGAACCGCCCAATCCGCGTGAAGGCACCCCGTGGCGAACCCCCACTGGCCTGAAACCAGGTATCCGCCGTCGGCCCGTTCGACCGACACCCCCGAACCGAGGATCACGCCGCTCAGCACCGCGTCGGGATTCCCGTCGAAGACCTCGGCGCGAGCGCGATCGGGGAAGGCCGAAGCGGTGTACAGGTTTGTGTTCAGCAGGGTCGCGACCCAGGCGGTGGAGCCGCAGCCGCGGCCCAGCTCCGCGCAGACCTGCAGGAAGGACCGTACTCCCAACTCGTATCCGCCGTGCCTGCGCGGGAGGGACAGTCTGAGCAGTCCCGCAGAGCGCAGCGCGTCGAGGTTCGCTTCGGGTAATCGGCGCTCACGTTCGGCGCGTTCGGCATTGACCCGAAGCATCGGCACCAGTTCCCGGGCCCTGGAGACGAGGTCGTCGGTGACGTCGCCGGCGAGATCGTCGGCGATCGATTCGGCAAGTGTCATTGCGTGTGCGCTCCTTTGTCGGCCATGTCGAGCAGGGTGGTAGCGATGTCGATTGCTTCGGTCACGTCGTGCGCGAGCAGGAGCAGTTCGACGAATGCGTGGTTGATTCCGGTCAGCTGCTCGACTTCCTCGAGCGTGTCGACGATGAGAGACGGGGTCGCGCCAGGGGAGGCATCCACTCGCAGAACGACATCGACGGCGTCCGCATCACGTCCTGCTCGCTCCGCTGCGCGTCGAATCGTCGCGAGCATGCCGCAGAGATCGTCCACTCGGGTCCGGTCGGGCAGGCGAATAGTGGGAAGCCAACCGTCTGCACGGCGTCCGACCCGCGCGAGCGCGGCCGGCGAAAACCCTCCGAGATAGATCGGTGGTCCGGATTTCCGCGTCGGCACGAGGTCGAAATGGCTCGGCGGTACCGTCCACAGAGCGCCGGCGTGGCTGGTCGTCCCTTCGCTCCAGACTGCGTCGAGGACGTCGAGCACTTCGTCCAGGCGAGCACCGAGACCGGAGGTGGGGATTCCGAGCGCCGCGAACTCGTCGGGTGACCAGCCACTGCCGAATCCCGGTACCAGGCGCCCGTGACTCAACAGATCAACCGTGGTCAGTGACCTGGCCAGCAGCAGCGGCGGGTACCAGGTTGCGTTCAGCACACTGGTGCCGATGCGCGCCCGCTCGGTGCAGGTTGCCGCCGTTGCCAGAACTGCGAAAGGGTCCAGCACCTTTCGGAACTGGTCCGGAAAAGGACGAGGTGGCGTCCCGCCGAAACCGCGTGTCGGCGCAGCCGGGCACAGTGCTCGATCTCCCACCCAAAAGCTCTCTGCACCTGCCGATTCAACAGTTCTGGCGAAGTGCTCGACGGCGTCGGGAGTGGCCATGTCGCCGTACTGGGGCAAGCTGAATCCCATACGCATGGTCGACGAGTATTGCAGTGCCAGTTGATATCTGGCAATGGAAGAATATTCGGATGGCAATTACCGATCGATGGAGATCTTCCATCGCGACTGGAATCCAATTCTGGCAGCGTCTACACAGGATCTTGGTCCACCATCCGGGTGCGTGCTCCTGTGTCAGGAGCATGCCCACCCCTAACGGCAGGAGGTTACGCATGGCCCTCGTCATCGCCCACACCGTTCCGATCGGAACTCCCGAGGATGCGCGACACGGTCGACTCGACCGCGATCGAATCTGGACTGTCATGCAACAGAAGGCGGCCGACCCGCTCGAGTTCGTACCGATGATCACCGAGTCGAGGGTGGTCGAGCAATACGAGGACGGGTTCCTGCGAGACGTGGTCTTCTTCGGACGCGACCACGTGCTCGAACGTATTCGTCCGCGGGCGGACAAGAACCGCATCCTGTTCGAGGTCATCGACCACCCCCGACTGGAGCTCATCTACAACGAACTCGACGTCGACTCCTCCGGCGGCTTCACCTACACCCTTTCGACACGGTTCACAGAGGGCTTCGTCGCCGGAGTGAAGGAGGACTTCGACGCCCTCGGCAGGACCAGCGACCTGCTGCGGGAGACAGCAGAGGCCTCCGCCAGGACGATCGGCGAGAAGGCTCGCACGCTCGCCGCCACCGCCTGATGGCCGGAACACCTTCGGTGCTCGTCACCGGCGCCAACGGCAACGTGGGAAGCAATCTGGCCCCGAGCCTCGTACGATCCGGCTGCGACGTGCGAGTGCTGGTGCGAGATTCGGCCAGACATCCCTCGGTGGACGGCGCCCACGTGGTCGAGGGCGATCTCGCCGTGCCTTCCTCGTTGCGACCCGCGATGGAGGGGGTGGACAGTGTCTTCCTCCTGCTGACCCTGCTACCGGGTGTCGAGGACTTTGAGTCCATCGTCACCGAGATCGTCACAGCGGGGGTTCGCCACATCGTTCTCCTGTCCTCCGTCACCGTGCTCGGCGACGACCGGAACGTGCTGGGCGAGCTGAACCGCCAGGCGGAGCGCTCCGTCGCGAACTCGGGTGTCGACTACACCTTTCTCCGCGCAGGCGCCTTCCACTCCAATGCCATGGCCTGGGCCGCGAGCATCCGGAACGACGGCGTGGTGCACGACTCCTACGCGGAGTTCGTCAGTGCACCTGTCGATCCCCGGGACGTCGCGGCGGTTGCACGAGAAGCGCTGTTGTCCACGGACCATCGGGGCGAGATCCATACCCTGACGGGGCCTGAGAAGCTCTCGTACCTCGATCAGGCTGCGATCCTTGGTGAAGTTCTGGGCAGGGAGATCACGTTCTGCGAACTCGGCACCGACAAGGCCCGCTCAGCGATGATTCGCAGCGGACGCAGGCCCGAACGCGTCGACTCCCTTCTCCGGATGCAACGAAACAACGACGAATACCTCAACGAGATTCGACCCACGGTGTCGAACATCCTCGGACGCCCCGCAACGTCCTTTCGCCAGTGGGCGCAGGACTTTGCCGGGGTCTTCCGCTGAAGACCGTTTACCTCCGTAGAGACTAGGTGTGGTGGATGCTGCGCACGGAACTGATCAGGCCCGTACACGAGCTACTCGAGGCGAACGCCGTTCGCTTCGGTGACAAGATCGCCTTCAGCGACTTCCGGCGCGAGGTGACGTACGTCGAGCTCGAGGCCCGAACGCGGCGGTTGGCGGGCCGACTCGCAACTGCCGGAGTCGAGTCCGGCGACCGTGTGGCGATTCGCCTCGGAAACCGTGTCGAGGTCATCGAGGCCTACCTGTCGATCGTGAGGGCCGGTGGGGTGGTCGTCCCTCTGGACCCGGCAGCCACCCGCGCCGAACTCGAGTACTGCCTCGGTGACAGCGGCGCCACCCTGGTCATCACCGAGCACGACGGCGAGGTCGTTGTGGTCTCGCCTCGTGGCGACGTGGTCACCGGCTACGAGGCCGCAGCAATGACCGAGCCGGCACAGCCCGCTCGTGACAGCACGGACCTGGACGCGCCTGCATTCATGCTCTACACATCCGGCACGACCGGGTCTCCCAAGGGCGTGGTGTCCACCCAACGCAGCTGCCTGTGGTCCGTCGCCGCTTGCTACGCACCGATTCTCGGATTGTCGGACGACGACAAGGTCCTGTGGCCGGCTCCCCTGTTCCACAGCCTCGCGCACATACTCTGTGTGCTCGGCGTCACCGCGGTCGGTGGAACCGCACACATCGCTTCGGGATTCTCTGCCGAGGCCGTGTCGGAAGCACTTCGGTCCGAGGGGTTCACCTTCCTAGTCGGCGTCCCCACCATGTACCACCATCTCGTTCGACATGCGCGTCGGCACGGGGCCGAGGCGCCCGATCTGCGACTGTGCCTCGTTGCGGGTGCATCGTGTGCGCCGGCTCTGATGGCCGAGTTCCAGGACCTGTTCGGCGTTCCGCTGCTCGACGGCTACGGCAGCACCGAGACCTGTGGTCTCATCACGGTCAACTGGCCCTTCGGGTATCGACCGGAAGGCTCGTGCGGACTGCCGGTCCCGGGACTGAGTGTTCGCGTCGTGGAGCCGGACAACGGTCGTGACGTACCGGCCGGAGCCGAGGGTGAGGTGTGGGTCAGCGGCCCGAGCCTCATGGTCGGTTATCACAACCAGCCGGACCTGACGACGGCCGCGCTGCCGGACGGGTGGTATCGGACCGGTGACCTCGCGCGGCGGGACGAGACCGGCTACCTGTTCATCACCGGACGTATCAAGGAACTGATCATCAGCGGTGGCGAGAACATTTCTCCGCGCGTGATCGAGGAGGTGTTCCTGCCGCTGACCTGTGTGAAGGACGTCGGTGTCACCGGCGTGCCGGATGAGGCGCTCGGTGAGATCCCGGCGGTCTTCGTCGTGCCGAGCGCCGACGGGTTCGATACCGACGAGCTACTGGCCGCGTGCCGCGCCCGTCTGCACGTACCGGTGAAGATCTTCGAAACCGAGTCGATTCCGCGCACCTCCTCCGGGAAGGTGGTCCGCCGAGCACTGCTCGACCGGCCCGCAGCGCTGCGCGCCTCCACCGACATCGCGGAGCTCGTCGACGACGTCGTCGAACCGGAATGGTCACCATCGGTGTCCGGCCCTCTCCACTCTGCCGCCGACATCGCCGACGTTGTCCACGTCGTCCTGTCGGACATCGTGGGCGATCACCCCACGCGAGCCGATAACCATGCGACGTTCAAGGAACTCGGCCTCACCTCGCTGACGGCCGTCCAGTTCTGCCGACGACTCTCGCACGTTCTCGGCCGAGAACTGTCCACGACGTTGGCATTCGATCACCCAACGCCGACTGCGCTCGTTCGCCACCTCCACGCAGAACTCAACGGGAAGGTGGAGGTGTCACCCGAGACCTCCACGCGAGCGATCGAACCGGATGAGCCCGTCGCGATCGTCTCGATGGCCTGCCGGTACCCGGGTGGAGTGTCGTCACCGGACGACCTCTGGCGGCTCGTCCGAGACGAAGGCGACGTCGTCACAGAGCAACCTTCGGACCGTGGTTGGGACGTCGACGGGCATCGCGGTGGGTTCCTCGATGATGTCGCCGGGTTCGATGCGGGGTTATTCGGGATCTCGCCGCGTGAGGCGTTGGTGATGGATCCGCAGCAGCGGCTGTTGTTGGAGTCGACGTGGGAGTTGCTCGAGCGGGCGGGGATCGGTCCGGATTCGTTGCGGGGCAGCAGCACCGGGGTGTTCGTCGGGGCCATGCACCAGGACTACGCCCGCGACCCCGGTCCGGCGGGAGCCGGCGCGGAGGGATATCTCGTCACGGGTAACGCGGGCAGTGTGATCTCGGGTCGGATTTCGTATGTGTTCGGTTTCGAGGGTCCTGCGGTGACGGTGGATACGGCGTGTTCGTCGTCGTTGGTGGCGTTGCACATGGCGGTGCAGGCGTTGCGGTCGGGTGAGTGTGATCTGGCGGTCGCCGGCGGTGTCACCGTGATGACCTCCCCCGACGTCTTCACAAACTTCGGCAAACAGGGTGCGTTGTCTGCGGATGGTCGGTGCAAGGCGTTTGCGGAGGGTGCCGACGGGACCGGGTGGTCCGAGGGTGTGGGGTTGTTGTTGGTGGAACGGTTGTCGGATGCGCGGCGTCGTGGCCATCGGGTGTTGGCGGTGGTCCGGGGTTCGGCGGTGAATC
>NZ_JBIAOU010000011.1:0-180433 GCF_042879035.1 Rhodococcus sp. NPDC003318 | reverse complement strand
ACATCTCCATCGACATGCCCCTCGAAGGCGGCGGCGCCGTCGTCGGCGACAAGATCACCATCACCCTCGAGATCGAGGCCGGCCTCCAGGCCTGAGCCTGCCGAATTGCCTGAGCCTGCCGAATACCAGAAGCGCCCTGCCGCAACCGATCCCGGTTGCGGCAGGGCGCTTCTCGTCGGTCCGACACGGACTGTGATGCAGGGAGAGCATTCCCTTCCACTTTCAACTTATAGCGCACCGGGGGGCTTGCGGCAAGGCCCCGTCGGTGACGCAGAATCGCTGACCTGACCAAGGCAACGACGGAGAAAGTGGGGGTCGCGTATGCGTGCACCGGGTGTCGAGCATCGGATCGGAGCGGACGGGGTGAGCGCGTTCGACCTTCCGGACCGCCTCGCGCCGAAGGCCGACCCGGCGCTGATCGGCGACGACGAGCGGTACTTCGCCGCGGTCGCGGACAGCCTGGCGAAGTCGATCGCCGACCTGACCCGTCGCATCGATGCGGCGCGGAAGGCGCCGGGTCGTCTCGGCCGGGAGGTGATGGAGCGGGACCTGGCGGTCCACCAGCTGGGTGCCGAGCTGCGCGCCCTGCGCCGGTACGGACTGGACCTGTGCCTCGGCCACATGGTCCCGGCGGACGGCTCCGACCCCGTCTACATCGGCCGGCTCGGCCTGCTCGACGCCGAGGGCAACCAGCTGCTGGTGGACTGGCGTTCGCCGGTGGCCGAGCCGTTCTTCGGAGCGACCCACGGCAACCCGATGGGCCTGACGCGCCGCCGCAGGTATCGCTGGACCCGCGGCCGCGTCAGCGACTACTGGGACGAGGTCTTCACTGCGGACGGCGCGGAGCGCGGCGTCGCGCTCGACGACCAGTCCGCCTTCATCGCCGGCCTCGGCAGCAGCCGGTCGCCCCGGATGCGGGACGTGCTCGGCACCATCGCGGCCGATCAGGACGCCGTCATCCGCGCGGGTTCCCGCGGCGCGCTCGTCGTCGACGGCGGGCCCGGCACCGGCAAGACCGTCGTCGCGCTGCACCGGGCCGCGTACCTGCTGTACTCCGACCCACGGCTGCGGCACGGCGTGCTGTTCGTCGGCCCGCACGAGCCCTACCTGGCGTACGTCGCCGACGTCCTGCCGAGCCTCGGCGAGGAGGGCGTGCAGCTGTGCACCCTGCGCGACCTCGTCGCCGAGGGAGCCGATGCGCCGGCGGAAACCGATCCGGAAGTGGCCCGGCTGAAGTCGTCCGCGGACCTGGTGCGGGCCGTCGACGCCGCGGTCCGGTTCTACGAGCAACCACCCACCGAGCCGATGACGGTGGCGACGGACTGGGAGGACATCGCGCTCACCCCGGACGACTGGGCCGAGGCGTTCGGTGCGCCCGAACCCGGAACACCGCACAACGAAGCGCGCGAACAGATCCGGGAGCTGCTGCTGACGATCCTGACGGACAAGGCGGGCGGTCACGTGTCCCGCGAGCAGCTGCGGCGGTCGCTGCAGCAGAACGAGGAACTGCGCACCGCCCTCGACAACGCCTGGACCCTCGTCGAGGCGGCGGACCTCGTCGCGGACCTGTGGTCGGTCCCCGCCTACCTGCGCATGTGTGCCCCGTGGCTCGGCCCCGAGGAGGTCCGGGCCCTGCAACGTCCGAATGCCACGGCGTGGACGGCGTCCGACCTGCCGATCCTCGACGCGGCGCGGCAGCGGCTCGGCGACCCTCAGGCGTCGCGACGCCTGCGGCGGCGACAGGCCGCTCTCGCCGCCGAACGCGAGCAGCGGTCCGCGGTGATCGACGACCTCGTCGCGTCCGACGTCCACGCCGGCGGCGAGGGCCTGATGACGCAGCTGCGCCAGCAGGACCTGCAGGAGATGCTCGTCGACGTGGACGCGCTGCCGACCACGGAGCCCGACCTGCTGGCCGGCCCGTTCGCGCACATCGTCGTGGACGAGGCGCAGGAACTGACCGACGCGCAGTGGCAGATGTTGTTGCTGCGCTGCCCGTCCCGCAGCTTCACCATCGTCGGCGACCGCGCCCAGGCCAGGCACGGGTTCACCGAATCGTGGCGGGACAGGCTCGAACGGGTGGGCCTGGACCGCATCGAGTCGGCGTCTCTCGGCATCAACTACCGGACACCCGAGGAGGTGATGGCGGAGGCGGAGCCCGTCATCCGCGCCGCACTGCCGGACGCCAACGTGCCGACCTCCATCCGCAGCAGCGGCGTTCCCGTGGGGCGCGGCGACGTCGCCGAGCTCGACGCGATCCTCGACGCCTGGCTCGCCGACCACGACGACGGGGTCGCCTGCGTCATCACCACCCGTGAGGTCGCGGACCGGGAGTGGCCCCGGGTCCGGTGGCTGACCCCGGATCTCGCGAAGGGGCTCGAGTTCGATCTCGTCGTACTGCTCGACCCCGACACGTTCGGCACCGGCATCGAGGGGGCCGTCGACCGCTACGTCGCGATGACCCGCGCGACGCGGCAGCTGATCGTCCTCACCAGCGCGTGAGGACGATCAGATCAGGCGCAGGATGCCCCCGGCCGCGGCGAGGACCGCGACCGCCAACAGCACACCGGCACCGAGCTTGTTGTCGCCCCGCCACATCGAGTAGACGCCGCCGACCGCGAAACCGGCGATCAGGAACAGGACGTAGATGAGAACATCGCTCACGGTCTCTCGTCCCCTACAGGGCGCCCTTGGTGGAGGGCACACCCTTCACCCGCGGGTCCGGCTCGACCGCCTCGCGCAGCGCGCGGGCCACGGCCTTGAACTCACCCTCGGTGATGTGGTGCTGGTCGCGGCCGTAGAGCACCCGCACGTGCAGGGCGATGCGGGCGTTCGAGGCGATCGACTCGAAGACGTGCCGGTTGATCACCGTCGCGTACGGCACGCCCGGGTAGCCACCGATCACGCTGTGCAGCATGTGTTCCGGCTCGCCGGTGTGCACGCAGTAGGGGCGACCGGAGACGTCGACGGCGGCGTGGACGAGGGACTCGTCCATCGGGATGAACGCGTCGCCGAACCGGCGGATGCCCTTCTTGTCGCCGAGCGCCTGAGCGAGCGCCTGCCCCAGCACGATCGAGGTGTCCTCGACGGTGTGGTGCGCCTCGATCTCGACGTCACCCTCGGCCTTGACCGTCAGGTCGAAGCTGGCGTGCGCACCGAGAGCGGTGAGCATGTGGTCGAAGAACGGGACTCCGGTGGAGATGTCGACGATGCCGGTGCCGTCGAGGTTCAGTTCGACGGCGATCGAGGACTCCTTGGTGGTCCGTTCGACCTTGGCGATGCGGTCGGTCATCGGTTCTCTCCCCGGGTGAGCTCGGTTGCAGCGATCTCGTCGCTGGCGGCGATGAAGGCGTCGTTCTCGGACGCGAGGCCGACGGTGGCCCGCAGGTAGCCGGGGATGCCGACGTCGCGGATCAGCACCCCGCGGTCCAGGTAGGCCTGCCAGGCGCGGGCGCCGTCCGTGAACTCGCCGAACAGGATGAAGTTCGCGTCCGACGGGATGACGTGGAAACCGGTGTCGGACAGGGCCTTCGACACCCGTACCCGTTCCGCCGCGAGGGCGTGCACGCTGGCGAGGGTCTCGTCGGCGTGCCGCAGCGCGGCCCGGGCGGCGGCCTGGGTGACCACCGACAGGTGGTACGGCAGCCGCACCAGCAGCAGGGCGTCGATGAACGCCGGTGCCGCGGCGAGGTAGCCGAGGCGACCGCCGGCGAACGCGAACGCCTTGCTCATCGTCCGCGACACCACGAGCTTGGTCGGGTACTCGTCGATCAGCGTCAGCGCGCTCGGCGCCTCCGAGAACTCCGCGTACGCCTCGTCGACGACGACGATCCCCGGAGCCGCGTCCAGGAGCAGGCGCAGCGACGCGATCGGGATGCTGTGCCCGGTCGGGTTGTTCGGGCTGGTGACGAACACGACGTCGGGCCGCTTGTCCACGATCGCGGCGACCGCGGCGTCGACGTCGAGCGCGAAGTCGGCGCCGCGCATCACGGGCAACCAGGTGGTGTCGGTGCCGTCCGAGATGATCGGGTGCATCGAGTACGACGGCACGAAACCCATGGCGCTGCGGCCGGGTCCGGCGAAGGCCTGCAGCAGCTGCTGCAGGATCTCGTTGGAGCCGTTGGCCGCCCACACGTTGTCGACGGTGACGGGCACGCCGGTCTGCCGCGACAGGTACGCGGCCAGATCCGTGCGCAACGCGACGGCGTCGCGATCCGGGTAGCGGTGCAGTTCGCGCGCCGCCACCCGCACCGACTCGGCGACGTCGTCGACGAGTGCCCGGGTGGGCGGATGTGGATTCTCGTTCGTGTTCAGCTGGACGGGCACCGTCAGCTGCGGGGCGCCGTACGCGGACTTGCCGCGCAGGTTCTCCCGCAGCGGCAGGTCGTCGACGGTCACCGCTGCGCCGGGCACGGCGCCCGTCTCGGCGCCGCTGCCGGGCAGGGCGCCTGCCTGCGCGCCGCTCACCGGAGGCTCTCGAAGCGCAGGCGCACGGCCTCACCGTGGGCGGGCAGGTCCTCGGCGTTGGCGAGGTTGATCACGTGCCGTGCCACGTCCTTCAGCGCCGACTCGGAGTAGTCGACGACGTGGATGCCGCGCAGGAACGTCTGCACGCTCAGACCGGACGAGTGCCGCGCGCAGCCGGCGGTCGGAAGCACGTGATTCGAGCCGGCGCAGTAGTCGCCGAGGCTGACCGGCGCCCAGGGGCCAACGAAGATCGCTCCGGCGGATCGCACCCTGCCGGCGACGTCCGAGGCGTTCTCGGTCTGGATCTCGAGGTGTTCCGCGGCGTAGGCGTTGACCACCCGCAGGCCGTCGTCGATCGAGTCGACGAGCACGACACCGGACTGGCTCCCGGCCAGTGCGGTGGCGACGCGTTCGCGGTGCTTGGTGAGCTCGAGCTGCGCGGTCAGGGCGTCGTCGACGGCGTCGGCCAGCTCGGTGGAGGTGGTGACGAGGACGGAGGCCGCGAGGACGTCGTGCTCGGCCTGGCTGATCAGGTCCGCGGCGACGTGCACCGGGTCGGCGGTGTGGTCGGCGAGGATCGCGATCTCGGTCGGGCCGGCCTCTGCGTCGATGCCGACCAGGCCGCGGCACAGCCGCTTGGCGGCGGTGACGTAGATGTTGCCGGGTCCGGTGATCAAGTCCACCGGGGCCAGTTCCGACGCATCCTGGTCCGTGTCGGTGCCGCCGTACGTGAGCAGCGCGACGGCCTGCGCGCCGCCGACCGCCCACACCTCCTCGACGCCGAGCAGCTCGGCCGCGGCGAGGATGGTCGGGTGCGGCAGTCCGCCGAACGCGGCCTGCGGCGGCGACGCGACGACGAGGGACTCGACGCCGGCGGCCTGCGCGGGAACGACGTTCATCACGACCGACGACGGGTAGACGGCGTTGCCGCCGGGCACGTAGAGACCGACCCGCTCGACCGGCACCCACTTCTCCGTCACCGTGCCGCCGGGGACGACCTCGGTGGTGGTGTCGGTGCGGCGCTGATCGGCGTGCACCTTGCGGGTCCGCTCGATCGCGACCTCGAGCGCGGCCCGCACGTCGACGTCGAGTTCCGCAAGGGCGCGGGTCAGTTCGGCTCGCGGCACCCGCACCCGGGCGGGGCGGATCCGGTCGAACTTCTCCCCGAACTCGAGCGCGGCCTCCGCGCCGCGGTCGCGGATCGCCTCGACCACCGGACGCACCTGATGCAGCACCGAGTCCACGTCCACTCCGCCGCGGGGCAGGGCCGACCGGAGTTCGGCGACGGACGGGGTTCGACCGCGCAGATCGACGCGGGCGAGCTCGGTGCGGGCAGGCATGGGTGTCCCTTCAGGAAAGTCGGTGTTCGCGGTCGATCGTCTGATCACCGGTGTTCGGAGGGATCATCGGATCACCGACAATTATCCAGGATAGGCGCTACGGGTTTTCGCTCAGCGTCCCGGCTTTTCGGTCAGCGCCGCGGCGAGGTGCGCCCGGTCACCGCACCGAGCACCAGGATCGCGGCACAGAGCACCGCGCCGAGGACGCCCAGGACGGTCACCGCGGTCCCGGTACCCCAGGCGGTGATCGCCACCCCGGCGGCGAGGATCGGCACGGCCAGCCCGACGTAGCTGACCACGTAGAAGGCAGCGAGCACCCCGCCCTGGGAACCCGGAGCGTGCACGACGACGGCCGCGTTCACACTGCGCAGTCCCCCGGCGAACGTCAGCCCCTGACCGGCTCCGACGACGGCGGTGACCACGAACAGCAGGGCGAGAACGGGCTCGCGCGCGACGACGGCCAGCCCGAGCATGCCCACGACCAGGACCACGAGTCCGGTGCGTTCCGCGCGACGGGCGGACAGCCTCCCACTCACCGCCTGGGCGGCGACCGAACAGACCATCACCAGCGAGGCCGCCGCGGCGCCGACCACGAGATTGCTCACCCCGAGCTGACCGGTGATCCAGGACGGAACCACGGCCTGGAACAGCCCGACCCCACCCCAGGACAGCCCGACCGCGATCGTGGAGAGCCAGAACGTCCGCCGGATCGCGGCCGGGATCGCCGGAAGGCGGACCAGCGGCGCGGACCGGTCCCGGAGGCCGCGGGGCAGCAACGCCACGGCGATCACCGCGGGCAGCAGTGCGACGAGGAAGACCACGAAGGGGGTCTGCAGCGGATGGGGCAGGTACTGGGCGACGACGCCGCCGACGAGGGGACCGAGTCCGCCGCCGAGTGCGCCCCCCGCCGAGGAGACCAGTGCGGCGCGTTGGTGGTCACCGTCGGGTTCGTAGTCGACGAGCGCCGCCGTACCGGCCGCCGAGACCGCACCGACCGCGATGCCCTGCGCGATCCGTCCGAGAAACAGCCAGACCGTGGCGTCCGCGAACGCCATCGTCGTCGCACCGACCACCCCGGCGGCCGCCGCGAACCCGAGCACCGCGCGCCGCCCGAGCGCGTCGGAGAGGGGTCCGAAGAGCAGCAGTGACGGAATCATGCCGACCACGTAGACCGCGAAGATCGCGGTCTGCACGGCGGCGCTGAACCCGAACTCCGTCCGGTAGAGGCCGTACAGCGCGCTCGGGATGTTGGCACCGACCAGCAGCACCACGAGGAGGTAGGCGACGCCGTGGAAGTTGCGGCTGCGCCACCGGACGGGCGCAGGCGAGGCCGAGGTGGGTAGGACGGGCGGGACGGCGACTGACCGGGACGTGGAGACCACTCCTTCAAATTGGTAGGACGTCCCACGTAGGGTATCGCATCGACAGCGTGCCACTATGGTCGAGTGGCAGTGGTACAGCGGGGAACCGCCTATCAGCAGTCCCTCGACTGGCTGCGCGAACGCATCGAGTCCGGGGACTGGGCGATCGGTGACCGCATTCCGACCGAACCGGCACTGATGGCCGAACTCGGAGTCGGGCGCAACACCGTGCGCGAGGCGATCAAGACCCTCACGTCCACTGGGATACTCGAAATCCGCCGCGGCTCAGGCACTTTCGTGCGCGCCCGCACAGACATCGGTGGCCTGCTCGGACGATCCGTCGACCCGGCCGAACTCCTGCACGCCTTCGAGGTACGGCGCGCGCTGGAACTCGAGGCGATCGCCCTGGCCTGCGAGCGCCGGACCGACGCCGACCTGGCCCGGATGCGCGCCGGACTCGCCGGGCGGGACGCCGCCGACGCCGACGAGACCGCGTTCACCGACCACGACCTCGACTTCCATCTGGCGATCGTCGCGGCCGCGCACAACCCCGTCCTCTCCGATCTGATCGGGGCACTGCTCGAACCGATGCGCGCGACCTACGCCTTCACCGAGGGAGTGCACAGCCACGACCTGGCCGCCGACCAGCACCGGGCCGCCCTCGATGCCGTCGAGGCCAGGGACCCGGTCGCGGCGGTCGCAGCCGCCCGCGGCTACCTCGCGCTGACGCTCGCCGCGGTCCGCACCCGCGCGGCGGACCGACGGTGATCGCCGGGACGCGACGGGCTCACCCTGCCGCCGCGGGCCGCTCCGACGCGCGGGTGGCCTCACGGACGAACTCACCGATCCGGGCGACCGCCCGTGCCGCCTCGGGCAGGATGTCGGCCGCCGCCTGGAAGACGTGCACCTGCCGATCCCAGACTTCCAGCGTCACCGGCACACCGGCCGCACCGAGACGCTGCGCCATCAGCTCCGCGTCGGCGTAGAGCATCTCGGTGGACCCGACCTGGATCAGCACCGGCGGCAACCCGGCGAGCACCGCGTCCACCGGCGACACCGTCGGCGTGGGCCCGTCGGCCCGGCCCGCGATGTCGGCCAGGGTCAGCAGCACCGAGCGGGGAATGAGGGGGCACGCCGCGCCCTCGCGTCGGGCCAGCTTGTTCGCCGGATCGAGCTCGGTCAGCGGCGACAACGCGACCAGGGCCGCGGGCTGCGCCAGACCCAGCCCCTCGAGGGCGAGCGCCGTGGCGAAGGTCAGGAAACCGCCCGCCGAGTCGCCCGCCACGACGATTCGGTCCGGCGGGTATCCGCGGTCGAGGAGCCAGCGGTATCCGTTGACGCAGTCGACGATCGAATCCGCGATCGGGTGCCGCGGCAGCATCCGGTAATCGACGGAGAGCACCGACGCGTCGGCGGCGGCGGCGATCCGCAGCGAGAGGATCCGGTGGGTGTTGAGCCCGCAGGTCAGAAAGCCCCCACCGTGCAGGTAGAGGATCGCCGTGCCCGCCGGGGCGCCGTCCGAGTCGACGCCGGGGCCGCCGCGCTGCCACCATTCGGCGTCGCAGTCGTCGAGCCGGATCCGGCGCTTGCGGACCCCCCGCGTGGGCTGGAGGATGCGGGCGGACATGTCGAGCAGACCCGCCGGCCACAACGGCCCCGGGTAGCGGCCCCACACGTCGAGGACGGGTTTGACGGCGACGCGCATGGTGTGGGCGAGCATCTGCGAGCGGAGACTGGCACCGGCCACGAACTGCGGCTCGACGGCGACGGCGACGGGCGCGACCGCCGCCACGGTCCGACGCCGTGGGCGCCGTGACGTTGGCGAATGTCCTGATGACTGCTGTGTTGTCATCGTGAGCTCCTGGCGAGCACGAGCGAACTGAGCACCGACTACTTACGTCCCGACCGCGCTGCCTCCGAAGTTCACGGGCAGCTGATTCATGGTACGTGACTTACAACACATTTACGAGCTGGTAACACGACGGCCGTCAGCCGGCAACCTGTGGCAGGCCGAACCGGACGGGATTACCGTGGACACCGAAAGCGTGAGGTTGGAGCTGTGTGATGGCGACGATCGGCGTGGTGGCCGTGGTCCTGGGCCTGGTGATGATCCTGGTCGAGGCGCACGCGCCCACGGCCGGGGTGCTCAGCGGAGTGTCTGCACTGCTGATCGGCGCCGGAATCGCGCTGCTGTTCCTCGCCGACGGATTCGCCGAGGCGGTTGCCCTGCCGATCGCGATCGCGGTGGCCGGGGTGGGGATGGTGGGTGCGGTCGCGCTCGGCCGGACAACCCTCACCGCCCGCCGCAGGCCCGCGCGAGGCGGACCCGCCGGACTTGTCGGACACCGCGCGACCGTCAGGTCGTGGGACGGGCCCACCGGCCAGGTACGGGCCGACGGCGGGCTCTGGATGGCGCGGATCGAATTCGGCTATCCGGAGACTCCCCCGCCCGCCGCAGGCGAATCGGTGGTGGTCGAATCGGTGCGGGGCCTGACCCTCGGCGTTCGGCGCCGGGAACCCTGGGAGGAGCTGCCGTGACGATCCTGCTGACACTGCTGGTGCTGCTGACGATCCTGGCTCTGGTGATCCCGGGCACCGCGATCCGGGTGTTGCGCGAGTACGAACGTGCGGTGGTGTTCCGCCTCGGCCGCGCGCAGGGGGTGAAGGGCCCCGGCCTGGTGCTGCTGATCCCGGTGGTGGACCGGATGGTCCGGGTGGGTCTGCGGACGGTGACGCTGAAGATTCCGGTCCAGGAGGTCATCACCCGCGACAACGTGCCGGCGAAGGTGACCGCGGTCGCGTACTTCCGCGTCCTCGACGCCGACCGTGCGGTGATCGAGGTGGAGGACTTCCTGGCCGCCACCAGTCAGATCGCGCAGACGACGCTGCGTTCGGTGCTGGGCAAGGCCGAGTTGGACACGCTGCTGTCCGATCGCGACCGGGTGAACGAGGACCTGCAGAAGGTCATCGACCAGCAGACCGAGCCGTGGGGCGTGAAGGTCACGACCGTCGAGATCAAGGACGTGGAGATCCCCGAACGCATGCAGCGGGCCATCGCCCGGCAGGCCGAGGCCGAGCGCGAGAGACGCGCGAAGGTCATCAACGCCGAAGCCGAGTTCCAGGCGTCCGCGAAACTGGCGGAGGCGGCGGCGGTGATCTCCCGGAACCCGACCACGCTGCAGCTGCGCTACCTGCAGACACTGCGGGAGGTCGGCGGGGACAACAACTCGACGGTGGTGTTCCCGCTGCCGATCGACCTGGTCCGCCCCTTCCTGACCGCGGGCGCCGACCCGAGCGCGGTGAACGGACAGGCGTTCTCCGGGACCACCAACGCGCCGTGACGACCGGAAATGTCGGTCGGATCGACCGTGCCGACACCCCGGCTGCCCTACCCTGCCTGACCGTGACCCGGATCACATACACCCTCGCCCTCCTCGCAGCCCTCCTCGCCGCCCAGGTTCTCGCACCCGACGCGGCCACGGCCCGGACCGGCGGGATCGTGCCGCTGGGTCCGGGCTTCGAGTGGGGCGTTGCGACGTCCGGCTTCCAGGCGGAGGGGCCGCCACCGGACAGCAACTGGTCGCGGTACATCGCCGCGGGCCGGACCGACGACCCGTACGGCTCCGGACCCGACTTCCGGCACCGGTACGCCGAGGACATCGCGAACGCGGCAGCGATGGGTGTGGACACCTTCCGCTTCTCCGTCGAGTGGGCCCGGGTCCAGCCGACACCGGACGGGTGGGACGACGCCGAGTTCGCGTACTACGACGACGTGGTCCGGCTGATCCGCGCGCACGGGATGCGCCCGATGATCACTCTGGACCACTTCGTCGTCCCCGGATGGGTCGTCGACCGCGGGGGCTGGACCACCGACGCGACGATCGGGTCGTGGCTCGCCAACGCGGAGAAGGTGGTCGGGCGGTACGCCGGCCGGGACGTCACGTGGATCACGTTCAACGAACCGACCGTCCTCGTGCAGAAGGAACTGACGTTCGGCGGGATCTCCGTCGCCGAGGCGCCCGCCGCGCTCGACCGGATGGTCCGGGCCCACCGCGACGCCTACGACCTGATCCACCGGATCGATCCGGGATCGCGGGTGTCGAGCAACGTCTCCTACATACCGGCGGCGATGGGCGCGGTCGACGCGATGTTCACCGACCGGGTGCGCGACAAGCTCGACTTCGTCGGGCTCGACTACTACTACGGGGTCTCCCTGGACAACCTCACCGCCGCGGCGGCGCTCTCCGACGCCTTCCACGACATCCGACCACAGCCCGACGGGATCTACCACGCTGCACTGCATTTCGCACGGAGGTATCCGGAGCTGCCGATCTTCGTCGTCGAGAACGGCATGCCCACCGACGACGGCGCGGCGCGACCGGACGGCTACACCCGCTCGGACCACCTCCGCGACCACGTGTACTGGTTGCAGCGTGCGAAGGCCGACGGCGTCGACGTGATCGGGTACAACTACTGGTCGATCACCGACAACTACGAGTGGGGCAGTTACCGCAACCGATTCGGTCTCTACACCGTCGACGTGCTGACCGACCCGACACTGACCCGGCGCCCCACCGATGCGGTCGCCGGCTATCGCGAGGTGATCGCCGGCGGGGGCGTTGCCGCCGACTACACCCCGGTCATGCCCGACTCGGTGTGCTCGCTGGTCGATCCCCCTGCCAGTTGCGTCGCGCCGACCGGCAGCTGACTGCGCCGGTCGGCTCCCCGTGACCCGGCCCTATGCTCGGTCGGGTGAGTTGGCAGGTCTGGTTGGGTTTCCTCGGTGCGGCGTGGATCATCAGTCTCTCGCCCGGCGCCGGCGCGATCGCGTCGATGTCGTCGGGAGTGAATCACGGCCTGCGTCGCGGCTACTGGAACATTCTCGGCCTGCAGCTCGGGCTGCTGCTGCAGATCCTGATCGTCGCCGCCGGGGTCGGCGCGCTGCTCGCGTCGTCGGCGCTGGCGTTCACCGTCGTCAAGTGGTTCGGCGTCGCCTACCTCGTGTACCTGGGTGTGCGGCAGTGGCGGGCAGCGCCGACCGAGATCGACCCGGACGCGCAGAAACCGACCGGGACCGCGCTCGGGATGGTGACCCGCGGTTTCCTGGTGAACGCCGGCAACCCCAAGGCCGTCGTGTTCATGCTGGCGGTGCTGCCGCAGTTCCTCGATCCCACCGCGCCGCTGTTCCCGCAGTACGCGATCATCGCGGCGACGATGGTCTGCGTGGACGTGATCGTGATGACCGGATACACCGGGCTGGCGGCGCGGGTGCTGACCTACCTGCGCTCGGCACGCCAGCAGCGCGTCACCAGCCGGGTGTTCTCGGGCCTGTTCTTCACCGCGGCCGCGTTCCTGTCGCTGGTACGGCGAGCGGCCACTCTCTAGCAGTCGATCACGCCCCGCCGGCGACGTTCACCATCCAGCCGACACCGAACTTGTCGGTGACCATGCCGAATTCGTCGCCCCACATCTGCTTCTCCAGGGGTACGGAGACGTCTCCGCCGTCGGAGAGCGCCGCCCACCACGCGCGGAGGTCGTCGGCGTCGTCGCCGCTCAGGCTGACCGCGAAGTTGGTGCCGGGCTTGTGTTCCATGCCGGGTGGGGTGTCGGCGCCCATCAGGGTGAATCCCTGTGGGGTTTCGAGCATGGCGTGCATGATCAGATCCGCGCCGGGCGCGTCCTTGTCGCCGAACTCACCGAACGTGTTCAGGGCCAGTTCGCCGCCGAACACGCTCTGGTAGAACTCCATTGCCGCGCGAGCATTGTCCGTGAAGCTGATGTACGGGTTGAGACGAGAGCTCATGTCGATGCTCCTCGGGTCGACCGAACAGTGGCCTGGCCCACACTAGTGCGCTTCGAACCCGCACGCGGGGCGGTGACCGAATCGGTCGGTGCGGGAACGAACCCGTCACCCGTTCGTGAGGTCCACCTCCGCCTCGAGCGCAACGACCCGGCGCTGCAACGCCTGGATGCTCGCCATGCACACGCCGAGGGCGTCGATCGGGTCGATCCTGCGGTTGGACGAGCCGAGCCCGAACGCCGTCGCGAAGTCCTGCGCCATCGGACCGAGGTGCCGGACCGACCGATGGTCGAAACCGTACGTCCACGTGCTCACCGGCAGCTCACCGAGCCGGTCCAGTACCTCGTCGGCTCCGGTCGGCACATCCACGTCACCGAGGCCGCGCCGGCGGGTGACCGCCGACCGCAGCCACGCCACCGGGTGCCGGGTGCGGGCGACGACCTTTGCCCGCACCCGTCCCTGCGACGTGTCCGTCCAACGCCCGCTGTCAGTGTGCGAGTCGACGGACATCGTGCTTGACCGACGCGTCACTGAGAAGCAGCCCGACACCGAGCCCTATCACGCTGAGTCCGACAGAGAGCGCAGCCGCGCCCAATCCGATTGCGAGTCCGAGCATGATCCCTCCACCTGTTGGTGTGATGCCGGTGCGCCGTGTCGTGCCCTCGGCTCCACCGAACCTGACACCGACAAGTCTGGAACCGCGCGACCACACCGGACAGGCACCCCAGGGTGGTGAATCACCACACCCCGCGCGTCACATGTCGAGCCCGAGGTCCAGAACGGCGACCGAGTGGGTGAGCGCCCCGACCGCCAGGTAGTCGACTCCGGTGGCCGCGTAGTCGGCGGCGACGTCCAGGGTGAGGCCACCGGACGACTCCAGCTTCGTCTGCGGCGACCGGGTGTTGCGGCGCTGAACAGCGGCCTGGGTCTCCCACAGGGCGAAGTTGTCGAGCAGCACCAGGTCGACGCCCTCGGCCAGCACCTCGTCGAGCTGGGTGAGGCTGTCGACCTCGACCTCGCACTCGATGTCGGGCGCGAACTCCCGTACCGCGCGCAGGGCCGCGACCACGGAGCCGGCGGCGGCGACGTGGTTGTCCTTGATCAGCGCGGCGTCTCCGAGCCCCATCCGATGGTTGACACCGCCACCCATCCGGACGGCGTACTTCTGCAGTCCCCGCAGTCCGGGGAGCGTCTTGCGGCTGTCGCGGATCCGGCAGTCGGTGCCCTCCACCGCGGCGACCCACCGCGCGGTGGCGGTGGCGATGCCCGACAGGTGGCAGACCAGGTTCAGCATGGTGCGTTCGGCGGTGAGCAACGCCCGGGTGGGTGCGGACACCGTCAGCACCGCCTGCCCCGGTTCGACCGCGGATCCGTCGTCGACGCGGGCGAGGATGTCGTAGTTGCGGGCCCCGATCACCTCGTCGAGCACCAGCAGGCCGACGTCGATGCCCGCGACGACGCCGGCGCTGCGGGAGACGACGGACGCCTTCGCAACGGCGGCGTCGGGGACGGTGGCCACGGAGGTGACGTCGGGGCCGTACCGCAGGTCCTCGTCGAGGGCGACCCGCACCAGCGTGCGGATCTCGTCGAGGTCGAGGCCGTCAGCGAGGGTGGTCATCGTGCTCCTGTCGGGATCAGTTCGGCTGTCGCGGGATCGGTGACGGTCAGGTCGCCGTCGGGCGTGCGGCGCACGCCGAGCGGGCGCCGCCATGCGCCCTCGGTGTCGGGGTGGTCGAGGCGGGTGTGGCAGCCGCGGCTCTCGGTGCGGGTGGTCGCGGCGAGGACCAGCGCGGACGCGGTGACGGTGAGCGCGGCGTCCTCGAGGTCGGTGACGGTGGTGGGCCGGGTGGGTCGGCTCGCGGAGAGGACCGTCGCGGCGTGACCGAGTCCGCTTCCGTCGCGGACCACCGAGGCGTGCGCGGTCATCACGGATTGCACGACGTCGCGCGGCACCGTCTGCGCGGGCGCCGGCTCGGCGGAGTCGACGGCCGTGGACAGCCCGGCCCGCTCGGTGGCGGCCAGCCCGGCACGCTCGCCGACCACGAGGCCCTCGAGCAGGCTGTTGGAGGCGAGGCGGTTCGCGCCGTGCAAGCCGGTGCGGGCGACCTCGCCGGCGGCGAGCAGTCCGGGCACTGCCGTGCGGCCGTGGGTGTCGGTGACGACGCCGCCGCAGGAGTAGTGCGCGGCGGGTGCCACGGGAATCAGGTCGACGGCGGGGTCGAGTCCCGCGTCGCGGCACGACGCGGTGATGGTCGGGAAGCGGTCCGCGAAGGCGGGGACGTGTCTCGCGTCGAGGTACACGTGGTCCTCCCCCAGCGTTCGCAGGCGCGCGGCGATCGCCTTGGAGACGACGTCGCGGGGCGCGAGGTCACCCATCGGGTGGACGCCTGCGGTGACCGGATCACCGTGGGAATCCACGAGGATCGCGCCTTCCCCGCGAACCGCCTCCGAGATGAGCGGTCTCCGCCCCACCCCGCCGGCCGCGAACAGGACTGTCGGGTGGAACTGGACGAACTCGAGGTCCGCGACAGTCGCGCCGGCGTCGAGCGCCAGCGCGATGCCGTCCGCGGTCGCACCGGATGGGTTGGTGCTGCACGAGTACAGCTGACCCAGGCCGCCGGTGGCGAGGAGAACGGCCGGAGCGTGCAGGACACCGACGGCGGTGCCGTCACGTCCGGATCCGACGGCGGTGCCGTCACGTCCGGATCCGACGGCGGTGCCGTCACGTCCGGATCCGACGGCGGTGCCGTCATGTCCGGTTCCGAAGCCCTTGTCGGACAGCACGACCAGGCCGGTGACGCCGTTCGCGTCGGTCGCGATGCGCGCGGCGGCGGCCCCGAACAGGACGGGCATGCCCGCCGCGTTCAGCGCGCGCTGCACCTCGGCGCCGGTGGCGTCTCCCCCGGCGTGGATGATGCGGCGCGCACTGTGTCCGCCTTCGCGGGTGCGTGAGACCCGGCCGTCGCGGCCGCGGTCGAACACGGCGCCGAGATCGGCGAGTGCCGTCACCGCGTCCGCGCCTGCGGCGACGATCGACCGGACCGCCGCCTCGTCGCACAATCCGCCGCCCGCGGCGAGGGTGTCCGCGACGTGAGCGTCGACGTCGTAGCCGGAACTGACGGCGATGCCGCCCTGCGCGTACACCGTCGCGGTGTCGGTGGGCCCGCCCTTGCTCACGGTCAGTACCCGCAGCCCGGCCCGTGACGCGGTGCGGGCCGCGGTCAGTCCGGCCACCCCGCCGCCGACGACGACCAGGTCGGCGTGCGCCTCCCAGGTCACTACTCGCCGCCGCCCGGGTTGCCGATCTCGATCATCCGCTGCACGGACTTGCGGGCACGCTCACCGACGGCTGCGTCGACGTGCACCTCGTCCTTGCCCTCCTGCAGGCACCGGAGCAGGGCGGCGGGGGTGATCATCTTCATGTACGGGCAGGACGCGCGGTCGTTGACGGCCTGGAAGTCGACCTCCGGCGCCGCCTTGCGGAGCTGGTGCAGCATGCCGATCTCGGTGGCCACCAGGACCTGCTTGGCGCCGGTGGCGCGGGCGGCGTCGAGCATGCCTCCGGTGGAGAGGATCTTGACCTTGTCCTCGGGTACGAAGCCCTCGCCGGCGAGGTACAGCGCCGAGGTGGCGCAGCCGCACTCGGGGTGCACGAACAGCTCGGCGTCCGGGTGGGCCTTGGCCTGTGCGGTGAGCTCGTCGCCGTTGATGCCGGCGTGGACGTGGCATTCGCCGGCCCAGATGTGCATGTTCTCGCGGCCGGTGACCCGCTTGACGTGGGCGCCGAGGAACTGGTCGGGCAGGAACAGCACCTCACGGTCGGGGTCGATCGACGCAACGACGTCGACGGCGTTCGACGACGTGCAGCAGATGTCGGTCAGGCCCTTCACCTCGGCGGTGGTGTTCACGTACGAGACGACGAGGGCGTCCGGGTACTCGGCCTTCCACTCGCGCAGCTGCTCGGCGGTGATGGAGTCGGCGAGCGAGCACCCGGCCCGCTCGTCGGGGATGAGGACCTTCTTCGTGGGGCTGAGGATCTTCGCGGTCTCGGCCATGAAGTGCACGCCGCAGAAGATGATCGTCTCCTCCTCGGCCTCCGCGGCGATGCGGGAGAGGGCCAGCGAGTCGCCGACGTGGTCGGCGACGTCCTGGATGGCCGGGAGCTGGTAGTTGTGCGCGAGGATCGTCGCGTTCTGGGCGCGAGCCAGCCGGCGGACCTCCTCGGCCCACTCGGGCGTCCCCTCGACACCGGTGTAACCACCGGGGCCGTCGACGATCGCGGCGGCTCCCGCCCACTCGGTCGTGGTCATCGCCTTGCTCCTTCGTGGACTGCCGGTCCGTGGTGGACTGCCGGTCCTTCGTCACTGCGATCCGGGCGGGCTGTGCCCGGATTTCCGTTTCGGGGGTTTTCGACTTACGATCGAAAACGTGCCCAATGGTAACACCCTTCACGAAGTGCTCACCGCGGTGTTCCAGGTTCGCAATGTGAACGAGGATCCGGAAGTGGACAATCCGGAACTCTGCGTCCTGCTCTGGCAGCGCGCCCTCCAACCCGAGCGCGGCGCGTGGTCCCTGCCGGGCGGGCTGCTGCGCGAGGACGAGGACATGACGACCTCCGCGCGCAGGCAACTCGCGGAGAAGGTGGACGTGCGCGGGGTCGCCCATCTCGAACAGCTCTCGGTCTTCTCCGAACCGAACCGGGTACCCGGGGTCCGGCTGATCGCCTCGACGTTCCTCGGCCTCGTCCCGCTCGACGCCGACCCCGACCTGCCCACGGACACCGCGTGGCATCCCGTGTCCGCCCTGCCGCGCACCGCATTCGACCACGGGGTCGTCCTCACCCACGCCCGCACCCGGCTGGCGGCGAAACTGTCCTACACGAACATTGCGTTCGCCCTGGCACCCCACGAGTTCACGATGTCCACGTTGCGCGAGATCTACTGCGCCGCACTGGGTTACCAGGTCGACGCGACGAACCTGCAGCGGGTGCTCGGCCGGCGCGGCGTGCTGGTCGCCACCGGTGCCACCGCTCCCCCGGGCCCGTCCGGCGGCCGCCCGCCCGCACTGTACCGCTTCGCCGAGTCGCGACTTCGCGTCACCGACGAGTTCGCCGCCCTGCGCCCGCCCGGCTGACCCACGACCCGAATCACGTCCGCGTCACGGGGATGTCGGCCGGATGCAGATGCCGTATCCGGACCGGGCGCCCGCACGCCGCCCCGACGACCGGGGAGATGTCCGCAGTGTCTACCGCGGCACCGCGGGAGGTGCCGGATCGGGCGCGACGGCGGTCGACGGGCTCGCCCGAACCAGGTCCGGATGCGGCGAGATCGACACCAGCAGCAGGTACACCAGCGCCGCGGCGAGCGGTTGCGCGATCAGGGCCATGACGGTGTCCAGACCCGGCGTCGCGGCGACGATACGACCGATCTCGACGTCCTCGGCGGCGGGGAACCGCAACTGCGCGACACCGACCCCGACGAGCGCGGCGGCGGCCGCCCCCACCGCCGAGCCGAGCATCAGGCCCACCAGCTGCGCGAGACCCCGGAAGGCGCGTTGCACCGACCACACGGCCACCGCCGAGAGCACCCCGAGGATCAGACCGAGACACAGGAACAGCGCCACCGCATCGAACCGGTGACCGCTCTCCCCGGGCAACGACACCGCTCCCCCCGAGACGACGAGGAAGTGCTGGGCGGGCACCAGCAGCCCCCAGCCCACGCCGGCCACCGCGCTGACGATGACGACGGCGGCCACCACCCGCGCGGCAGCGGCCACCGCGGGACGCCGGGCACGCGACGCTGCACCCGTCGGTCGCCGATCCGGGGCTTCGATGTCGATGGTCACGTCGATCCAGACTAGACGGCGCCGGCGGGACCGGCCCCGATCACCCACGACCGGCGCACGGGCGCCGCGGCGTTCGGCATGCGAACAGGGAATCCGGAGCGTACATTCGGCCCGATCGGATTCGGAGCAGGCCACCGGAGGTTCGTCGTGCCCGACGTCGCAGACCCCCACCGACAGCGTCGCGGACTCGGTGGTGTCATCGCCCGCCACCCCGTCGTGTCGTACTTCGTGCTCGCGTACGGGATCTCGTGGCTCGTGTGGTCGCAGTTCATCCTGTCCGCGGACGGCAGCGGCTGGTTCCAGTTCCACGCCACCTGGTCGTTCATGGTGACGGTCGGCCTGGGCACCTTCGGACCGGCGATCGCGGCGGTGACGATCGTGTGCATCGCGGAGGGCGAGGACGCCCTGCTGCCGTTCCTGAAGCGGATCGTGTTGTGGCGGGTCGGATTCGGGTGGTGGGCGTTCGCGCTGCTGAGTTTCCCGATCACCGCCACGATCGGCTGCCTGCTGACGCCGGGCGTCGTGGGCACGTTCACCACGGCGGGCCTGGGCCGGTCGCTCACCGACTACCTGCCGTTCTTCCTCTACCCGGCCCTCCTCGTCGGCGGACCACTCGGTGAGGAGGTCGGGTGGCGCGGTTTCGCGCTGCCGCGTCTGCAGCAGCGCTTCACCCCCGCGCTGGCCACGATCGTCCTCGGCGTGCTGTGGACGTGCTGGCATGCTCCGATCTGGTTCAGCAACAACTGGAGCGTGCTGAACGTGCAGAACCTCCTCTGCTACACCGCGTTCCTCGTTCTCGCCGCGTTCCAGTACACCTGGGCCCACAACAACACCCGAGGCAGCATCCTCGTCGCGGTGGTGCTGCACGCCTCGATGGACGCGTTCCCGAACGTCGTGCTGTTCCCGATGTTCCCGGGGTTGGGCGAGGTCACGTCGTTCGGGGTGCAGAAGCTCTACCTCGCGCTGATCGTCGGCTTCGGCCTCTTCGCCCTGGTCGTCACCATCGGAACCAGGGGCAGGCTGGGCCTGCCGATCGGCGCGACACCGCCCGGAGCCCCGGTCGAGGGCACCGGGTCAGCGCCGCTCGCCCGCGGTGGAGTCGCTGACGCCGTGTCGTGAGCACTTCGCCCACCAGCCGTCGGGGCTGACCTGGACGATCATCCGCCGCCCGCAGTGCTCGCAGAACCGGGGCGGTTCCAGACCCAACGCCGCAGCCGCCGGGATCGGATCGTCGACACCGGCGACGATCCGCAGGCCGGTGTACGGGTTGTAGCGTTCGGCCGCCACCTCCATCGCGGACACTCCTAGATGGTCTGGTTGAGGGCCTTGATCGGCATCTGCAGCTCGCCGAGCAGGTCCAGGTCCGATTCGGCGGGCCGGCCGAGGGTGGTCAGGTAGTTGCCGACGATGACGGCGTTGATGCCGCCGAGGATGCCCTGCTTGGCGCCGAGGTCGCCGAGGGTGATCTCACGCCCGCCGGCGAAGCGCAGGATGGTGCGCGGCAGCGCGAGCCGGAACGCGGCGACGGCCTTGAGCGCCTCCGTCGCGGGCAGCACCTCGAGGTCGCCGAACGGGGTCCCGGGACGCGGGTTGAGGAAGTTCAGGGGTACCTCGTCGGGCTCGAGCTCGGCGAGATTCGCCGCGAACTCGGCGCGCTGTTCGAGGGTTTCGCCCATCCCGAGGATGCCGCCGCAGCAGACCTCCATGCCGGCCTCGCGGACCATGCGCAGGGTGTCCCAGCGCTCCTCCCAGCTGTGGGTGGTGACGACGTTCGGGAAGTGCGAGCGGGACGTCTCGAGATTGTGGTTGTAGCGGTGCACACCCATCGCGGCGAGCTGGTCGACCTGCTCCTGGGTGAGCATGCCCAGCGAACACGCGACCTGGATGTCGACCTCGTTGCGAATCGCCTCGACACCGGCGGCGACCTGCGCCATCAGCTTCTCGTCGGGGCCGCGGACGGCGGCGACGATGCAGAACTCGGTCGCGCCGGTCTTGGCGGTCTGCTTGGCGGCCTCGACCAGGCTCGGGATGTCCAGCCAGGCGGCGCGGACCGGGGACGCGAAGAGTCCGGACTGCGAGCAGAAGTGGCAGTCCTCGGGGCAACCACCGGTCTTGAGGGAGATGATCCCCTCGACCTCGACCTCGGGTCCGCACCACTTCATGCGCACGTCGTGGGCGAGGGCCAGCAGGTCCTCGAGCCGATCGTCGGGCAGGTTGAGCACCTGCAGCGTCTGGTCCTGGTTCAGTCCCTCACCACGGTCGAGGACCTGGTCCCGGGCGACGGCGAGGATGTCGGTGCGGACGGGGGCCTGGGTCACGGCTAGCTCCTGGGGTTCCGGGGTGCGGCGGCGTGTCAGTGCGTGAGGGACGAGAAGTGGTGGACTCCGCGAACTTGAACACCGTACAAGTTGAACGGCGTTCAGGTTAAGGTCGTGGTGAAATGGTGTCAACCACCGCCGAGCGAAAGTGAGCGAGAGTGCAGCTGCGACGAGCCGACGTCCTGGCCGGGGCCATCGCGATCCTCGACGAGTACGGACTCGGCGACCTGACCATGCGCCGACTCGCCACCTCACTGGGGGTCCAGCCGGGCGCGCTGTACTGGCACTTCCCCAACAAGCAGACGCTTCTCGCCGCGATCACCGACGAGATGCTCGGGGCGGTCTCGGCACCACTGGTCGACGCGCAGTGGGACGCACGGCTCGAGGTCCTGGCCCACCGCATCCGGGACGCGCTGCTCGCACACCGCGACGGCGCCGAGCTCGCGTCCGCGTCCTACGCCGCCAGGCTCGCGACCAACGACGCCCGCGCCACGCTGGTCGAGGTGGGCACCGACGCCGGGCTGCCGACCGACGAGGCCGAGTTCGCCGCCGACACCCTGCTGTTCTACATCCTCGGCCAGACCATGGACGAGCAGTCCCGCATGCAGATGGACAGCCACGGCGCGCTCACCGAGGAGGCGTCACCGCTCTACGACACCACCAGCGGCACAGCCCGTTTCGAGTACGGACTGGGGCTGTTCGTCGACGGCGTCCGGAGCAGGCTCACCGAGTCGAGTTCGCGGCCCGGCTGACACGAAACGGCGCCCGAGGGCCCGAGCTCGGACCACAATGGTGTGCATGCTCGCTCGACTCGTGGCGACCACCCTCCTGGCCGCGGCCCTGGCCGCGGCCACGTCGACAGCCGGACCCGCGACCGCCGCGTCCGGTGACGGCCCACCGGGAACCGTGACCGCCACGTCCCCACTGCCGCGCTCGGCGTGGATTCCCGGAGCGGCGAACGGCACCGCCCTGACCTACCGGACGCTCGGCCCCCGGGACCGGCCCGCGGAGAGCACCGGTGCCGTGTTCGTCCCGCCCGGCACTCCCCCGCCCGGCGGATGGCCGGTGGTGTCGTGGGCGCACGGCGCCGTCGGCATCGCGGACACCTGCGCCCCCACCGTCAGCGGGAAGATCGGCGGACCGTATCTGGGCCGGTGGCTCGCGCAGGGATACGCGATCGTCGCCACCGACTACGTGGGCCTCGGCACCGACGGCGTCCACCCGTACCTCGACGGGCGTTCGGAGGCTCACGCCGTGGTCGACATGGTGCGGGCGGCGCGAGCCGTCGAGCCGTCCCTGTCGACCAGGTGGGTCACACTGGGACAGTCGCAGGGCGGGCAGGCGGCGATGGTGACGGCGACGATCGCGACGTCCTACGCGCCGGAGCTCGACCACCGCGGGACCGTCGCGCTCGGGGTCCCGTCGAACATCGAGAACCTCGCGGTGTTCGGCGGTCCGGCGTTCCCGCCCCTGCCGTTGACGGGGACGACCGTGTTCGTGTCGTACGTACTCGCCGGCCTGCGGGCCACCCGGCCGGACGTGGACGTGGACTCGTACCTGAGCGACCGCGGGCGACAGGTGCTCACCCTCGCCGAGGCGCTCTGCTACGAGGACGCCGCCCGGGCGATCGGTGACACGTCGATCGGCGCGCTGCTCTCGCGTCCCCTCGACGGCCCGATGCTGGATGCGCTGCGGGAGATGCTCGCAATCCCGGTCCGCGGGTACGACCGGCCACTGTTCCTGGGGCAGGGCCTGTTCGACACCGTGGTGCCGTCGCCGCTGACCGCGAAGCTGGCCGCGGACCTCGTCGCGGCGGGTCAGCAGTTCACGTTCCGGACCTACCCGACGGGGCATCTCGAGACGATGTTGCTGTCGGAGCCGGACACCCACGAGTTCGTCAGGAGGGCGTTCGCGTCATGATGACATGGTCGGAGTTCGACGAGGCGGCACCGGCGATCGCCACCGTCTTTCGACGCCGGCTGGCGGCAACCGGGAATCTGTGCCTGCTCGCGACGCTGCGGTCCGACGGGTTTCCGCGGATCAGCCCGATCGAGCCGCGGGTGTTCGAGGGCGAGTTGTGGATCGCGGGCATGCCGGACACGACGAAGTTCCACGACCTCGGCCGAGATCCTCGTTTCTGCCTGCACACCGCGACGGTCGACTCCATGGTCGGCGACGGTGACGCCAAGCTGTGGGGCCGGGTCCACGACGTGCAGGATCCCGCATTGCACGAGCGGTTCGCCGCCCAGCTGTTCGAGGAGACCGGATTCGATCTGCGCGGCAAGCAGTTCCGCCCCTTCTACGCGGCCGGCATCGTCGGAGCGTCAGCAGTGGAGCTCACCGACGGCCACATGGACGTCACGATCTGGAAGCCGGGCGGGCCCGAGCGGGTGGTCCGGAAGACGTAGATCAGTACGCCCCAGCAGACGCCACCGGTACCGACACCGCCGCGGGCGCAACCGGGCCGGGCCCGATCCCGGCGTTGACGACAGCGGACGCACCCCACGCGCACGCGCCGAGAAAACCGGCGCTGACAACTCCTGCGATCAGCGGCTTCGCCTGCATTGCACCCTCCTGCGATGTGACTGTCATCACACTACTGTCGCGTCAGGTGCGCGGAGCGCTTTTCCCCCGATCCGGGGGAATTGCACTCGGCGGCCGCGTCAACGCCCGCGGCGGAACAGCTTGTTGCCGAGCCACACGACGGGGTCGTAGCGACGGTCGGCGACGCGCTCCTTCATCGGGATCAGGGCGTTGTCGGTGATCCGGATGTTCTCCGGGCACACCTCGGTGCAGCACTTGGTGATGTTGCAGAGCCCGAGACCGTGGTCGGTCTGTGCGACCTCGCGGCGGTCGGCGACGTCGAGGGGATGCATCTCGAGCTCGGCGATGCGCATCAGGAACCGCGGCCCCGCGAACGCCTGCTTGTTCTCCTCGTGGTCCCGGACCACGTGGCAGGTGTTCTGGCACAGGAAGCACTCGATGCACTTGCGGAACTCCTGGGACCGCTGCACGTCCACCTGCGCCATCCGGTACTCGCCGGGCGCGAGATCCTTCGGCGGGGTGAAGGACTGGATCTCCCGGGCCTTGACGTAGTTGAAGGACACGTCGGTCACGAGATCGCGGATGACGGGGAACGCGCGCATCGGGGTGACGGTGACGACCTCGCCGGGATCGAACGTCGACATCCGCGTCATGCACATCAGTCGGGGCCGGCCGTTGACCTCCGCCGAACACGAACCGCACTTGCCCGCCTTGCAGTTCCACCGGACCGCCAGATCCGGCGCCTGCGTCGCCTGCAGCCGGTGGACGATGTCGAGGACCACCTCTCCCTCGTTCACCTCGACGGTGTAGTCCTGCAGGTCACCGCCGTCGGCGTCACCGCGCCAGACCCGGAACGCGGCCTGGTGGCTCATCGCTCCTCCCCCTTCCCCGGATGCCCGGCGAGTTCGGCATCCGTGTAGTACTTGGCGACCTCGGCGAAGTCGAAGAGCGCGAACAGGTCCGGACGCATCGGCACCTGCGGTTCCGGGGTGACGGACACGTCGGGGACGACGCGGCCACCGGCGTCGGCGCCGCCCACGAGACTGCACACCAGCAACGTGGTGCGCCACTGCGGTTCCATCGCCGGATGGTCGTCGCGGGTGTGCCCGCCGCGACTCTCCGTGCGCAGCAGCGCGGCCTTCGCGACGCACTCGCTGACCAGGATCATGTTGCGCAGATCGATCGCCAGGTGCCAGCCGGGGTTGAACTGCCGGTGCCCCTCGACGGCGACCGATTCGACGCGGCGGCGGATCTGCTCGAGCGCGTCGAGTGCGGACCGGATCTCCGTGTCGGTGCGGATGATGCCGACAAGGTCGTGCATCAGCTGTTGCAGTTCCAGGTGCAGGGTGTACGGGTTCTCGGCGGGCGCGTGTGCGGCCGGCGGGTCGAACGGCGCGAGTGCCATCGACGCGGCGGCCTCGACGGACTCCTGGCTGACCTGCGGGCGTTCGGTGAGCGATTCGACGTAGGTCGCGGCCCCGAGGCCGGCGCGACGGCCGAACACCAGCAGATCCGACAGCGAGTTGCCGCCGAGCCGATTCGACCCGTGCATCCCACCCGAACACTCACCGGCCGCGAACAGCCCTGGGACACTGGACGATCCGGTGTCAGGGTCCACCTCGATCCCGCCCATCACGTAGTGGCAGGTCGGTCCGACCTCCATCTGCTCCTTCGTGATGTCGACATCGGCCAGTTCCAGGAACTGGTGGTGCATCGACGGCAGCCGCCGCACGATCTCCTCGGCCGGCATCCGGGAGGCGATGTCCAGATACACCCCACCGTGTTCCGTGCCGCGCCCGTTCTTGACCTCCGAGTTGATCGCCCGTGCGACCTCGTCGCGGGGCAGCAGGTCCGGGGTGCGCCGGGCGCTGTCGTTGTCCTTCAGCCACTGGTCGGCCTCGGCCTCGGTTTCGGCGTACTGCCCCTTGAACACCGGAGGGATGTAGTCGAACATGAACCGCTGGCCGTCGGAGTTCTTCAGCACGCCGCCGTCACCACGCACCCCCTCGGTGACGAGGATCCCCTTCACACTCGGCGGCCACACCATGCCGGTCGGATGGAACTGGATGAACTCCATGTTGATCAGCTTCGCTCCCGCGCGGATGGCGAGCGCGTGCCCGTCGCCCGTGTACTCCCACGAGTTCGACGTCACCTTGTAGGACTTGCCGATTCCGCCGGTCGCCAGCACGACCGCGGGCGCACGGAACAGCACGAACCGTCCGGACTCGCGCCAGTAGCCGAACGCGCCGGCGATCGCGCCCTCGCTGCGCAGCAGCTCGGTGATCGTGCACTCCGCAAACACCTTGATTCGGGCCTCGTGGTCGCCGGTGGCGGCGAAGTCCTCCTGCTGCAGTGACACGATCTTCTGCTGCATGGTGCGGATCAGTTCGAGCCCGGTGCGATCTCCGACGTGCGCCAACCTCGGGTAGGTGTGCCCACCGAAGTTGCGCTGACTGATCCGGCCGTCGGGGGTGCGGTCGAACAGGGCGCCGTACGTCTCGAGCTCCCACACGCGGTCGGGCGCCTCCCTGGCGTGCAGCTCCGCCATCCGCCAGTTGTTGAGGAACTTGCCGCCCCGCATCGTGTCCTGGAAGTGGACCTGCCAGGAATCCTTCGAGTTGGCGTTGCCCATCGCGGCCGCACAGCCGCCCTCGGCCATCACCGTGTGCGCCTTGCCGAACAGGGACTTGCAGACGACGGCGACCCGCAGTCCACGCTGCCTGGCCTCGATGACCGCCCTCAGTCCGGCGCCTCCCGCACCGATGACGACGACGTCGTAGTCGTGCCGTTCGACCTCGGTCACCGGCGATCCCCTCTCAGTTGACGAAACGCACGTCCGAGATGTTCCCGGAGGCCACGAGCATGACGTAGAAGTCGGTGATCATCAACGTGCCCAACGTGATCCACGCCAGCTGCATGTGCCGGGTGTTGAGCCGGCTCACGCCCGTCCACAGCCGGTAGCGGATCGGGTGCGCGGAGAAGTGCTTGAGCCGGCCGCCGGTGACGTGCCGACACGAGTGGCACGAGACGGTGTACGCCCAGAGCAGGATCACGTTGCCCACGAGGATGACGTTGCCGAGTCCGAACCCGAATCCTCCTGTGCTGCCGTGGAATGCGAGCACGGCGTCGTAGGTGTTGATCGCGGAGACGATCAGCGCGACGTAGAAGAAGTACCGGTGCGCGTTCTGCACGATCAGCGGCAGCCGAGTCTCGCCGGTGTACCGGGTGTGGGGTTCGGCCACTGCGCACGCGGGCGGTGACATCCAGATCGACCGGTAGTAGGCCTTGCGGTAGTAGTAGCAGGTCAGCCGGAAACCGAGCAGGAACGGCAGCGACAGGAACGCCAGCGGAATCCACATCGGGAGCTCGCCCACCCACACCCCGAAGTGGGTCGAGCCGGGCTCGCACGAGGCACTGACGCAGGGCGAGTAGAACGGCGTCAGGTAGTGGTACTCGTCCACCCAGTACGCGGTCCGCACGAAGGACCGGACGGTCGCGTAGACGACGAAGACCGCCAGTCCCAGGGTGGTGAGCAGAGGCGGACGCCACCACAGGTCGGTGCGCAGCGTGCGCGCCGCGATGGTCGCGCGGGAGGGCGACCTGACCCCGGTGGCAGATCCCGCCGGTGCGCTCACCGCTCGTGCGGGTGGCCGCCGACGCCCTCGTCGTCGGCGCCCTGCCACAGGGTGTGGTCGTAGGGTCCCTCCGGCACCGCGACCCGCTCGGCCTCGGGTACCGGGTGCGCGAGCCGCGGCGGCGACTCGTCGAGGTCGCTCGCATCGATCCCGAGGCGGTCCACGTCGTTGGCGAGCCGGCGGACCGCCGACGCATCGCCGTACAGCGACCGCAGCGACCCCACGCACTGCCGCAGATGCCCGATCGTGCGGTGCAGTTCCATCATTTCGCTGGTGGACATCCGAACCTCCAACCACAGATGATGTGATGACATTCACAGTACGACAGTTGGTGTGCACTGCGGGTGCGATCCGATAGGACGGGCCATGTCGAACGAAACGGTGTCCAAGCAGGGGCTGGCACAGCAGGAGTTGTCACAGCACGAACCGCACGGTGTGCACTTCCCGCCCGGATTCGACTTCACCGACCCCGACCTCTACGCCACCGGCGTGCCGCACGCCGAGCTCGCCGCGCTGCGGCGGAGTGCGCCCGTGTGGTGGAACCCGCAGCCGCCGGGAATCGGAGGTTTCCGGGACGAGGGCTACTGGGTGGTGACCCGGCACGCCGACGTCCGCGAGATCTCCCGCAACAGCGAGCTGTTCTCGAGCTGGCGCAACGGCGCGCTTGTCCGCCTGCGCGACGACGTGGACCAGCAGACGTTCGAGATGCAGCGGCTGATCATGCTGAACAAGGACGCACCCGAGCACACCAAGCTGCGCAAGCTCGTCGCCCGCGGATTCACGCCACGCGCGATCGAGAACCTGCGCGCCGCCCTGACCGACCGGGCCGGGCGGATCGTCGCCGCGGCCGCCGAATCGGGCGGCGGCGACTTCGTCACCGAGATCGCCGCCGAACTGCCCCTGCAGGCGATCGCCGAGCTGATCGGCGTCCCGCAGGATGACCGCGGCAAGGTCTTCGACTGGTCGAACGAGATGATCGGCGGCGACGACCCCGAGTACGACGTCGATCCCCTCGACGCGGTCTCCCAGCTGATCGGATACGCGTACGGCATGGCGGACGAGCGCCGCCGTTGCCCCGCGAACGACATCGTCACGACACTGATCCAGGCGGACGTGGACGGTGACGAACTCACACCCGAGGAATTCGGGTTCTTCGTGCTGCTGCTCGCGGTCGCGGGCAACGAGACCACCCGCAACGCGATCACGCACGGCATGCTCGCGTTCCTCGACCACCCCGACCAGTGGGAACTGTTCAAGCGGGAGCGGCCGGCGACGACCGCCGACGAGATCGTGCGCTGGGCGACGCCGGTGACGGCCTTCCAGCGGACCGCGACCGCCGACACCGTACTCGGCGGGCAGCAGATCCGCGCCGGTGACCGCGTCGCGATGTTCTACGCGTCGGCCAACTTCGACGAGGACGCGTTCGAGAACCCGACCACCTTCGACATCACCCGCAACCCGAACCCGCACCTCGGTTTCGGAGGCTCGGGCGCACACTTCTGCCTGGGCGCGAACCTCGCCCGGATGGAGATCGACCTGATCTTCGGCGCGATCGCCGACCGCATCCCCGACATCACCCGCCTCGGCGACCCGCAGCGGCTGCGGTCCGGGTGGCTGAACGGAATCAAGCACCTACCGGTCGGTTACGACTCGGGGTGCCCGGTGCCGCACTGAGCCGACGGCGTCGCCGAGGCTCCGGACGCGACGACCTCGCCCGGACTTCCCGGCATACCCGACGCCGTCACGGGCGACAACACAGGTACCCATCCGGGTAATTCCACCGATGCCGCGCACACCCGCGTCGAGCAGGATTGTGATCCAACACACACAAGGTTCCGATGCGCCGGCACCGACTCCCCGTCACCGACCCCTGGTCACCGACACCGAGTCCCCGTGACCCGTCGGCCCGGAACCGCCCGCCGCGACAGCAGGGAAGGTTCCCACCGATGACCGCAGAATGGCTCACCTGCAGCGACTTCGTCACCGCGACGTTCTCCCACGATTTCGTCGCCGACGGATACGACCACGACTCCGTCGAACGCATCCATCGCGGCGACATCGACGAGTGGATCCACGCTCTGGCCCAATCGGGCCTGTTCACCAACCTCGCCGTCACGAGTGCCTCCGAGTCGTGGCGGGACGATCCGCACACCCTGCTCGACGCACTGCTCGCGGACGCCGACGAGGTGACCGTCAAGCGCTACGAGGTCGCCTGGGACGCGATGGACCGCAGTACCTTCCGCGCCGTCGACGAGTACGCCTGACCACCCCACCCCCAGACCCCAACGGCAACCCGCCGCTGGAAAACAACAATGGAAATCACGAAGGAGTCACCATGGGTTCATCTGAGCAAGACCTCGCACTGATCAAGAAGATCCAACCGGTCGTCAGCGGCTTCGGCGCCGTCATCGGCGGCATGGGGGCGGCGCTGGGCCTGATCGGGGCGTTGGCCGCCTTCAGCTGACCCACCACTTCCGATCACCCTGGCCCGCCCCCCTCTTCGCCAGGGTGATCGGACCCTCCGGGCGCAGCTGTCCCGGTTCGACGCACACACGGCCGCACGGGCAAGTAGTCCCACCGCCGCGCGCCGACCCACCACTTCCGATCACCCTGGCCCACCCCCCTCCTCGCCAGGGTGATCGGACCCTCCGGGCGCAGCTGTCCCGGTTCGAAGGGCACACCCCCGCCAACTGTCGCCATTGCGATCGAACGCGCGAATTCTCGGGTAGGACAACCGAATCGAGTCGAAGAAGGTGAGCGGCGCGACCGGCCCGGCTCAGCAGGCGGCGCCCACCCCGGCGTTCACCTGCGGGACGGGATCGAGCCAGGTCGGTGCCCCGGCGGTGAACGCCGCGCGATCGAGGCTGCCCGCGCCTTCCGGTAGCCGGCCGAGCAACGGCACCCCGGTCACCTCGGCGAGATCGGCGAGGTTGCACCGCATCGCGAGATCCGGCGCGGAGGGCCAGGATCCGATCACGGTACCCGCGAGGCGCAGCCCGGCCTGCCGCGCGGCGGCGACGGTGAGGGCGCTGTGGTTGAGCGTGCCGAGCCCGGCGGCCGCGACGAGAAGCAGTGGCGCGTCCAGGTCCGCGGCGACATCCGCGAGGGTGAACCCGTCGACACCGAGCCGCACCAGCAGTCCCCCCGCGCCCTCGACGAGGGTGAGGTCGTGGGTGGCGTCGAGATCGCGGACCGCGGCGACCACGTCGGCGCGATCGAGCAGCGGCAGCCCGGCGCGGCGCGCGGCGGTGTCGGGGGCCAGGGGTTCCGGGTAGCGGGCGAGCTCGACCACGTCGCGCACACCCGTCAGCCGCTGCACCTCGGCCAGGTCACCCGGCTCACCCGCGTCCACACCGGTCTGTGCCGGCTTGCACACCGCGACGGTCCGACCCTGCGCCAGCGCGAGCGCGGCCAGCGCCGCGGTCGCCACGGTCTTGCCGACATCGGTCGAGGTGCCGGTCACGCACAGGATGCTCATGCGTGCGCCACCAGAACCTCGCGAGCGGGCCCGGCGAGTACGTCGCCGAGTACGGTGTCGATCGTGGCCAGGTCCTGCGCGGTGAGGTTGGCGCGGGCGGTCAACCGCAACCGCGAGGTGCCCGCCGGCACGGACGGGGGCCGGAAGCACCCGACGTGCAGGCCGCGCTCGCGGCAGGCCCGGGCGGCATCGTAGGCGACCTGTGGATCTCCGAGAATCACTGACACCACGGCGGATTCGGGTTCGCCGACACCGGTGATGCGGGCCAGGTCACGGGCCCGGTCCAGGACCGCGACGGCCAGTCCGGGTTCCCGACGCAGCACCGCGAGGGCGGCCCGGGCCGCA
Source organism: Rhodococcus sp. NPDC003318 (assembly GCF_042879035.1). NCBI lineage: Bacteria > Bacillati > Actinomycetota > Actinomycetes > Mycobacteriales > Nocardiaceae > Rhodococcus > Rhodococcus sp. NPDC003318. The sequence continues at coordinate 149,304 of NZ_JBIAOU010000011.1, read as the reverse complement.
CCGACCGCGGCGGGCGCCAGGCCGGTGTCGAAGATGAAGGTGCGGGCGCAGTCGATCAGATGGGCCCGGATCCGCCCGTCGGCGAGAACGGCACCCCCCTGCGCGGCAAGCGATTTCGACAGGGTCGCGGTGACGACGACATCGGGCTCTCCGGCGAGCCCGGCCTCGTGGACCAGGCCGCGGCCCCCGGTGCCACGCACCCCGATCCCGTGCGCCTCGTCGACGAGCAGCAACGCGCCGTGCTCGCGGCACACCCGGTGCAGTGCCCGCAGCGGGGCGAGATCACCGTCGGCGCTGAACACCGAATCGGTCAGCACCAGCGCGTACCGCTCGGTGCGGGTCTCGAGCGCGGTGCGGACGGCGTCGACATCGGCGTGCGGCGCGACGACGACGCGCGACCGGGACAGTCGGCAGGCATCGACGAGGGAGGCGTGGCAGCCGGCGTCGGAGACGATCAGGGTGTCGGGTCCCGCGAGTGCGGTCACGGCCCCGAGGTTGGCCGCGTAGCCGCTGGCGAAGACGAGTCCGGTTTCGGCGCCGACGAATTCGGCGAGTTCGGATTCGAGGCGGATGTGGTCGGCGGTGGTTCCGGTGACCAGACGCGAGCCGGTCGAACCCGCTCCCCACCGATGCAGCGCGTCGACGGCACCGGCGAGGACCTCGGGATGGCGGGTGAGTCCGAGGTAGTCGTTGGACGCGAGGTCGATCGGGCCGCCAAGGTCGATCGGGCCGAGGGGGGCGGTCCGGGGGGCGAGTTCGCGATGCAGACCGGCGGCGGTGCGCATGGCGGTGGCGGCGACGAACCGGTCGAGGGCTGCGGTCATGGTCCGAGACCATACTTGAACACCGTTCAAGTCACCAGCGTGCGACCGAGAAAACGCCCTGATCAGCGGTTGTCCACTCCGGGGATACCGTGGTGCGCATGAGTCACGCCGAGATCGCCAGCACCGTCACGACCGCCTCCACGACCTCCGCGGACGGCACCGAGATCGGCTGGCGCCGGCTCGGAACCGGCCCCGCGATCGTGATGGTGCACGGGTCGATCGCCACCGGCGAGCAGTGGCTGCCCGTCGCGACCGCCCTCGCGGACCGGTACACGTGCCATCTGGTCGACCGCCGCGGCCGGGGGCTCAGCGGGGATGCCGAGGCGTACGAGCTGGACACCGAGGTCGCGGACATCGCGGCGGTCGTCGACGCCCTGGGCCCGGGCACCACCCTGCTCGGGCATTCCTACGGCGCGATCTGCGTGGCCGCCGCCGTCGCTGCGGGGGTCGACGTGGCCGCCACGATCCTCTACGAGCCTCCGCTGCCGGTCGCGGGTCCCGTCGGCGGTTCGGCGCTCCCCCGTTTCACCGACGCGGTCCGCGGCGGCGAGTACGACCGGGCCCTGACGATCGCGATGACCGACGTCATGACCATGCCGCCGGCCGGTGTCGACGCTCTGCGCCGGACGCCGGTGTGGGCGGAGATGGTGGCACTGTCCCCGACCTGGGTGCGCGAGCTGGCCGTCATCGACGGCCTCGAGGGCGATCTGGACCGGTTCCACTCGATCGCGTCGCGGACGCTGTTCCTGCTGGGGGCGAACACCGCACCGCACCACAAGGAGGCGACGGCGTATCTGCAGCGCCACCTCGCCGACACCACCGTCGTCGAGTTCCCCGGTCAGGAGCACTTCGCGCACGTCACAGGTCCTCGTGCCGTCGCGAGCGCGATCGACGACTTCCTGGCCCGGGCCTGACGCCCGTCACGCCTGGGAGCGGGCCGCCGCCACCATCCCCGCAGTGATCGCCGCGATGTCGTCGGGGGTGCAGACGTACGGCGGCATCGCGTAGACGAGGTTCCGGAAGGGGCGCAGCCACACCCCGGCCGCGACGGCCGCGTCGGTCGCGGACCGCATGTCCACCGGCTCCCGGAGCTCGATCACCCCGATGCCGCCGAGCACCCGGACCTCGGCCACCGAGGGCAGCTCCCGCGCCGGGGCGAGGCCGGACTCGAGGCCTTCTGTGAGGGCGGCGACCTCGGCGCGCCAGTCCCGCGACAGCAGCAGCTCGACGGCCGCGACCGCGACCGCGCAGGCGAGCGGGTTGCCCATGAAGGTGGGGCCGTGCATCACGCCGCCGCCCTCCCCCGCGCTGATCGCCTCGGCGATCGCGGACGTGCACAGCACCGCGGCCAGCGTCAGGTAGCCGCCGGTCAGGGCCTTGCCGACGCACATGAGGTCGGGGGTGACCGCGGCGTGGTCGGCGGCGAACAGTTCGCCGGTGCGGCCGAATCCGGTGGCGATCTCGTCGAAGATCAGCAGCAGTCCGTGCTCGTCGCACATCCGGCGCAGCTCGGTCAGGTAGCGGGGGTCGTGGAATCGCATCCCGCCCGCGCCCTGCACGACGGGCTCGACGATGACGGCGGCCAGCTCGTGGGCGTGCTCGGTGAGGATCGCCTCGAACGTCGCGACGTAGGTGGCGTCGAACTCGCGCGGCGGGACCGGTGCGAACACCTGTCGGACCAGGACGTCGGTCCACATCGCGTGCATGCCGCCCTCGGGATCGCACACGCTCATCGGCGCGAACGTGTCACCGTGGTATCCGCCGCGCCAGGTGAGCAGCCGGTGCCGCTCGGGGCGGCCGACGGCCCTCTGGTACTGCAGCGCGAGCTTGATCGCCACCTCCACGGACACCGAACCGGAGTCGGCGAGGAACACCTTGTCGAGTCCGTCGGGGGTGATCTCGACGAGCAGTTCCGCGAGCCGGGCGGCGGGTTCGTGGGTGAGTCCGCCGAACATGACGTGGCTCATCCGGCCGAGCTGGTCCGCGGCGGCGGCGTCGAGCACGGGATGCCGGTAGCCGTGGATCGCGGACCACCACGAGCTCATCCCGTCGACGAGTTCGCGGCCGTCGGCGAGGGTGAGGCGGGTGCCGCGGGCGCTGTCGACGACGAGCGGCGGGGTGCTCGCCGGGAAAGCGCCGTAGGGGTGCCACAGGTGCGCCGCGTCGAGGGCGGAGATGCGATCGGAGGAGTAGCTCACGTGGCCCGACGATAGCGACCTGCGGGACCGGCGACTCCGGCAGCTCTCCGGACGACGGCGGGCCCGACGGACACTAGTGTCGGTGTCATGTCCGACGCCGGCTCCACCCCACCGCGGCCACCCGTGTGGCCGGGCAGCGCGTATCCGCTCGGTGCCACCTACGACGGCGCGGGCACGAACTTCTCGCTGTTCTCCGAGGTCGCCGAGGCGGTCGAGCTGTGCCTGATCGCCCGCGACGGCAGCGAGGAGCGGATCGCGCTGACCGAGGTCGACGGCTACGTCTGGCATGCGTACCTGCCCGGTGTCGTGCCCGGCCAGCGGTACGGCTACCGGGTGCACGGTCCGTACGACCCGCCGAGCGGGCTGCGGTGCGATCCGGCCAAACTGCTGCTCGATCCGTACGGCAAGGCGTTCGACGGCACCTTCGACGGAAGCGCAGCGCTGCACACCTACGGCGAGGACACCCTCGGCCACACGATGACCACGGTCGTGATCAACCCGTACTTCGACTGGCAGTCCGACCGCGCGCCGCGGCGGCCGTACCACGAGACGGTCATCTACGAGGCGCACGTCAAGGGCATGACCGCCACCCATCCGGGGGTTCCGGAGGAACTGCGCGGCACCTACGCGGGGCTGGTGCACCCGGTGGTGATCGACCACCTGATCTCCCTCGGTGTCACGGCGATCGAGCTGATGCCGGTGCACCAGTTCCTCCACGACCAGATCCTGATCGATCAGGGACTGCGAAACTACTGGGGCTACAACACCTTCGGGTTCCTCGCACCGCACGCGGAGTACTCCTCGGCGACGAAGCCGTCGGGCGCCGTCGCCGAGTTCAAGGCGATGGTGCGGGCCTTCCACGCCGCGGGCATCGAGGTGATCCTCGACGTGGTCTACAACCACACCGCCGAGGGAAACCACAACGGGCCGACGCTGAACTTCCGCGGCATCGACAACGCCGCCTACTACCGCCTCGTCGACGACGACAAGTCGACGTACATGGACTACACGGGCACCGGCAACAGCCTCAACGCCCGGCACCCCCACACGTTGCAGCTGATCATGGACTCGCTGCGGTACTGGGTGACCGAGATGCATGTCGACGGGTTCCGGTTCGACCTGGCGTCGACCCTGGCGCGGGAACTGCACGACGTGGACCGGCTGTCGGCGTTCTTCGACCTGGTGCAGCAGGACCCGGTCGTCAGTCAGGTCAAGCTGATCGCGGAGCCGTGGGACATCGGCGAGGGCGGCTACCAGGTCGGCAACTTCCCGGGCCTGTGGACCGAGTGGAACGGCAAGTACCGCGACACCGTCCGCGACTACTGGCGCGGCGAGCCGGCCACGTTGGGCGAGTTCGCGTCCCGGCTGACCGGATCGTCCGACCTGTACGAGGCGACCGGCCGGCGGCCCAGCGCGAGCATCAACTTCGTCATCGCGCACGACGGCTTCACCCTCACCGACCTGGTGTCGTACAACGAGAAACACAACCTGGCCAACGGCGAGGACAACCGGGACGGCGAGAGTCACAACCGGTCGTGGAACTGCGGGGTGGAGGGCCCGACGGACGATCCGGAGATCCTCGACCTGCGCGCCCGGCAGCGGCGCAACATCCTCGCCACCCTGTTCCTCAGCCAGGGCACCCCGATGCTCGCGCACGGCGACGAGATCGGCCGCACCCAGCTCGGCAACAACAACGTGTACTGCCAGGACTCGCCGCTGGCGTGGATGGACTGGACGCTCGTGGAGACGAACGCGGACCTGCTCGAGTTCACGCGCCGGGCGATCGCGCTGCGCACCGCCCACCCGGTGTTCCGCCGCCGACGGTTCTTCGAGGGCCGACCCGTCCAGGAGGACGGGCACACCACACGCGACATCGTGTGGCTGACCCCCACCGGTGTCGAGATGACCGAGGAGGACTGGGGCAGCGGATTCGGCAAGTCCCTCGCGGCGTATCTCAACGGTGACGCGATCGCCGAGCCGAACCGTCGCGGGGAGCCCGTGACCGACGACTCGTTCCTGCTGTGCTTCAACGCGCACGACGAGGATCTCGAGTTCACCGTCCCCGACGACGGGACCGGATGGCAGTGGGAGGTGGTGCTGGACACCGCCGTCCCCACGGGGCACTCTGACGCGACGGCCCACGGAGGCGCGACGGTGAAGGCGCCGGCCCGCTCCCTGACCGTCCTGCGCCGGGTGCGGTGACCGTGCACCCCGTCACGTCGACGTACCGCCTGCAGCTGCGACCGGACGGGCCCACCCTCCACGACGCCCGCGATCTGGTCGACTACCTGCACGAGCTCGGCGTCTCGCACCTGTACCTCTCGCCGGTGTTGACAGCCGTCAACGGGTCGGAGCACGGCTACGACGTGACCGACCCGACCGTCGTGTCCGAGGCGCTGGGCGGCCGCGACGCGCTGGTCGCGCTCGTCGCGGCGCTGCGGGAGCGCGGGATGGGCGTCGTGGTCGACCTCGTCCCCAACCACGTCGGGGTCGCGCGCGCGGAGCAGAACAGATGGTGGTGGGACGTGCTGCGGGGCGGCCGCCGCTCCCCGTACGCGAGCTGGTTCGACATCGACTGGGAGCAGGGACGATTCGCGGTCCCCGTCCTCGGCGACGACGGGACGGACGCGCTGAGGCTCGACACCGACGGCACCGAACCGATGCTGGCGTACCACGAACTCCGATTCCCCGTCGCCCCCGGCACCGAAGGCACGGACGGCGAGGGCACCGACGTCGCCGACGTGCACGCACGCCAGGCGTACGAACTCGTCCACTGGCGCAGCGGCCGGGTCGGGTACCGACGGTTCTTCACGATCGACTCGCTGGCCGCCCTGCGTCAGGAGGATCCTGTCGTCTTCGACGCCACCCACCGCGAGCCCGCGTCGTGGTTCGCCGAGGACCTCGTCGACGGCCTCCGGGTCGACCACCCGGACGGGCTCGCCGACCCCGCCGGCTACCTGACCCGGCTGCGCACCCTCCTCGGGCCCGAACGGTGGCTGGTCGTGGAGAAGATCCTCACGCCCGGTGAGCAACTCGATCCCGCGCTACCGGTGGACGGCACCACCGGTTACGACGCCCTCGCCGAGTTCGGCGGCGTGTTCCTCGACCCCGCGGGCGCGGAACCGCTCGCGCAGCTGCATCGCGAGTTCACCGGAAACGCCGGGGACGCAGAGTATCTCGCCGACGCCGAACGGACCACGAAACGCGAGGTGCTGTGGAGCGGCCTGAAACCGGAGGTCGACCGTCTCGTCGCCGCGATCCGGCGGGACACCGGAACCACCACCGACACCGCACCGCTGACCGATGCGGCGATCGAGGTGCTGACCCGGATCCCCACCTACCGCACGGATTACGGCGCCAACGCCGGCGTCCTGGCCACGGCGGTCGGTGCCGCGACCGACGCCCGGCCCGACATGACCCGCGCGCTGTCCGCGGTGACGGAAGCAGTTCTGGCGAACGGGGAGGCCGCGGTGCGCCTCCAGCAGGTCTGCGGCGCCGCCACGGCGAAGGCGGTCGAGGACCGGCTGTTCTACCGCACCGCCCGGCTGATCTCACTGCAGGAGGTCGGCGGCGACCCCGGCCGGTTCGCGGTCCCGGTGCCGCAGTTCCACCTGATGCAGGCGGAGCGGGCGGTGCGCTGGCCGGCCTCGATGACCACGCTGTCGACCCACGACACGAAACGCGGCGAGGACGTCCGCGCCCGGATCGGTGTCCTCTCGCAAGTGCCCGACGCCTGGGCGCGGTCGGTGCGTCAGTGGGAGGAGATCGCTCCGAGCCCCGATCCCGCCACCGGACTGTTCCTGTGGCAGACCATGTTCGGGGTCTGGCCGACCGACGGCGAACCGACCTCGCTGCTGCGGCGCCGCCTGCACGAGTACACCACCAAGGCGGTGCGCGAGGCCGGCGTCCACACCGACTGGGCGTCGGTGAACGAGGAGTACGAGAGGCTCGTCCACGAGTGGATCGACACTGTTCTTCGCGGACCGGTGTCGCGATCGATGTCGGCGCTGGTCCGCCGCCTCGCCATCCACGGCCGCATCGACTCCGTCGGCCAGAAGCTGCTCCAACTCACCGGTCCCGGCATACCCGACGTGTACCAGGGCACCGAGGTGTGGGAGGACTCGCTCGTCGACCCGGACAATCGGCGCCCGATCGGCTACGGGACCCGCCGGAAGCTGCTCACCACCGTCGACCCCCTCACCGCCGTCGACGAGGCGACCAAGATGCTCGTGGTACGCGAGTCGCTGCGTCTGCGTCGGGAACGTCCCTGGAGTTTCGTGGGCGGGTCGTACCACCCCGTGCTCGCCGAGGGTCCGTCCGCCCACCATCTGGTCGGATTCGCCCGCGGCGACGACGTGATCGCCGTCGCGGCCAGGCTGACGGTCAGCCATGCCGAACGCCGATGGACCGACACCGTGCTGCCGCTGGCCCGGGGACGGTGGACCAACCGTCTCACCGGTGTCACCGTCGAGGGAACGGCCGAACTGACGACGCTTCTCGAGCGGCGTCCGGTGGCCCTGCTGACCCGCGACTGACCGCATCCACTGATCGGGACATTTCCGCCCGCGGCCGCACCGCGCGCCCTACCGTGAGCCGGAACAACCGACCATCGGGAGGACTTCGGGACATGGGAAACCGCTTCGACGGCAAGGTCGCCTTCATCACCGGCGCGGCGCGTGGGCAGGGCCGGGCGGAGGCGGTGAAGTTCGCCTCCGAGGGCGCCGACGTCATCGCCCTGGACGCGTGCGCGAAATTCGCATCCACCCCGTACGACGGGGCCACCGAGGAGGACCTCGCCGAGACCGTCCGCCTGGTGGAGGAACAGGGCCGCAAGATCGTCGCGACGAAAGCCGACGTCCGCGACTTCGCCGCGGTGACCGCGGCCCTGGACGCCGGGCTCGACGCGTTCGGACGCATCGACATCGTCGTCGCCAACGCCGGGATCTGTTCGGCGGCACTGTCGTGGGAGATCACGCCGGAGCAGTGGCAGGAGACGATCGACGTCAACCTGACCGGCGTGTTCTTCACCTGCAAGGCGGCGATCCCCAAGCTCATCGAGCAGGGCGAGGGCGGCTCCATCGTGATCACCAGCTCCGTCGCCGGCATCAAGGGCGTGCCGTTCTACGGTCACTACGTGGCGAGCAAGCACGGCGTCGCCGGGCTGACCAAGACCATGGCGAACGAGCTCGGCGAGCACCGCATCCGGGTCAACAGCGTGCATCCGCACGGCGTCAGCACGGGCATGATCATGACGGACATGCTGCCGCTGCTCGAACGGTTCGCGGATTCCCTGGCCCCGACGTTCATGGCGTCGATCCCCGACGGGTTCAGCGATCCCGAGGACGTGGCGAACGTCGTCGCGTTCCTGTCCTCCGCCGAGGCGCGGCACATCACCGGCATCAACATGCCGATCGACCTCGGCAACACGGCGCGCTGACTCCCCGCACCCTCGGAGACTGCCGGGCGGCGCTCTAGCCGGTCGGCGGTTCGTCGTCCGCGACGGTGTCGGGCAGGCCCTCGCCGTAGCGGTCGAGGACGTCGCGCACCCGAGCGCCCCACCGCTCGTGGGCCGCCTGCCTGCTGATGCCCGCTGCGCGGGCGATCAGTGCCCACGTCACGCCGGAGCTGCGCAGGATCAGCACGGACTCGACGCCGTCCAGACCCGCCGCCAGCTGGATCCGCAAACCCGTCAGCTGCCAGGCCAATTGGCGTTTGGCCGGGATGTCGGTGCCCGCCTCGACCTCCCACTCGTCGGTGCCGGGCAGGGGACCCACACCGACGATCAGGTCGGCCTGCCGGTCCACCTCCCCCATCGCCGCGACGGTGACCGCAGTGGCGCACGCCGTGACGTCGGCGGCCAGGGCTCGTTCGACCAGGCTGTCCACAGCCCAACCTCCCGTCAGGATTTCCTTGACAAACAAGTCAAGGTTACCTTGACAAGCGTTGGGCGAGCAAGGACTCGGGCGGACATCGCACGACACCGACACGCACGAGCTCACCCGGGAGGGCATTCCCCACCGGTGAGTGACTACGGAAGTCGACTACCCCGTCCGCTGCGACGCGTCGTGGCAGCCACCGAGGACGAGAAGGCCGGACTCGAGGACGTTCTCGCAGCAGGTCGGGCACACCGAATCCACCACCGCACCAGCGGTTCCGCACAGCCAGCACTCGACACCCGCGGACGCCGCCTCGAAGGCGATCACCTCGCCGTACGCGATGCGGCAGTCCGGGCACCCGTCGCCCGCCGCGCCGACAGGGTTCGCACACCCCGGGATGACACACAGTTCCGCGCCGTGGGAACCCGGGCGCCACGCGCCGCCCCGTTCCGCGTCTCGACCGTCCCTGCGCCACGTACTCGCATATGCCACGTTGAACCCTCCCCGGTTAACTGCCCAGTAATTGACTGTCACATCGATTCGGCCCGGACGGCTCCCCACGCCACGCGATAACACTCCGATGTCGATATGCGTTCAATCCAGACTTGGAACCTACACCGAACGAACCGTGGGTGGGTCACAAGATCGCAAGGTTAACCGAGGGTTAGCCTTTGGGACAGTTCCCTGGACGATCGCCCAGATCGGCCGGTGGCGCCTCGGCGACCGCGCACGATCGGCCCGGCTGCGGCATCCTGGACCGGTGAGCACCGCGCGACATTTCGACGTCTGGGCACCGACTCCGGAGCGGGTTCGACTTCACCTGGACGGCGACCTCCACACGATGTCCCGCGACACCGACGGCTGGTGGCACACCGAGGTGCGGGTCGCGCAGCCGGCCGGGACGGTGCGCTACGGCTTCGTCCTCGACGACGACCCGACCGTGCTGCCGGACCCCCGGTCCCCCCGACAACCCGACGGGGTCCACGCACCGTCGGCACTGCACCGACTCGACCCGGGCCGCTGGACGGACGCCACCTGGACTGGGCGTCAGCTCGCCGGAAGCGTGGTCTACGAACTGCACGTCGGGACCTTCACCCCCGAGGGCACCTTCGACTCCGCCGTCCACCGTCTCGACCACCTGGTCGACCTCGGGGTCGGATTCGTGGAATTGATGCCCGTCAACGGATTCAACGGCGAACACAACTGGGGCTACGACGGCGTGCTCTGGTATGCGGTGCACGAGCCGTACGGCGGACCCGACGGCCTGCAACGCTTCGTGGACGCGTGCCACAACCGCGGACTCGGTGTGATCCTCGACGTCGTCTACAACCATCTCGGTCCGTCGGGGAACTACCTGGACCGCTTCGGGCCGTACCTCACGACCGGCCGCACCACGTGGGGTGACGCACTGAACCTGGACGGACCGGACTCGGGCCCGGTGCGGCGTTACATCATCGACAACGCGCTGCGGTGGCTGCGCGAGTTCCACATCGACGGCCTGCGGCTGGACGCCGTGCACGCCCTCGCCGACCGCACCGCCACGCATCTGCTCGAGGAGCTCGCCGTCGAAACCGAAGCGTTGTCAACGCATCTGGGCCGACCCCTGACCCTGATCGCGGAATCCGACCTCAACGACCCGACGCTGATCACGCCGCGGGCGGCGGGCGGCTACGGGCTGCACGCGCAGTGGGACGACGACGTCCACCACGCCGTGCACGCCGCCGTCTCCGGAGAACGCCAGGGTTACTACGGCGACTTCGGGTCGCTGCAGTGCCTCGCCACCACGCTGCGGCACGGGTTCTTCCACGCCGGGACGCACTCGAGCTTCCGCGGGCGCATCCACGGCAGGCCGATCGACACCCGGCGGACGCCGGCGAGTGCGCTGCTCGCGTACACCTGCACCCACGACCAGATCGGCAACCGGGCGACGGGTGACCGCCCCGGCGAGTACCTGACCTTCGGTCAGCTCGCGGTCAAGGCCGCGCTGGTGCTCTGCTCCCCGTTCACCCCGATGCTGTTCATGGGCGAGGAATGGGGCGCGAGCACGCCGTTCCGGTTCTTCACCTCCCATCCCGAGCCCGAGCTCGCCGCCGCCACCGCGGCGGGACGGATCGCGGAGTTCGCCGCCCACGGCTGGCCGGCCACCGAGATCCCCGATCCGCAGGACCCGGCGACCTTCACCGACTCCACACTCGACTGGGCCGAACTCGGCGCCCCGGATCACGCACGCCTGCTGGACACGTACCGTTCCCTGCTCGCACTGCGCGCCGAGCGGGCCGAGCTGACCGATCCGTGGCTCGACCACACGAGGGTGGACTACGACGAGGACGAACGGTGGATCGTGGTGCACCGCAGCGGTGTCCGGATCGCGTGCAATCTCGGTCCGGACCCGGTCACCGTGCCCGCGGGCGGACGTCCGGTGCTCTGGTGGGATCCGCCGACCCAGGATCCGACCGGCGCCGCGACCGTGGTTCCCGGCCGTTCCTTCGTGGTACTCGACGCCACGACCCGGCAGCGGTGACTCAGCGCAGCAGCAGGCGGTCGAGCGCGTCCGCCATCCAGTCGCCGTACTCGACCGGCGTCCAGTTGCGGCCGCGTACGAACCGGTCGCCGGTTTCGATGGTGAACAGCGCCCAGGCCACGTCGGTCGCGCGATCGACGTCGATGCCGTCCCGGAGCAGGTGCTCGAAGGACGCGACGAGGACGTGCATGTCGGAGTAGCGTCGCCGCTCGTATTCCGTCCAGGCGTCGGCGATCTCGCCGTCGCCGCCCGCCGCACTCCGGAACTCGCACAGCAGGGCCGCCTCCTCGTCGGGGCGATTCCCGGCGACGCGGCGCAGCGCGTCGAGTTTGGCCTCCTTCGTGCGCCCGGTGAGGATCTCGACGAACCCGGCACCCTCACGCACCGGCCGGTCCTGGTCGTCGGCGGCCAGGGCGCGGTCGACGGCGGCGAGGAACACCGCGGCCTTGCTGCCTTGCGCGAACACGGTCTGCAGCGCGACGCCGGCTTCCGCGGCGATCGACTTCATCGTCGTCCCGGTGTACCCGTCCCGCAGGAAGCACCGAACCGCCGCGTCCAGCACCGTCTCCCGGGTCCGGGCCGCCTGCTCCGCCCGCAGAGTCGAGCGATATGCCCTCTTGCCATCCGTCACACATTCATCGTACCGTGAGCATATTCGTCATATCGTCGCTCTATTGAATTGGAGAACGCCGTGACCGCCACCCGCACCACCACCCAGCTACGACTGCCCGGGCAGGTCGCTGCCGCCGACGGCCCGGTCGATCTCGTCGGAATGTTCGTGATGCACCACGGCTTTCGCCGCGACCTCGCGCTCTTCGACAGGGCGGTTCCCGCGACCCCGGTCGCCGACCGCGGCCGCTGGCGCCGGATGTCCCGGCGCTGGGACCTGTTCGCCGACGTCCTGCACAAACATCACAGCGGCGAGGACACCGGCCTGTGGCCCCTGCTTCTCGCCCGAGCCGAGAACGCGGACGCCGCAGCCGTCCTGCACGCCATGCACCACGAACACGAGGACATCGATCCGTGCCTGCAGGCCTGCACCGACGGGCTGCACACGATGCGCCGCGGCGGCTCCGCCGCGGACCGGGACGCGCTGTCCGTCCACGTCCACGACCTGCGCGCGCTCCTCGAGCACCACCTCGCGCACGAGGAGACCGAGGCACTGCCCCTGATCCAACAGGTGCTGACCCAAGCGGACTGGGACCTGCTCGACCGGAACCACTTCGCGAAGAAGTACCGGCCGAGCGAGATCCCCCGGTCGCTGGCCTGGGTCGCCCTGGACCTGCCCGGTGACGCGGTGGCCCGGATGGCCGGATCCCGGCGCACGATGTACGCGCTCGGCCGCCACCTCGGACGCAGGCTCGCCGCAGCCGACCGACGCACCTTCGCCGCGCCGGATTCGACTGCCGCTGCGGCGTATCCCGGAGCCGCGATCGCCCTGCTGGCCACCCGGCTCCCGGCGCTGCACACCGCACTGCTGCGCCGCACCGGCGGGCGCCTCGGCCGACGCTTCCGCGGCAGCGACGTGCTGCTGCTGACCGTCCGGGGCCGACGCTCGGGCTCCCCGCACACCGTCCCGCTGCTGTACGTGCGCGACGGCGACGACCTCGTCGTCGCCGCCTCCAACGGCGGCTTCGACTGGGAACCCCAGTGGTGGCGCAACCTGCGGGCCGAGCCGCACGCCGTCCTGGAGATCGGAGGCCGCCGCCGGCCGGTCGTCGCCGAGCAACTGCAGGGCGACGACCGCGCGGCGATGTGGAGTCGCCTCGTCGACCAGTTGTCGGCGTACGAGGACTACCAGGCCAGGGTGCACCGCCGGATCGCGGTGATCCGACTGCACCCCCGGCCCGACGGCCCGGTCAGCTCCGGCGCATGATCCGGTGGACCAGGACCGCGTTGGCGGCCAACACGATCGCGGTGATCACCGCGGCGACGTGGGTCCCGCTCACGAACGCGTGCTGCGCCGAATCGAGCAGTGCCGCACCGACGGCGTCGGGCGCCTGCCCGGCGACCGACACCGCGCCGCCGAGCGTCTCCTGCGCGGCGTGGGCCGCACCCGCGTCGAGCGCGGACACGTCCAGCCGACCCCGGAAGACCGCCATCACCACGCTGCCGAGCACCGCGACACCGAGCGCGATGCCCAGCTCGTAGGCGGTCTCCGACACCGCGGACGCCGCACCGGCACGGTCCGGTTCGACGGAGCCGACGACCATGTCGGACGTCAGCGTCAGCGCGATACCGACACCGATGCCGGTGAGCACGAACCCGGCGACGAACACACCCGGACCGCCGTCGGCCCGCAGCAGCGTCAGCACCGCCGCGCCGAGCGCGGACACCGCGAGACCGAATCCGAGCACCGTGCCCGGCTGCCAGCGCCGCACGAACCAGGCGGCGAGCAGGGAGAAGACGATGTTCATCGCGGTCCCGGGCAGCATCAGCAGGCCCGCCTCGAGGGGGCTGTACCCGAGCACCAGCTGCAGGTACTGCGAACCGAAGAACAGCACGCCCGCGAACGCGAAGATCGACAGCAGATTGGTCAGCACGCCGGTGGTGAACGCCGGGCGGCCGAACAGGCGCAGGTCGAGCATCGGCGCGGCGAGGGTGCGCTGCCGGTGCACGAACGCCCAGCCGGCGAGCGCGCCGACCGCACCGATCGCGCCGATCGTCCAGGTCGGGCCGTGCGCGACGGACTCCTTGACCGCGTAGACGAGCGGGATCATCGTCAGCATCGACAGCGCGGCGCTCGCGAGGTCGAACCGGCCCGGGTTCGGGTCCTTCGACTCGCGGATCACCAACGGCCCGAACACGATCAGCGCTGCCATCACGGGCAGGTTCACCAGGAACACCGAACCCCACCAGAAGTGCTCGAGCAGCCAGCCGCCGACCAGCGGCCCGGCGGCCGCGCCGCCGCCGGCCATCGCGCCCCACACCGCGATCGCGGTGGTGCGCTGACGCCGGTCGACGAACATGGTGCGGATCAGACCGAGGGTGGCGGGCATCAGGGTGGCGCCCGCGACGCCCTGCAGGGCGCGGGCCGCGATGAGCATCCCGGGCGAGACGGCGAACGCGGCGAGCGCCGACGCCAGACCGAACCCGGCGGCACCGATCAGCAGCAGCCGCCGGCGTCCGATCCGGTCGCCGAGGGTGCCCATCGTGACGAGCAGGCCGGCTAGGACGAACGAGTAGACGTCGATGACCCACAGCAGCTGGGTACTGCTCGGCGCGAGGTCCGCGCTGATGAACGGCAGCGCGAGGTCGAGGACCGTGCCGTCCACCGAGATCAGCAGGACCGCGAGGGCGAGCACCACCAGACCGAGCCAGTCCCGGGCGGTGGCCCGGCCCGGGTCGGCGGTGATGGTCGGCTGCGTGCGGTCTGCGGTGACAGACACGGTTACTCCCTTCGGGCTCCGAGAAGACAGAACGCACTGAACCGTCCAGCCGGTACAGTGCCTCGTCCAGGCTAACAGTCAACCGTCCAGCCGGTACAGTGATTCCCGTGACAGCCACGCCCCGCACCCGCGACCGCATCCTCGACGCGCTCGAGCAACTTCTGCTCACCCGCGGTCTCTCGCAGGTCACCCTCGAGGCGGTCGCCGCCGAAGCCGGCGTGTCCAAGGGCGGCCTGCTCTACCACTTCCCCAGCAAGGAGGCGCTGCTCGCCGGCATGGTCCGGCGGCTCGGCGAACGCTCCGACCAGCAGCTCGCCGATTCCGGCCGCTCGGTCGCGGAGTGGTACCTGCAGACGGTGGACGCCGACGCAACCAACGAGCTCGCCCTCTTCCAGTCGATGATCGCGGCCCTGCGATCCGTCGACAGCCGGACCGGCGAGGTGCAACGGGCGGTCGTCGAGGTGATGCGCTCCTGGGACGACGGCCTCAAGGCCGAGATCGCCGACCCCGTGCAGGCCGAGATCGTCCGGCTCGTCGGCGACGGCATCTATCTCGCCGCACTGATGGGGCTCCCCCAGCCCGACCCGGAACTGCACCGTCGGGTGGTGGACCGCCTCCTCGGCCGGGCCGCACCGAGCGACTGACCCGGCCGGGAACGGCCGATTTCGCGCATTCGCCGGTCGACCGCACGTGGGCGTGACTACGCTCCGCGCTGCGTCGGCGCGAGTCCGGTGCATCGACGAGGGGAGTCACCACATGCGCAGGCTCATCGGTCGACTCGCCGTGCTCCTCGCAGCGGCGGCACTCGGCGCGGGTGCCACGGCCGGGACCGCCGCGGCACAGCCCTCGACCCCGGAACCCACGACTGTCGGACCCGGCGCAGGGCTGGTCTTCAACAACGTCGACGGCCGTTTCAAGTGCACCCTCGGCGCCGTCGGAACGGATTCCGAAGGCAGGCACGTCGGAATCACCGCCGGGCACTGCCGGGTCGAGTACCCGGTGTACGAGGTCGTCGCCGGCGAATGCCGGGAGAAGGCGTACACCGACGAGGAGAAGTCCTGGTTCACGCCGCAGTTCCTCGGCCCCGCGGAGGGAGTGCACGTCGTCACCGACACGCACCCGGTCTGGGACTGGCGCGACATCCGGACCCGGGACGACCGGCTGCTCCCCGGCGCCGCCGACGCGGATCCGATCGGGTGGATCCGCTGGGTCAACCCCGGCAGCAACGCCGACCCCTGCCATCCGACCACCACCACCGACTACATGGTGATCGAATTCGCCCCGCACATCCGCCTCACCAGCCACGTCACGGACTGGAAATACGATCCGGTCCAGAGCACGAACGGGCGAACACCGTTCAAGGTCAACACAATCCATCGTGACTCGAGCGGTGTGCCCGCGCCCCCACGGGTGCTGCGCGACTACGTCGAGATCTTCGGCGCCCAGTCCGATCGCACGCCCGGAACATGGACCGAGGACACCTTCGCCAAGGCCCCCGACCACGGCATCGTCACCGAGAACAAGGACGGCATGTTCCGGTCCTGGGCCAGCTTCCGCCCCGGCGACTCCGGTGGTCCGGTCGTGATGCGCGGCACCGGCGAATGGGTCGGCATCAACACCCGCCTGCTGCCCGGCGGATTCCTCCAGCCACGCTGGATCACGACGTCCGCCAGGAACATTCTCGCGGACCTGAACCCCCGCAACATCACCGGCAGCGGATTCACCCCGGTCGACGACTGAGAGTCACAGCGGCAGCGCGACGTACTTCGTCTCGAGGTACTCCTCGATCCCCTCGGTGCCGCCCTCGCTGCCCAGACCGGACTGCTTGACGCCACCGAACGGCGCTGCCGGATCGGAGATGACGCCGCGATTGACGCCGACCATGCCCGATTCGAGTGCGTCCGCCACCCGCAGCGACCGATCGAGGGACTGCGTGTAGATGTATGCGGCCAATCCGAATTCGGTGCTGTTGGCCGCCGCGATCGCCTGATCCTCGGTGTCGAATCCGGTGATCGCGGCGACCGGCCCGAAGATCTCCTCGGCCACGATCCGCGACTGCACGGGCACGTCGTCGAGCACTGTCGGCTGGTAGAAGTAGCCGGGGCCGTCGATCGGACCGCCTCCGGTGCGAACGCGGGCGCCGGCCGCGACGGCGTCGTCGACCAGTTCGGCGACACTGCTGCGCTGCTTCGCGGTGATCAGCGGCCCGATCTGGTTCTTCTCGTCGTAGCCCGGTCCGACCGTCATGGCGGCGACCCGCGCGGTGAGCCTCGCGGTGAACTCCTCCCGCACCGCATTCGCGACGATCAGCCGATTCGCCGCCGTGCACGCCTCGCCGCCGTTGCGCATCTTCGCGGCCATCGCCCCGTCGACCGCCGCGTCGAGATCGGCGTCGTCGAACACGACGAACGGGGCGTTGCCGCCGAGTTCCATCGACACCCGCAGCACCTGGTGCGCGGACTGTTCGATCAGCTTCCGCCCGACGGCCGTCGACCCGGTGAACGTCACCTTGCGCAGCCGCGGATCCTCCATCAGCGGACCGCTGACCGACGCCGCATCGGAGGTCGGCACCACCGAGAGCACTCCCTCCGGCAGTCCCGCATCGGCGAACACCTGCGCCAGCAACAGCATCGTCAGCGGCGTGGCCTCGGCGGGTTTGACGATCATCGTGCAGCCGGCGGCGAGCGCGGGACCGATCTTGCGGGTGCCCATCGCCAGCGGAAAGTTCCACGGCGTGATCGCCAGACACGGCCCGACCGGCGACTTCGTCACGAGGATGCGCCCGTTACCGGACGGCGCGGTGGTGTAGCGGCCCTGAATCCGCGGCGCCTCCTCACTGAACCAGCGCAGGAACTCCGCCCCGTACGCGACCTCACTGCGGCTCTCGGCCAGCGCCTTCCCCATCTCCACGGTCATGAGCAGCGCGAAGTCCTCCGCCCGGTCGGTGACGAGTTGCCATGCCGCACGCAGGATCTCGGCTCGCTGACGCGGCGCGGTCGCAGCCCACTCACGTTGCACCCGGCAGGCGCTGTCCAGCGCCCGCAGCGCGTCCTCGGCGGACGCGTCCGCGACCTCGGCGAGGGTGTCCCCGGTCGCCGGATTCTCCACGGCGAACGTCCGGGACCGCGCGGCGTCGGTCGGCTTGCCGTCGATCCACAACCCGGTCGGCACGGAAGCGAGGAGATCGTCGAAATTGCTCATGACATCACCTTTCCACGACCGGCACGTCGCCGGAGGCGAGCGACGCGCGCAGGATGGATTCGAGGACGCCGATGCCGTCGAGAAGCAGCTCGTCGCCGATCACCAGCGGTGGCACGACACGGATCACGTTGCCGTGGGTACCGCAGGTGAGCACGACGACGCCCTGCGCCAACGCGGCCGCTTGAACGACTGTCGCCAGCTCCGGGTACGGGTCGGCGCTTCCGGGAACGACGAGTTCGAGTGCCAGCATCGCACCGCGTCCGCGGACGTCCCCGACTGCGGGGACATCGTCGGCGAGCGCTCGCAGCCGCGGCACCACCAGGCTCTCGATGTGGCGCGCGTGTGCGGGCAGGTCGTGCCGGCGCATCGTGTCGATCGCGGCCAGCGCCGCCGCACAGGCGACGGGGTTGCCGCCGAACGTGCCGCCGAGCCCACCCGGGTGCACGGCGTCGAGCAACTCCGCGCGGCCGGTGATCGCGGACAGCGGCAGTCCGCCGGCGATGCCCTTCGCCATCGCGACGAGGTCCGGCACGACCCCCTCGTGCTCGCTGGCGAACCAGTCACCGGTGCGCGCGAATCCGGTCTGCACCTCGTCGGCGACGAACACCACGCCGTTCGCGCGCGCCCACTCGGCCAACGCCGGCACGAAACCGGGTGCGGGAACGACCACTCCTCCCTCGCCCTGGACGGGTTCGAGCACGATCGCCGCGACTGCGTCGCCGCCGATCTGCTTCTCGATCGCCGTGACGGCACGCGCGGCCGCCCGCTCACCGGTCAATCCGGGTTCGTCGCGGTACGGGTAGGACATCGGCATGCGGTAGACCTCCGGCGCGAACGGACCGAAATGCGCCTTGTACGGCATCGACTTCGCCGTCATCGCCATCGTGAGGTTGGTGCGACCGTGATAGGCGTGGTCGAACACGACGACCGCCATGCGGCCCGTCGCCAGACGCGCCACCTTCACGGCGTTCTCCACCGCCTCGGCGCCCGAGTTGAACAGCACCGACCGCTTCTCGTGACCACCGGGAGTCAACGCCGCCAGCTCCTCCGCGACCCGGACGTAGCCCTCGTACGGCGTCACCATGAAGCAGGTGTGCGTGAAGTGCCGAATCTGGTCCGAAACAGCCTGCGCGACAGCCGGATCGGACGCACCGACCGACGTCACCGCGATCCCGGAACCGAGATCGATCAGCGAGTTGCCGTCCACGTCGACGACGACACCGCCGTCGGCATCGGCGGCGTAGACCGGAACCGCGGACCCGACACCCGCCGCGACCGCAGCCACCCGCCGCGCCGTGAGCGCACGGGACCGCGGGCCGGGCAACTCGGTGGCCACCAGCCGACGCTGCGGGAGACGGAACTCGAACGCGGAACGCATCACCTACAGTGTGCGCCCTTTCGCCGACGCCGGTGCGGAGATCACGCCTCGCAGCTGACGATCACCCGTCCCGACGCGATGTCGACCCGAACCCGATCCGGGGCGGCGTCCCCCGCGTCGTCCCTGTCCATCAGGGCCGTCTGCCGCTGCTCGAACTCGTGGTGCTTGCCCCCCTGGAACATGGCGGCGACCTCCTCGAATCCGGTTGCCGCGACCGTCCGACCACCCCGCTTGCGGGTCCACGGCAACATCCGGCCGCCGGTCACCCGATTCCACAAGGTCTCCGCGAAGGCGAACAGGACCAGCAGACACACCAGTCCTGGAATCGTCATCGCCCACAGCACGCCCATGCGATCGAGGGTACCGACGGGCCCGGGCCACGGTGTCCGTCCACGTACCCTCGCGGACACAGCGCCGCCTACGTCAGGTAGCGGTACGCCGGGGATCCGGGTTCGAGCTGTTCGACCTTCATCGGCGATGCCGCCATGCGCTCGAGCAGGGCGGTGAGACCGTCCGCCGACCCCAGTTCGATGCCGACCAGCGCCGCTCCGGTTTCGCGGTTGTTGCGTTTGACGTACTCGAACAGGGTGATGTCGTCCTCCGGGCCGAGGACCTCGTCGAGGAACCGCCGCAGGGCGCCCGGCTCCTGCGGGAAGTCGACGAGGAAGTAGTGCTTGAGACCGAGGTGCACCAGCGACCGCTCGAGGATCTCGCCGTAACGGGAGACGTCGTTGTTGCCACCGGAGATCAGGCACACCACGGTCGAGCCCGGCTCGAGGTCGAGGTCCAGCAGCGCCGCCACCGACAGCGCACCCGACGGCTCGGCGATGATCCCCTCGTTCTGGTACAGCCCGAGCAGCGCGGTGCAGACGGCACCCTCGTCGGCGTGGGTCATCGTGAAATTGCCCGCACCGGCACTGGGGCGCGCGACCAGGGGCAGCGAACTGTGCGTGACGACGTCCACACCGAGACCGGACATCACGGCGAACGGGAGGTCGCCGATGCGTCGCACCGCGGTCCCGTCGACGAACGGATCGATCTCCGGCAGCGTCACCGGGGTCCCCGCGACGAGGGCCGCGGTCATCGACGCGGCACCGCTCGGCTCGACTCCGACGATCGCCGTCCGCGGCGACCGCTCGTGGAGGTAGGTCGCGATTCCCGCGATGAGGCCCCCACCGCCGACCGGCACGATCACCGTGTCGGGCTCGGCGTCGAGCTGGTCGAGGAGCTCGAGGGCGATCGTGCCCTGTCCGGCCGCGGTGCGCGCGTCGTCGAACGGCGGGACCATCGTCGCACCCGTGCGTCGGGCGTCCTCCTCGGCTGCCTCGGCCGCCGCGTCGTAGGTCTCGCCGACCGCGATCAGCTCCACGAAACCGGCGCCGTGCGCGAGGATCCGGTCGCGCTTCTGCCGCGGCGTGTTCGCGGGCACGTAGATGCGCCCGGTGATGCCCATGGTGCGGCACGCGAACGCGACGCCCTGCGCGTGGTTTCCGGCACTCGCGCACACCACGCCCGCCGACCGCTCCGCGTCGGTGAGCTGGACGATCAGGTTGTAGGCGCCGCGGATCTTGAACGACCGCACCACCTGGAGGTCCTCACGCTTGAGGAACACCTTCGCACCCGTCTCGGCGGACAGACGCGGGCAGTACTGCAGCGGGGTGGCCTCGATGACGTCGGAAATTCGCTTCGCGGCGGCATCGATCTCACGCGCTGCCAAAGTCGGCGCGGCCTTCACGTCAGCAAGTTCCCGGGTGTTCGACACCCGTCCATGCTGCCACTTCCGGCCCCGGCGCGAGACAGCGACCCGTCGTTCACCGCCCCGGTCGACACCACCCGGGGCAGGCGGGGCGCCGCGGCGGCACCGTTGGATCCCGATCGCCGATCCGCCGATCGGGACCACGGTGCGTGTCGGTTACTGCGGGGACAGGACGAACACCGGGATCGGCCGGTCCGTCTTCGTCTGGTAGACGGCGTAGTCGGGGAACGCCGCGACGGCCCGCTCCCACCAGACGGCTTTCTCGTCACCGGTGACCTCCCGAGCGGTCATGTCCTGCTTGGCGGTGCCGTCCTGCAGTTCCACCTGCGGATGGGCCACGACGTTGTGGTACCAGACCGGGTTCTTCGGGGCGCCGCCCATCGAGGCGACCACCGCGTATTCGCCGCCGTGCTCGACGCGCATCAGCGGGGTCTTGCGGAGCTTGCCGGTCCTGGCGCCGACGGTGGTCAGCACCACCACCGGGCGACCGTCCAGCGTCGTTCCCTCGGTGCCGCCCGAGGATTCGTAGAGGTTGGCGTGGTCTGCTGCCCACTTGCTGGGGCTGGGTTCGTATTCACCGGTGAGTGGCATGGCGTCCAGTCAACACCGAGCCGACGCCCATCGCAGTCCGACACGGCGGCGGGCCGCTGGAAACCACACGGCGGCGGGCCGCTCGAACCACGCTGCGGCGGGCCGCCGGGAGACCGAGATCACCGTGCACCAAGTCGAATCTTCGGTGGACCGAAATCTTGCGTGCCGGTAGCCTGAACTCATGACGACCGCCGGATACTCTCGTCCGTCTCGTGGTCGCGGTGCCGTGATCGACATCGCCGGTACCGCGTGGCCGCTCTACAAGCTCGAAGCTGTCGTCGCAGCCCTGTTCGTGTTCCTGACCGTCCTGATCGTCACGCAGGCCATGCAGCCGGCGGTGCTCGTCGCCGCTGGTGTCGCCGTCGTCGTGTGGTGGATGCGGCGCGCGCAGTGGGCGTCGGGTCGCGACGATCGGGCCTCCTGAGGCCCGGCGCGAGCGAGTGCACTCCGCCGGGCCCGACATCACCCGCTCAGGCACCCCGGCCCGAGCAGTGCCTTCAGATCCCCCATGAGAGCCGACGACGGTTCGACGCGCAGGCTGTCGTCGAGCTTGAGCATCGTGATCCTGGCCCCGCTGATCAAACGCAGATGCACGTCCGACGTACCGGGATGCTTGGACAGCACCTGCTTGAGCGCCCCGACCTTGTCCGGGGTGCACAGGCGCGTCGGCAGGCTCACCGCGAGCGGCTTGGCGACACCGATCGCCGAGAGGTCCGGCACCGCAAGGTCGTTCGCGATGATCGACACCCGCTCGTCACGCACGTTGACGCGGCCCTTGACCAGGACGACGGAGTCCTCGGCGATGTCCATGCCGTACACCGAGTAGGCCTGCGGGAAGAAGATCACCTCCACGGAGGCGCCTCCGACACCTTCGAGTTCGGTTGCGGCCCAGGTCAATCCGTTCTTGTTGATGCGTCGGGTGACCGACGCGAGAATGCCGCCGACGGTGACCTGCGCGCCGTCGCCGGCCTGACCCTCGAGGATCGCGGCGATCGGCGTGTCGGTCTGCGCGGCGATGACGTGTTCCACGCCGTCGAGCGGATGCCCGGACACGTACAGCCCGAGCATCTCCCGCTCCAGGGCGAGGCGGTGCTTGGTGTCCCATTCCTCGTCGGGCACCTTCACGTTGAACACCGACGCGATCGACTCGTCCGCGTCCTCCCCGCCGAACAGGTCGAACTGTCCGACCGCCTCGGCCTTCTTGGTCCCCATCACCGAGTCGATGGCGTCGGTGTGGACCAGGAACAGTCCCTTGCGGGGATGGTCGAGTGAGTCGAACGCACCTGCCTTGATCAGCGACTCGGTGACCTTCTTGCTGCAGGCCTGCGCGTCGATCTTGTTCAGGTAGTCCGAGAAGTCGGTGTACTTCCCCTTCTCGGAGCGCGCCGAGATGATCGACTCGACGACGTTCGCGCCGACGTTGCGGACCGCGCCCATGCCGAACCGGATGTCCTCGCCGACGGAGGCGAAGTTGACGACCGACTCGTTGACGTCCGGCGGCAGCACCGTGATGCCCATCGAGCGGCAGTCCGCGAGATAGATCGCGGACTTGTCCTTGTCGTCGCCGACGGACGTCAGCAGTGCGGCCATGTACTCGGCCGGATAGTTCGCCTTGAAGTAGGCGGTCCAGAACGACACCAGGCCGTACCCGGCGGCGTGCGACTTGTTGAACGCGTATCCGGCGAACGGGAGGACGGTGTCCCACAGCGCGGTGATCGCCGCCTGCGAGTACCCGTTGTCCTTCATTCCCGCGGCGAAGCCGTCGTAGGCCTCGTCGAGGATCTCCTTCTTCTTCTTACCCATCGCTCGGCGCAGCAGGTCGGCCTGTCCGAGCGAGTACCCGGCCACCTTCTGCGCGATCTGCATGATCTGCTCCTGGTACACGATCAGACCGAACGTGTCCTTCAGGATGTCCTTCAGGGGCTCCTCGAGCTCCGGATGGATCGGATTGACCTGCTGCAGACCGTTCTTGCGCTTCGCGTAGTCGGTGTGGGCGTTCACACCCATCGGGCCCGGCCGGTACAACGCCAGCACGGCGACGATGTCCTCGAAGCCGGTCGGCTTCATCAGCTTGAGCAGGCTGCGCATGGCCGTGCCGTCGAGCTGGAACACGCCGAGGGTGTCGCCGCGGGCGAGCAGCTCGTACGTCGCCGGGTCGTCGAGCGGCAGCGAATCCAGGTTCAGGTCGATGCCGCGGTTGGCCTTGAGGTTCTCGATCGCGTCGCCGAGCACCGTCAGGTTCCGCAGACCGAGGAAGTCCATCTTCAGCAGGCCGATGGCCTCACACGACGGGTAGTCCCAGCCGGTGATGATCGCGCCGTCCTGGGCGCGCTTCCACACCGGGATCGCGTCTGTGAGCGGCTCGCAGGACATGATCACCGCGCAGGCGTGGACGCCGGCGTTGCGGATCAGGCCCTCGAGGCCGAGCGCGGTGTCGTAGATCTTCCTCACGTCCGGGTTGGTGTCGATCAGCTGCCGGACCTCGACGGCTTCCTTGTACCGCTCGTGTTCCGGGTCGGTGATGCCCGACACCGAGATGTCCTTCGCCATGATCGGCGGCGGCAGCGCCTTCGTGATCTGGTCCGCGATCGCGAAACCGGGCTGCCCGAACTGGACCCGCGCGGAGTCCTTGATGGCGGCCTTGGTCTTGATGGTGCCGAACGTGATGACCTGGGCGACCTTGTCGCTGCCCCACTTCTCGGTGGCGTACCGCACCATCTCGCCGCGTCGGCGATCGTCGAAGTCGATGTCGATGTCGGGCATCGACACGCGCTCGGGGTTGAGGAACCGCTCGAACAGCAGGCCGTGCGGGATGGGGTCGATGTTGGTGATGCCCATCGCGTAGGCGACGAGCGACCCGGCCGCCGAACCACGACCGGGGCCGACGCGGATGCCGACCTCCTTGGCGTGGTTGATCAGGTCGCCGACGACGAGGAAGTACGCCGGGAAGCCCATCTCGTTGATGACGCCGATCTCGTACTCGGCGCGGGTGACGTAGTCCTCCGGCACCTCCCGGCCCGGGAACCGGGTCTCGCGCAATCCGCGCATGACCTCGTGGTGCAGGTACGACTGCTGGGTGTGCCCCTCGGGCACCGGGAAGATCGGCATCCGGTCGCGGTGCGTCCAGACGTCGTCGTACGGCTGGACCCGTTCCGCGATCAGCAGGCTGCTGTCGCAGGCGCCGGGCACCTCCGTGTCCCAGATCGCGCGCATCTCCTCGGCCGACTTGAGGTAGTAGCCGTCCCCGTCGAACTTGAACCGCGTCGGGTCCGACAACGTCTTGCCGGTCTGGATGCACAGCAGTGCCTCGTGGTTCTCCGCGGCGTCCTTGGTGACGTAGTGGCAGTCGTTGGTCGCCAGCGGCGAAATGCCGAGCGTCTTGCCGATGTGCAGCAGGCCCTCGCGGACCCGGCGCTCGATCGACAGACCGTGGTCCATCAGTTCGAGGAAGAAGTTGTCCTTGCCCCAGATCTCCTGCCACTTCGCGGCCGCCTCGAGGGCCTCGCGGTCGTGGCCGAGCCGCAGCCGGGTCTGGATCTCGCCCGACGGGCAGCCGGTGGTCGCGATGATGCCCTCGTGGTGCTCGGCGATGATCTCCTCGTCCATCCGCGCCCACTTGCCGAGCTGGCCCTCGATCGACGCGCGTGACGACAGCTTGAACAGGTTGCGCAGGCCCGTGGCGTTCTCCGCGACCATCGTCATGTGGGTGTAGGAGCCGGAACCGGACACGTCGTCCGACTTCTGGCTCGGGTCGCCCCACAGCACGCGCTTGGTGTTGAACCGGGACTCCGGCGCGATGTACGCCTCGATCCCGATGATCGGCTTGATGCCCGCGGCCTTCGCCTTGTTGTAGAACTCACTGGCGCCGTACATGTTTCCGTGGTCGGTCATCCCGACCGCGGTCATACCGAGACGCTGGGCCTCCTTGAACAACGGTCCGACCTTCGCCGCGCCGTCGAGCATCGAGTACTCGGTGTGATTGTGAAGATGGACGAAGGAGTCAGCCACGCACCGAGTGTAGGCGGTGGGTCCGACGTCCCGAATCGGCACGCCGACCGGCCCCGCCGCTGTCTAGCTGCCGAACGGTCCCGGGGCCGGGTCCACGGGGTAGGCGGCGACATCCATGATCACCGAGCCGTCGCACGGACCACCGGTGATGTCCGTGCGCCACGAGCCGGTCATCGTGCCGTCCGGCTGCGGGGTGTAGTACGCCACCGAGTGCGCCGGCGCCCACACCTTGGGCACCCCCTCGCCCTGCCAGCAGTCCCACTGCCAGTCGTAGACGTGCACCCAACTGGTCCCGTCCCAGGTGTACTGCGGGGGCAGGGGCAGCGTCGGGTTCGCGGGCGCGGGACCGTCGACGACCGTGGCGACACAGGACTCGTCGGAGGTGGGATCCGAGCAACTCGTCTCGAACCGGTACGTGTCGGCGAAGTCGGGCTCCCCCTGGCTCGCGGCCAGACTCGTGCCGGTCTTCGTCGCGGCGAACCGCTTCAGCGACCAGTCACCGGACCAGGACGGTTGCGCGGCACCAGCGGGTGCGGCCACGGCCGTCAACATGGCTGCGCTCAGCGCTGTGACCAGCAGTCCTCTTCGCATCCGTGAATTGAATCACGGCAACAGACCGAGCGCCCGGGAATCGTCCTGCCGACGCCGCGCCCGCCGGACCCGTCGAACCGCGTCCACGGTGAACACCGCCAGCGCCAGCCAGATCAACGCGAATCCGGCCCAGCGGGACGCGGGCATCGCCTCGTGCATCACCGCGACACCCCACGTCATCTGCAGCGCCGGGTTGAGGTACTGGATGATCCCGAGGGTCACCAGCGGCACCCGCTGCGCGGCCACCCCGAACAGCAGCAGCGGCACCGCCGTGACCACGCCCGCCGAGATCAGCAGCAGTGTGTGTCCGACCCCGTGGCCGAAGAACGTGCTCGTGCCCGCGACGGTGAGCCACACCAGGTAACCGATCGCGAACGGCGCCGTCACGATGCCCTCGGCGGTCAGACTCGTCACCGGATCGAGCGGAATCGTCTTCTTGATCAGGCCGTAGGCCCCGAAGCTGAACGCCAGGACCAACGCGATCCACGGTGGCCTGCCGTAGTCGATCGTCAGGATCAGCACCGCGAGCGCACCGAACCCGAGCGCGACGGCCTGCCAGCGGTTGATCCGCTCCCGCAGCACCAGCATTCCCAGCAGCACGCTGACGAGGGGGTTGACGAAGTAGCCGAGGGCCGCCTCGACGACGCGGCCGGAGGTCACGCCGTAGATGTAGACACCCCAGTTGATCGAGATCGCCGACGCGGCGGCGACCACCATCAGCGCCGACCGCAGCGTGAGCGTGCGCAGCCGCGAGAGTCTCCCGACCACGGCCGCCACAGCGAGCATCACCACGAGCGTCCACAGCATCCGCTGCGCCAGGATCTCCACCGGCCCCGCGGGACCGAGCAGACCGAAGAAGATCGGGAACATCCCCCAGATCGCGTAGGCGCCGACCGCGGCCGCGATGCCGGTCTCGCGGTCGCTGCGCCGGCCCTGCTCGGGTGCGCCGGCCGGTGCCTGCCCGCTCATCGCTCCGGCACCTCCCCGTCGTCGGGGCCCGGTGTCACCGCGACCGTCTGCTCCGGCAGCAGCGGACGCACCGCGAACCGCCCGAACACCGCGTCCGCGGGCAACGCCTCCACCGCCCGGACTCCCGGCACCTCGGCGAGCGCGGCGAGCTCGCTCTGCGGCCCGCGCACCGTCGCCCCGACCACGCACGCGCAGTCCTGCGCCAGCCGGTACGCGGACACCGCGTCGATCCGGCCCTGCCGATCCCACTCCCCGGTGGTGCCGTACAGCCGCGCTGCCGCATAGCCGGGCGCCCGCGCGATCGACTCCGCGCCGGCGACCCCGACGGCGACGATCGGCGTCTGTACCCGCTCGACGGGCACCCGGAACCACAACTGCGAGATCGGCACGTCGCCGGTCAGGTCGTCGGCCGCGGTCGCGGTCACCTCGGTGTCGAAGGCGACCAGACCCCAACTCGTCTCCTGCGACGACCCGTCCAGGCTCTCCGCCGCCCGGGCCAGGTAGTCGGCGACCAGCTCACCGGAGTCGGGTCCGAGGCGGTCGGTCGTGATCGCCTTCGGCGTCGGCGGGTTCGTCGCCCCGAGCACGAGCACGGCAGCGGCGAGCCCGGCCGCGCACGTCGCGGCGACGACGCCGGCGGTGCGGTCAGGCACTCCGCAGGACGTCCAGGGCGTGTTGCAGATCCTTCGGGTACTCGCTGGTGATCTCGACCCACCGGCCGTCCGCCGGGTGCGCGAACCCCAGCGAACGGGCGTGCAGCCACTGCCGTTCGAGCCCGAGCCGCTCGGCGAGCCGCGGGTCCGCACCGTAGGTCAGGTCGCCGCAGCACGGGTGGCGCAGGGCCGAGAAGTGCACCCGGATCTGGTGGGTGCGACCGGTCTCGAGGTGGATGTCGAGCAGGCTCGCCGCCTGGAACGCCTCGACCGTGTCGTAGTGGGTGATCGACGGTTTGCCGTCCGCGGTGACCGCGAACTTCCAGTCGTTGCTGCGGTGCCTGCCGATCGGGGCGTCGATGGTGCCGCTCGACGGATCCGGGTGTCCCTGCACCAGCGCGTGGTAGCGCTTGTCGATGGTGCGCTGCTTGAACGCCCGTTTGAGCACGGTGTACGCCCGCTCCGACGTCGCGACGACCATCACCCCGGACGTCCCGACGTCGAGGCGGTGCACGATGCCCTGCCGCTCGTGCGCACCGGACGTCGAGATACGGAACCCCGCCGCGGCCAGGCCGCCGACGACCGTCGGTCCGGTCCAGCCGACGCTGGCGTGCGCGGCGACCCCGACCGGCTTGTCCACCGCGACGACGTCGTCGTCGGCGTACAGGATGTCCATGCCCTCGACGGGCTGCGCCTCGACGGTCAGCGGCCGCGCCGGTTCCGGGAGCGTGACCTCGAGCCACGCGCCGGACGGCAACCGGTCCGACTTGCCGACAGCGCTGCCGTCGACGAGTACGGACCCCTCGTCCGCCAACGTGGCCACCGCGGTTCGTGACAGCCCGAGCAGCCGCGCCAGCCCCGCGTCCACCCGCATGCCCTCCAGGCCGTCCGGTACCGGCATGGAACGCGTCTCGCGCATCAGGACTCCTTCTCGTTCGGCTGGTCGGTTGCCGTGGTCGCGTGGCTCGGATCGTCGCTGCTGGTGTCGGCGTCGCTGGTGTCGGCGTCGCTGGTGTCGGCGTCGCTGGTGTCGGCGTCGCTCACCTGCCCGTCGCTCTCGTGACCGTTACCGCGGGTGCCGTCGGGATTGACACCGAACAGCGTCAGCAGGACCAGCAGGATCGCGCCGCACACGACGCCGGAGTCGGCGACGTTGAACACCGGCCACCAGCCGACGGACACGAAGTCGACGACGTGGCCCTGCAACGGGCCGGGCGCCCGGAAGATCCGGTCGATCAGGTTGCCCAGCGCGCCTCCGAGCACCAGACCGAGGCCGAGCGCCCACCACGGCGACCGCAGCGTCCGGCCGATCTTGATCACGCCGACGACGACCGCGATCGCGACCAGGGTCAGCAGCCACGTCATGCCGGTCGCCATCGAGAACGCGGCACCGGGATTGCGGATCAACTTCAGTGTGACCACGTCGCCGATGATGCGAATCGGGTTCCCCGGCTCGATGTAGTGCACCGCCGCGATCTTCGTGGCCAGGTCGAGCCCGAGAACCACCGCGGCGACGATGATCAGCATCCGCATCCGCAGCGGGCCCCGCGCAGTGTTCTCGGCTTCACTCACCCCGCCATCATCCCTCACGGGCCCATCGCGAGCGGCAGGCACCCGAGGCGTGGCTAACCTGGTCGGGTGCCAGTGTTCTCGATTCGGACCGCGCAGGTCGTCGCCGCCCTCGCCGCGTTCACCCTCACCGCCGCCTGCGGCGGCACCGACTCCGCAGCACCGACCACCGCGGCGGAGTCGACCACCAACGAGACCACGGTGCCGGTCTCCGCGGTCGCGACGACGGTCGTCGACCCCGGTGCCGAGCCACGACAGCGGGTCACGCTCCACCCCGACGCAGGATCGAGCCAGCAGGTGCACCTGACGACACGGTCGGAGATCTACCAGCAGATCGGCGGCCAACCCCAACAGGACCTCTCCACGCCGGAGGTCGCGATGCCGCTGACCGCCGCCCTCGCGGGTCCGGCCCAACCCGCGTTCTCGACCGATCTCACCCTGGGCGCCATGACCTCACCGGACCAGCGGCTCGAGGACGCCCTCGCGTCGTCGGACGGCTCGAAGGCCGGGCTGTCCATCCTCCCGACGGGCGCGATCACGGCGCTGCGCATCACCCCGGACCCGGACTCCCCCGACATCGCGCGGTCGGCGATCGAGCAGGCGTTCTACCAGGCGGTGTACCGGGCCGTCGTCTTCCCCGACACCGAGATCGGGATCGGCGCCGTGTGGACGATGCGCCAGCAGGTGATGAGCGGGATGTCGCTGACGCAGACCACGACCGCGACGTTGCGCGAACGGGACGGCGACCGACTCACCGTCGACGTGTCGGTGAACCAGTCGCCGGACTCGCCGGTGTGGACGCTGCCGGGAGCGGCGGGCACCCTGAACATCGACACCTTCGTGATGTCCGGGACCGGCACCCTCGTCGTCGACCTCGGAGCGCCGCTGCCCGTCGAGGGGTCCGTCACCGTCGGCGGTGAGCAGACGTACACCGACCCGGACAGCACGACGCGTCTACGTCAGACCACCACCAACTCCGTCCGCTGGTCGCAGCCGTGAGAAAGGCCGTCGGCGGCGTCGCTGCCGTCACCGCGTTGGCGGTCGCGTCCCTCCTCACCGGGTGCGGCGGTGACGCGGCGTCCACGCCGGACCTGCCGTCGGTGACCACCGTCGCACCGCCGGCCCCGACGGACGTGTCGGTTCTCGACTCGGCGGCACTGGACGCGGCCCTGCTCACTGCGGACGACCTGCCCGTCGGGTTCGCAGCCCTGCCGGACCCGGTCGCCGATCTCGGTCTTCCGTCCGCGTCGGAGGACCCGGAACCCGACCGGTCCTCGACCGACCCGCAACGCTGCGCCGACGTGCTGGCGGAGATTGCCGACCAGGTCGACGGGGCGAGCGCGCGAGCGGTGGCCCGGTTCACCGGACCCGACTTCACGAGCGTCGACACCGATGCGGCCGTCTATCCCGACGGCGCCGCCGGCGCCGCCTTCACCGCGGTGCAGGACACCTTCACCGCCTGCGGGCAGTACACCGGCACCGACGCCGACGGGTATGCGGTGCAGTACCGGCTCGGGGGCCTCGACCAGCCCTCCGTCGGTGACGCATCGGTCGCGGTGCGGCTCGAAACGACCAGCGACGGCTTCACCATGACCTCCGACGCGGTGATCGCCGTGGTCGGGCCGACGCTCCTGCAGGTCGTCGCCACCGGGCAGGAGCCGGTGGACCCGGCGGTGCTCGCCGAGTTGGCGCGCACCGCCGTCGACAAGCTGAAGCAGGGCAGCGACTGAGTCGTCGCCGAACCGGCCGTCCCGAAACAGGCCGTCCCGAAACTGGCCGTCCCGAAACGCCGGATGCCGGCACCCCGCGGGGTGCCGGCATCCGGTGCAGGCGTGCGTCAGGCGCAGGCCGGCGAGGTCAGGCCGGAGAGCTTGACGATGTTGCAGGCGTACTCCTGCGACAGGACCCACTTGCCGTTCTCGACGACGAAGGTCGCGGTGCCCGGGTTGACCTGGCCACCGATGTTCATGTTCACGGTCGCGGTCAGGGTGCCGTCGCCGTTGTCGAGGATGGGGTCGACGACGGTCACGGTCGCGTTGGCGGCCGTCGCGGCGGCGGCGACCTGGTCGAACAGACCGGGATCGGCGGCGCCGTTCTCGACGAGGGTGACCTTCTCCTCGATCGGGGTGGCCGGGTCGAGGCCCTTGGCCAGCATCGCGTTCAGCTCGGCGGCGGTGGGCACCGGCGGCGTCTCGACGGTGGTCGCCGCGACCGTGGTCTTCTTCGTGGTGGTGGCGGCAGCGTCGCTGCTGTCATCGGAGCTGCAGGCACCGAGCGCGAGCACGGCGGCAGCAGCGACACCGGCAACGATGGTCTTGCGGAGCATCAATGTGTGTCCTTCTCTTCGTTGAAACATGGCTCGGAACGTGGCCTTCGTTGGAACTTGGCGAAAGTGCAACGAGTCTGTGGTTCGTCGCCCCCGCGGCCGATCCGATGGTCGGATCCGCGCGCGAGCGAGTGTCACCTTAGTTAACACGGAAAAAATAAGGGCTTCCTTAACGAAGGCTGTCGGCGGGGTCGGCCTCCGCGAGGGCCTCGTCGGTGTCCGGGAACGTGCGCGCCGGGCCCGGTCCGGTGGATCTCGTTTCGAACCGAACGGTCACCACGCCGTGCCCGCAGCCCTGTACCCAGCCATGACCGTGCTCGGGGTGACGCACGTCCTGTCCGGGTCGCCACCGCGCCCCGACCGCGATCGCACTCGTGCGCGCGGCACCCGGAATCAGCACTGTGTCCGGATTCACATCGCCCTCGCGCGGGTCGCCGTGGTCGAGATCCGGGAAGAGCGACCCCTGCGCGGCGACCGTCAACCCGCCGAGGGACACCCCGACGAGGCGGATCGCACCCAACTCGCGGGGGTCGATCAGCTGCCGCTGAGCGGTCGCCACGAGGGTCTGCCGATCCGTGGTCGCATAGGGCAGCGTCGCGGACCGCGTGACGATCGTCATGTCCGTCTTCTTGAGTTTGAGGACGACGGTGCGGGCGGCACGCCCGTCCCGCTCGAGACGCGCGTGGGCGCTCGCGCCGGCCTGCTCGACCGCGGCACGCAACTGGTCGAGGGTGACCAGGTCCTCCGCGAAGGTCGTTTCGGCGCTGACCTGTTTGGCATCGGCACGCTCGATGACCGGCCGGTCGTCGATACCCCTGGCCAGGCGGTGCAGTCCCGGCCCGACCGTGGCACCGAGCAGCGTCACGACCTCGGTCTCGCTGGTCGCGGCGAACTGGCCGATCGTCTCGATACCGAGCCGGCGGAGCTTGCCCTCCGCGACGGGACCGATGCCCCACAGCCTGCGGACCGGGAGCGCTTCGAACAGCGCACCCTGCTCGTCCGCCGTGACGACCCGGACCCCGTCCGGCTTCGCGAGCCCGGACGCGATCTTCGCGATCTGCTTCCCGGATCCGGCACCGATCGACGCCACCAGCCCGGTCTCGTCACGGATCAGGGTTCGCAGACCCTCCGCGTACGCACGGACGGTGTCGGGACCGGCGCCGGCCAGTTCGGGCGGCTCACCGAACGCCTCGTCGAGGGACAACATCTCGAGCACCGGCATGCGGGTGCGCAGCGCGTCGAACACCGACCGGCTGACCGTCGAATAGAGCCCCCCACGCGGCGGCAGGACCACGGCCCCCACGCCGACGAGCCGGCGCGCCTGGTGCATCGGCATCGCGGACCGGGCCCCGAAGGCCCGGGCCTCGTAGCTCGCACCCGCAACCACACCGCGGCCGCCGAGCCCGCCGACGAGCACCGGCCGCCCGCGCAGCGTCGGACGGGTGAGCTGCTCGACGGACGCGAAGAACGCGTCC
The DNA here is from genome assembly GCF_042879035.1 of Rhodococcus sp. NPDC003318. NCBI lineage: Bacteria > Bacillati > Actinomycetota > Actinomycetes > Mycobacteriales > Nocardiaceae > Rhodococcus > Rhodococcus sp. NPDC003318. The sequence goes on along the minus strand of NZ_JBIAOU010000011.1, from coordinate 115,979 downwards.
ATGTCGAGATGCAGGACCCACCGCCGCTGCATGGGCGGCCCGCCGCCGCGCTGCATGGGCGGCCCGCCGCCGCGCTGCATGGGCGGCCCGCCGCCGCGCTGCACGGGCGGCCGGTTCACGTCAGGCCTTCACGATGACGACCCGGACGCCCTCACCCAGATCCACCGCCCCGGCACCGGCGGCGCCGAGTTCCAGTGTGGTGGCGAGGATCTCGCCGGCGATCAGCTCACGGTGGCGCTGCGCCCAGTCCAACCGCTCCGCGGGCACGTCGAGCGTCACCACGATCCGGTCCGAAACGTCGAGACCGGCGGCGCGGCGGGCGTCCTGCAGCTCGCGGATGCGGTCCTTCGCCCAGCCCTCCGCCTCGAGCTCCTCGGTGACCTCCGAGTCGAGCACCACCAGCCCGGCGTTGTCCGGCAGCGCCGCCGTCGACTCCGGCTCGGCGGCGACCAGGCGGCGGGTGTACTCCTCCGGCAGCAGCGCGATCCCCGCTGCGCTCACGACGCCGTCGGTCTCGGTCCAGTCGCCGGCCTTGACGGCCTTGATGACGGTCTGCACGTTCTTCCCGAGCCGCGGACCCGCCGCGCGGGCGTTGACCACCAGCTCGAACCTGCCGTGCGCGTCGACGTCCTCGGTCAGGTCGACATTCTTGACGTTGACCTCGTCGGCGATGATGCCGAGGTAGGGCCGCAGCCGCTCGGCGTCCGACGCGGCGACGGTCACCTCCGGCAGTGGCAGCCGCACCCGCAGGTTCTGCGCCTTCCGCAGACCCAGCACCGTCGAACACACGTTGCGGACCTCGTCCATGGACTCGACGAGTTCGGCGTCGGGCACCAGTTCCGTGGCCGCGGGCCAGTCGGTCAGGTGCACGGACCGACCACCGGTCAGACCCCGCCAGATCACCTCGGTGGCCATCGGCAGCAGCGGCGCCGCCAGTCGGCACGTCACCTCGAGCACGGTGTGCAGGGTGTCGATCGCGTCCCGGTCCTCGTCCCAGAACCGCGACCGCGACCGGCGCACGTACCAGTTGGTCAGCGCGTCGCAGAAGGTGCGCAGCTCGTCGCAGGCACCGGCGATGTCGTTGACCTCGAGGGCGTCCGTCATCGCCTCCCGCGTCGCGGCGAGCTTCGCCAGGATGTAGCGGTCGAGCACGTGCGGCGAATCCGTCCGCAAGGCGCCGGGCTTCGACGCGTAGAGCTGCAGGAAGCTCCACGCGTTCCACAGCGGAAGCAGGGCCTGCCGGACACCCTCGCGGATGCCCTGCTCGGTGACGATCAGGTTGCCGCCGCGCAGGATCGGCGACGACATCAGGAACCAGCGCATCGCATCGGAACCGTCCCGGTCGAACACCTCCTTCACGTCCGGGTAGTTGCCCTTGGACTTGCTCATCTTCAGGCCGTCGTCACCGAGCACGATGCCGTGGGCCACGACATTCTTGAACGCCGGGCGGTCGAACAGCGCGGTCGAGAGCACGTGCAGGTTGTAGAACCAGCCGCGGGTCTGCCCGTTGTACTCGACGATGAAGTCGCCCGGGTTGTGGCTGACCTGCCCGTTTCCGCCCTCGAACCAGTCCCGGTTCTCGAACGGGTAGTGCACCTGCGCGTACGGCATCGAGCCGGACTCGAACCAGCAGTCGAGCACCTCGGGGACGCGGCGCATCGTCGACTTCCCGGTCGGGTCGTCCGGGTTCGGCCGGGTCAGCTCGTCGATCATCGGCCGGTGCAGATCGGTCGGGCGCACACCGAAGTCGGCCTCGAGCTGGTCCAGCGAGCCGTACACGTCGATCCGCGGGTAGGCCGGGTCGTCCGAGATCCACACCGGGATCGGGCTGCCCCAGTAGCGGTTTCGGCTGATGTTCCAGTCCCGGGCGCCCTCGAGCCACTTGCCGAACTGGCCGTCCCGGATGTGCTCGGGCACCCAGGTGATCTCCTGGTTCAGCTCGACCATCCGGTCGCGGAACTTGGTGACCGCGACGAACCACGACGGCACCGCCATGTAGATCAGCGGCTGACCCGACCGCCACGAGTGCGGGTAGGAGTGCTCGATCGTCTCGTGCCGCAACAGCTTTCCGGCGGCTTTGAGGTCCTTGATGATCACCGGGTTCGCGTCGAAGACCATCAGGCCCTCGTACGGCGGCACCATCGACGTGAACTTGCCACCCGCGTCCAGCGGCTGCACGACCTCGATGCCGTTGGCGCTCGCCACGTCCATGTCCTCTTCACCGAAAGCCGGTGCGAGATGGACGATTCCGGTACCGGAGTCGGTGGTGACGTAGTCCGCGGCCAGCACCCGGTGGGCGTTCGGACGGCCCAGGAAGAAGTCGAACGGCGGCAGGTAGGACAGCCCGACGAGCTCCGAACCCCGATGGGTGGACAGGACTTCCGGCTCCTCGCCGAACTCGCGGGCGTAGTGCCCGACGCGATCCTGCGCCAGCACGTATCGCTTGCCGTCGGCGCCGGCGAGGTGCACGTAGGTGATGTCGGGGTGCACCGCGACGGCGAGGTTCGACGGCAGCGTCCACGGCGTCGTGGTCCAGATCAGGGCGTTCGCGCCGTCCAGGTCGGAGCCGGGAGCACTGAGCACCATGTCGACGGTGACGGCCGGGTCCTGACGCATCTTGTAGGCGTCGTCGAGGCGGGTCTCCTGGTTCGACAGCGGCGTCTGCTCGTACCAGGAGTACGGCAGCACCCGGAAGCCCTGGTAGATCAGGCCCTTGTCGTAGAGCTCCTTGAACGCCCACATCACGGACTCCATGAAGTCCAGGTCGAGCGTCTTGTAGTCGTTGGCGAAGTCGACCCAGCGGGCCTGCCGCGTCACGTAGTCGCGCCACTCGTCGGTGTAGCGCAGCACCGACTGCTTGCAGTAGGCGTTGAACTCGGCCAGACCCATCGCGTCGATCTGCGACTTGTCCTTGATGCCGAGCTGCTTCTCCGCCTCGAGTTCGGCGGGCAGGCCGTGGCAGTCCCAGCCGAACCGGCGTTCGACCTTCCTGCCGCGCATGGTCTGGAAGCGCGGGACGAGGTCCTTGACGTACCCGGTGAGCAGGTGGCCGTAGTGCGGCAGACCGTTCGCGAACGGCGGGCCGTCGTAGAAGACGAACTCCTCGGCGTCGTTCCGGTTCGCGATCGACGCGCGGAAGGTGTCGTCGGCGTCCCACTCGGCGAGCACACGCTGTTCGAGTTCGGGGAAGTTGACGCTGCCCGAGGACCTGCCGCCGGTGAGGTCGACGCGCGGGTATGCCGCGTTCACGTCGCTGGTGTTGTCGGACACTGTTCGTGCTCCCTCGTGCCTGTCGCTCTGGCACGGGGACGACGTCGGCGCCGGTGCGCCGTGGCCGCGGTACCACCCCGCTTGCCCGGACCGCTGTGCCCGGACCACTCGTACGTCGGCTGTGACGGGCCGAACCCGTTCGGTTCTACTGAGCGGCGACACGCCACCTCGATGGCTCGCCGACGCCGTTCTTCCGAAGGCTCCCCGGTGATGGCCGGATCAACGCCGTGTTCGCTTGTCCAATTCTAGTCGGACCCGTCAAATCGGCCCGACGTCGTGTCGGGTCCGGGCGCTCCGGATCCGGGTTCGGTGGTCGGTGCGGCGGTACCGCGCAGTGAACTCACCAGCAGCACCACCGCACCGATCACGCAGACCACGATGCAGCCCCACGCCCACACGACCGACCCGGTCATCAGGGCGACGACCAGCAGCGCGAAACCCACCGCTGCCAGCGCAAGGGTAAGAATCAGCACCTGCGCCCCTCACCACGAGTCGTCACGACCGCGGCCCTATCGGAGCCGGATCAGTTGTTCCCTTTGGCGAACGACTTGGTTCCCTCCGCCCCGAAGGCGTCCTGACCACCGTCGACGGGAACCGCCGAACCGCGCTGCTCGAGTTCCTCGAGCTGCGACTCCAGGTAGGACTTCAGACGCACCCGGTACTCGCGCTCGAACGTCTTGAGCTGCTCGATCCGACCCTCCAGCACGCTGCGCTGCTGGTTGATCGTCTCCATGATCTCGGTGTGCTTCTTCTCGGCATCGGCCTGCAGTGCGTCGGCCTTCTCCTTCGCCTGACGCAGCTGGGTCTCCGAGCGCGTCTGGGCGTCGGACAGCAGCGCCTCGGACTTCTGCTTGGCGTCCCCGATCATCGCCTCCGAGCGGCTGCGGGCGTCGCTGACCAACTGCTCCGAGTTGGCACGGGCGCTGGAGACCAGCTGCTCCGACTCGTTCTTCGCGTCGCCCGTGAGGCGGTCCGCCATCTCCTGTGCGAGACCGAGAATCTTCGCGGCCTGCAGGTTCGCCTCTTCCGGGCCGCGACCCGCGGGCGCGGGAGCCGCAGCGACCGGTGCGACCGGCTTCGGGGGCTCGACGACGGGCGCCGGAGCCGGCGTGGGGGCGGGTGCGGGTGCGGGCACCGGCGCTGCGCCGGCCGGGCGAGGAGCCTTCTTGGCGTCCGCGAGCTCCTGATCGAGTTCACCGACACGCTGGCGCAGGTCCGCGTTCTCCTCGATCAGTCGGGTGAGCTCCTGCTCGACGAGGTCGAGGAAGGCATCGACCTCGTCCTCGTTGTAGCCACGCTTTCCGATTGGAGGCTTGCTGAACGCGACGTTGTGAACATCTGCTGGTGTCAGCGGCATGGAAGGATCCCTTCACGCATCTGTAGGCGGTCGAGCAAGCTCTCAGTTTTGGCGCATCCACTGCAGGACCACATATTCACACGGTAACTGTGACTCATTCTGTCACACCCGACCCGCGGCCTGCGCCAGTCCCTGATTCGTGCACGTCATGCGGCAAGTCCCTGTACCACTTGCATCAGGATGAACACGATGAACAGCAGGACCATGATGGAAAGATCCAGCCGAACTCCGCCGAGCGAAATCGACGGGATAAGTCGCCGGAGCAACTTGATCGGCGGATCTGTGACCGAGAAAATCGCCTCGAGAATGACGACCACAATGCCGGTCGGCCGCCAGTCCCTCGCGAATGTCCGGATGAACTCGACGATGATTCGGGCTATGAGGAGCAACCAGAATACGAACAGAACGAAGTAGATCACCGCGAACAAGGGCACTCCACCACTCTGCCTGACGACTCCGGACCACTCAAAACCGGGTGCGACCGGAACTGTCCGGTCGCACCCGAGTTCACCTCTGGGCCGCGCACCGGGACCGGGAATCCGGCCCCGCGCGGCACTGGTTCACTTCTGATTGTAGAAACCGTTCTCTGCGATGCGGCGCCGCTCCTCCGCCGAGACGTCGATGTCGGCGGGCGAGAGCAGGAACACCTTCGTCGCCACCTTGTCGAACGAACCGCGCAGCGCGAAGGCGAGGCCGGCCGCGAAGTCGACGAGCCGCTTGGCATCGGCGTTGCTCATCTCCACCAGGTCCATGATCACCGGCGTGCCGTCCCGGAATCGCTCGCCGATGATCCGCGCCTCGCCGTAGTCGCGCGGACGCAGCGTGGTGATCTTCGACAGCGGGCCGCCCTCGTCGAACACCGGCGCCCGCCGGCTCTCGATACGAGGCGCGGTGTTCACCGCCAGCGCGCCGTGGGTCGCCGCCGGCCGGCTCACACCGCCCGAGGGCACGCTCGGTCGCGTCGAGCGCGGGGGCAGCGGCTCCATCCGCCGGGGAGCGAGCTGCCGATCCTCGAGGTCGTCCCGACCGCCGTAGCCCGGTTCGTCGTAGCCGCCGTCGACGCCGTCTTCGTACCGGGTGCTCCGGGGAGCGCGGCGAGGCTCGTCCAGGTAGTCGTCCTCGTAGTCCTCGAGCGGAACCATGCCGAAGTAAGCCTTGAACTTGTGCAGAGTGCTCATCGATCGACCTTCCTTGGCGCGGCGGATAATCGGTCGGGACGCCGATCAGTTCACATCGAGGCTATCGGCCTCGAACCCAACAATGCGGTTCCGACACGCACGCACGTGGATCCGTGTCGTACCGCACTCTCGAGGTCCCCGGTCATCCCGGCCGACAGCGTGCGCGCGTCGGGGTGGCTGCGCAGCACGTCCCGATGGGCGGCGGCGAGCGCGGCGAAGGACTCGTCGGGGTCGACGCCCAGCGGTGGCACCGCCATCAGGCCGGCGAAGTCCAGTCCGTCCGTCCCGGCGGCGTGATCGGCCAGCGCGGCCAGCTCGGACAGCAGCGCTCCCCCACGTTTCGGGTCGCCGTCGAGGCTGACCTGCAGCAACACGCGCAGCGGCCGCGACCGCTCCCCCTCGTCCAGCGCCGCGGTCGCCGCCTTCGCCAGCGCGTCGACGAGCGGTGCACTGTCGACCGAATGGACGGCGTACGCCCAGCGGGCGATCGCGCGGGCCTTCTTGCGCTGCACACTGCCGATCATGTGCCAGCGGATTCCGGGCAGGTCCGCGAGGTCGGCCACCTTCGCCGAGGCCTCCTGTTCGCGCGACTCGCCGAATTCCCGGCACCCGAGCTCGTGGAGGATCCGGGCGTCCGAAGCGGGGAAGAACTTGGTCACCGGAAGCAGGTCGACCTCGCCGGGCGTGCGGCCCGCGGCGGCCACGGCGCGATCCAACCGCTCCCGCACCGCCGCCAACGCGGTGGCGATCTGGTCGCGGCGAGTGTCGGTCACCGGCCGCCTGCTCCATCCGCCTGCTCCATCCAGATCGCCCCCGCGATCCGGCCCGTGGTTCCCGAACGACGGTAGCTGAACAGGGTGCGGTCCTCGATGGTGCAGCGCGGATCCTCCGCGACACCACCGACTCCCGCCTCGACCAGTTGCCGCCGCAATCCGGCCCGCAGGTCCAGACCGGGTGTGCCCCGGTCGGTGGTGGTGGCGCTGCCCGGCAGGTGTGCCTCGACATCGGCCCGCATCGCCGCGGGAACCTCGTACTGCCTGCCGCTGGCCGCCGGTCCGAGGAACGCACCGATCCGCGAGACCTCGGCACCCTGCGCGACCATCGTCTCCAGCACGCGGGGCACGATCCCGATCCGAGCGCCCACCCGGCCCGCGTGGACCGCGGCGATCACCCCGGCCTCGTCGTCCGAGAGCAGCAGTGGCACACAGTCGGCGGTGAGCACCACGAGGGCGAGGTCGCGCTCGGTGGTGACCAGTGCATCGGTGGCCTCGACCGGCCCGGGGACCGGGCCGGTCACCACCGTGACGTTCCGACTGTGGATCTGCTCCATCCACACCAGACGCTCGAAGGGCAGCCCGATACCGGAGGCCAGCCGACGGCGGTTCGTGTCGACCGCCGCCGGATCGTCCCCGACGTGGTCGCCGAGATTGAACGAGTCGTAGGGAGCCGCGGACACGCCCCCGGTCCGCGAGGTGACGACCCGACGGACCCTCACTACAGGCGTCACCGACAGCGCCGTCACCGCCGCATGAAGTCGGGAACGTCCACGTCGTCCTCGCCGTCCTCGACCGGGACGGGCACCGCGCGGGAGGCAGCGACCGACACCGGGGGCAGCGTGCCCGCGTCCCGCCGGGGCTCGCGGACCTCCGCGCTGTGCTGCGGAGTGTGTGACGGCGCGCCGTACTGCGGCACCTGCGGCGGCTGCGCGGCCGGCTCCTCCACCGCCGCGACCGGGGACCGGCCGATCTCGCCCGCCCGGGCGACCCCGATCGTGCCGCGACCTGCCGCGGCCGCGGGCTGCGGCTCCGCGCGACGCACCGGGCCCGCGCCGTCGAATCCGGCCGCGATGACGGTGACCCGGACCTCGTCGCCGAGCGAGTCGTCGATCACGGTGCCGAAGATGATGTTCGCGTCGATGTGCGCGGCTTCCTGCACCAGCGAGGCCGCCTCGTTGATCTCGAACAGTCCGAGGTCGGAGCCACCGGCGATGGACAGCAGCACGCCGCGCGCACCCTCCATCGACGCCTCGAGGAGCGGGGAGTTGATCGCAGCCTCGGCGGCCTGGATCGCCCTGCCGTCACCGCGGGCGGAGCCGATACCCATCAGCGCGCTGCCCGCGCCGGACATGACGCCCTTGACGTCGGCGAAGTCGACGTTGATCAGGCCGGGGGTGGTGATCAGGTCGGTGATGCCCTGAACACCGTTGAGCAGCACCTCGTCGGCGGACCGGAACGCGTCCATCAGGGACACGGCGGCGTCACCGAGCTGGAGCAGACGGTCGTTGGGGATGACGATGAGGGTGTCGCAGGACTCACGCAGCGCCTGGATTCCGGCGTCGGCCTGGCCACCGCGACGCTTGCCCTCGAAGGAGAACGGGCGGGTGACGACGCCGACGGTCAGGGCGCCGAGCTTACGGGCGATCGAGGCGACGACGGGCGCGCCGCCGGTGCCGGTGCCGCCGCCCTCACCGGCGGTGACGAAGACCATGTCGGCGCCCTTGAGCACCTCTTCGATCTCGTCCTTGTGGTCCTCGGCGGCCTTGCGACCCACCTCGGGGTCGGCGCCCGCGCCGAGGCCGCGGGTGAGCTCACGGCCGACGTCGAGCTTGACGTCGGCGTCGGACATCAGCAGGGCCTGGGCGTCGGTGTTGACGGCGATGAACTCGACTCCCTTGAGTCCCTGCTCGATCATGCGGTTGACCGCATTCACACCGCCGCCGCCGATGCCGACGACCTTGATAACGGCGAGGTAGTTGTGCGGGGGCGTCATGGGCTCTCGCCTTCCGTGTGTGTGTATTCGTGCTGAAGCATGTTGCTGGCGATGCTGACGTTACTTGTGGCGCTCAGGTTACTCGAGACGCTGAGGTTACTGGTGTTGCCGGGGCCCGAATGCCACGGTGTCGACCAAACCCTCAACCTCAACCATAGAGTTATAGTTATGTCAAGTGGCTGACTGAGGCGAAACGCTATGCATGCCGCCCCCCGGATGCCAGCAGGCGCGCCGACGACACGAAGAAATCTCCGCCCGTCACCGCACCGTCGGCAGGTCGGGGCTCGACACGTCGAACACCCGACCCGGCTGCCCGAGTAGCGGCAGCACGATCGCGGCCTTGTGCGCGGACCCCTCGACGCTCCCCCACACCACCTCCCGGCCGTCGGCGAGCGTCAGGTGGATGTCGGCCAGCGTCCCGGCGGACACCTCCGTCACCTGCGTGCGCAACTGCGGCGGCAGCGACGTCAACGCCGCCAGCGCGTCGATCGTCGCCGGATCGTCCCGGCCGGGCGTCGGCACCGCCAGCCGCGGCACCCCGGACGGCGGCGGTTCGATCGCATACGCCACGCCGGACGCGTCCATCAGGTGCGTTCCCTCCGGCGCGTCGAAGAACACCGCCGGCGCACGCTCGACGACCGTGACGCGGATCGTCGAGGGATACCGGCGCTCGACCCGCGCGTGGTCGACCTTCGCGATCGACGCGACCCGGGACGCCGCCGCTCCGGTGTCGACCTGCAGCAGCGGCGTCCCGACCGGAATCGCGAGCGCGGTGAGCACCTCGTCGCTCGACACCCCGACGTTTCCGACCACCGAGACGCTGCGCGCGGACAGCACCGGCGTGACCCACGCCGCCACCGCGATCGCGACCACCACCAGGACCACCGCGGCGGTCACCCAGATCGGCTTGCGATTGCGGCGGCGCGACGCGCCCTCGGCCGCCGATCCTGAGCGAACCCGGGCCGCGCGACCGGTGCTGCGGGTGCGTTCCGGCCGACGCGCCCGGTTCACCGCTGCTCCCCGGCCCGTCCCGCCGCATCCGACCGCGCCCGCATCCCGGCGGACACCGCCGCGAGGGCGCTGAGGATCTCCTTGCCGAGCATCGTCACGTCACCGGCGCCCATCGTGATCACGACGTCCCCGGCGCGGGCCAGCGTCGCCACCTGGCGCGGAGCCATCGACAGGTCCGGCTGGTAGTGCACCGGCCGACCGACGGCCTGCGCGACGAGCGCACCGCTCACGCCGGGCAGCGGCTTCTCCCGCGCGCCGTACACGTCGAGGACGACGACCTCGTCGGCGAGGTCGAGAGCCGCCCCGAACTCCGTCGCGAACGCCGCGGTGCGCGAGTACAGGTGGGGCTGGAACACCACCACCACGCGGCCTCCGGAGGTGCGTACCAGCTCGCGCGCCGCGCCGAGGACCGCGCGGACCTCGGTCGGGTGGTGCGCGTAGTCGTCGAACACCCGGACACCGTTCTCGCGCCCGGTGTACTGGAAGCGACGGTGCACGCCGCCGAACCCGCCGATGCCGTCGACGATCTCCTCGACGTCGGCACCGGTCTCGAGAGCCGCCAGCAGTGCGCCGAGCGCGTTGAGGGCCATGTGCCTGCCGGGGACCGACAGCCGCAGGGTGCGGGGCACCGACTCGCCGACGAGTTGGATCTGCGCCACGCCGCCGACGTCGCGCGGCTCCCAGTCCAGCAGTCGCGCATGCAACGGCACCGGGTGGTCGTCGGGTTCGCCGCTGCCGTATCCGACCATGCGGATCGGCAGGTTCCGCGCCGCGATCCGGGCAGCGAGGGCCGCGGACCCCGGGTCGTCGAGGCACACCACGAGCAGCCCGCCGGGCGCGATGCGCTCGGCGAAGTCGTCGAACACCTGGACATAGGCCTCGGTGGTGCCGAAGAAGTCGAGATGGTCGGCCTCGACGTTGGTGACGATCACGACGTTCGGGTCGTACTGCAGCAGCGATCCGTCGCTCTCGTCGGCCTCGGCGACGAACACGTCACCCGAGCCGTGATGGGCGTTCGTGCCCGCCTCGTTGAGTTCGCCGCCGACCGCGAAGGACGGATCGACCCCGCAGTGCTGCAGCGCCACGACGAGCATCGACGTCGTGGAGGTCTTGCCGTGCGTCCCCGCGACCAGCAGGGTGCGGTGACCGTGCATCAGCGACGCGAGCACCTCCGGGCGCAGGATCACCGGGATCCCCCGCTCGGCCGCGGCGACCAGTTCCGGGTTGTCCTTGGGGATCGCCGCATGGGTCGAGACCACCACTGTCGGGCCGCCGGGAAGCAGGTCGAGCGCGCCCGCGTCGTGACCGACGCGGACCTGCGCGCCGCGCGCCCGCAGCGCGAGAACGGTCCGGCTCTCCTTTGCGTCCGACCCCGACACCTGGCCGCCGCGAGCCAGCAGGATGCGGGCGATCCCCGACATCCCGGCACCGCCGATGCCGACCATGTGCACCCGCTGCAACCGCTCGGGCAGGTCCGTTCCGGTCCTGTTGGTTCCGGGGGTGTTCGACCCGCTCACCGCTGTCCGCCCTTCGCCACCTCGAGAACGATCCGGGCGACCGCGTCGGCGGCGTCCCGGTGCCCGGCGCCGGCCGCGGCCGCCGCCATCGCGGCGAGCCGGTCCGGATCCCGGAGCAGCGGCACCACGGTGTCCGCGACGAACTCCGACGTCAGGTCCGCGTCGGCGACGAGCAGTCCACCTCCCGCCGCGACGACCGGTTTCGCGTTCAGTTCCTGTTCGCCGTTGCCGTGCGGCAGCGGCACGTACACGGCGGGCAGCCCGACAGCGGAGATCTCCGCCACCGTCATCGCCCCGGAGCGACACACCGTCGCGTCGGCGGCGGCGAGGGCGAGGTCCATCCGCGTCAGGTACGGCACCGCGACGTACGGCGCGTCCGGATTGTGCTGTGCCACGTCGACGGAGTTCTTCGGTCCGTGTGCATGCAGCACCGAGATCCCGGCCGACGCCAAGGCTTCCGCGGCCCCCGCGACGGCCTGGTTCAGCGACCGCGCCCCTTGCGAGCCGCCCGTGACCAACAGCACCGGGCCCTCGGCGGGCAACCCGAACTCCTGACGGGCCTGCGCGCGCAGCGCCCCGCGATCGAGTCCGGTGATCGTCGAGCGGACCGGGATCCCGACGACCTCGGCGTCACGGCGTCCGCGGGCGGCGACACCCGAGCCGGGGACGGCGGCGAGCACACGTGCCGCGAACCGGGCCCCGATCTTGTTGGCGATGCCCGCGCTGGCGTTGGCCTCGTGCACCACGATCGGGACCGCGCGACGACGCCGGGTCAGCCCCCGGCCGGCCGCCAGGTATGCCGGCAGTGCGACGTAGCCTCCGAACCCGACGATCACGTCCGCGTCGACGCTGTCGAGAACCTGCCGGGTCCGCCGGACCGAGGCGCGGACCCGTCCGGGCAGCCGCAGCAGGTCCATCGTGGGCTTGCGCGGCAGCGGCACCGGCGGAATCAGCTCCAGGGAGTAGCCGCGACCGGGCACCAGGGTTGTCTCGAGCCCGCGTTCGGTGCCGAGGGCGGTCACCGTGACGGACGGATCGAGACGGCGCACCGCGTCGGCGACCGCGAGTGCCGGTTCGATGTGCCCGGCGGTTCCACCTCCCGCGACGACGACGGACGGACCGGACGATGTACCGCGCTCACTCACCTGCGAAACCCTCACGAATTGTCTCGAGCTCACGACGTGTCCCGAGCTCACCAACTGTCACGACTGCGACGTTCTGCTCTCCGGTCGGACGGACCGTCCCACCGTCGGTCCGATGCTAGTGCCTGACCCCGCTGCCGCGGGTCGGGCCTGCGCGGCTGGGTCTCCCGCCTGCGCACGTCCTCCCGGCGCCGCTGATCCTCCCGACGACGCTGATCCTCCCGACGACGCTGATCCTCCCGACGACGCTGATCCTCCCGACGACGCCGCTCGCGCTGCTGCGCCGCCCGGCGCTGCGCTTCCCGCTGCGCGGCCCGTTTGCGATCGGCCTTGTCCGCCGCCGCCCGGCGTGCGGCCGCAGCCTTCGCGGGCGAGTACTGCTCGGGCTTCGGCAGCCGCAGTAGCCGTCCGAACCGGCCGTCCTGACCGGCGTGCAACGCGGCAACGGCCTCCGGTTCGTGCCGCGCCGCGTTGGCGATGATGCCGAACATCAGCAGCGTGATCGCCGTCGACGTGCCGCCCGCCGACACCAGCGGCAGCTGCAGACCGGTGACCGGTAGCAGCCCGATGACGTAGCCGATGTTGATCATCGCCTGCGCCAGGATCCAGGTCGTCGCCGTCGCGGTCAGCAGGCGCAGGAACGGATCGACCGAGCGCATCGCGATGCGCAGTCCGGCGTACACGAACAGCGCGAACAGGCCGATCACGGCGACGCAGCCGACGAAGCCGAGTTCCTCACCGATGATCGCGAAGATGAAGTCGTTGTGGGAGTTCGGCAGGTAACTCCACTTCGCCCGCGACTGGCCGAGCCCGCGACCGAACAGGCCACCGTCGGCCAGCGAGTACTTCGCCTGCCTGCCCTGGTAGCCGATGCCCTGCGGATCCTCGCCCGGGTTCAGGAAGGCGCGGACGCGGGCGGACCGGTAACCGGCCGTGAGCGCCAGCACGACGGCGGCGGTGACACCGACGCCGACGAGGGAGAAGAACAGCTTCACCGGCAGGCCGGCGAACCACAGCAGCGACACCAGGATGATGCCGATCGCGATGGTCGTCGACAGGTTCGGCTGCATCACGACCAGCGCCGCCATCAGCACGCCGGCCGGCACCAGCGGGATGAGCAGTTCCTTCAGGGTCGCGTGCTCGGCGCGCCGCGACGCGAGCAGGTGCGCTCCCCAGATGACGAGGGTGACCTTCGCCAGCTCCGACGGCTGGAACGACAGGCCCGCGAACTCGAACCAGCGGCGGGCGCCGCCCGACTCCTTGCCGATCCCGGGGATCAGGACCAGCACCAGCATGAGCAGCGACACCACGAACCCCGGCAGCGCCAGCTTCCGCAACAACTGCACCGGGATGCGCAGGGCGAGGTAGAAGAGCACCGCACCGAGCAGCGCGTAGATCACCTGTGTGGTGAACATGCCGTAGGCCGACCCGGTCGCGGCGTACGCCTCGACGCTCGACGCCGACAACACCATCACCAGGCCGAGCACCGTCAGCAGCAGGGCGATGGTGACGATCAGGTGGAAGGAGGCCAGCGGGCGGGCCAGCCAGGCGCCGAACCGGCTCCGGGCAACGGCGAGCGGTCCCTCAGCGCGGGCCATGATCCGCCAACGCGTGCACGGCCTCCGCGAAACTCCGGCCGCGGTGGCCGTAGTCGGTGAACATGTCGAGCGACGCGGCGGCGGGCGCGAGCAGCACCGTGTCGCCGGCCGTGGCCGCGTCGGTGGCGACCCGGACCGCGCGCGCCATCACCGCGTCCGGCGAGTCGTTCGAGGTCACCAGGTCATCGTGCCCCGGTTCGACGCGATGGACGGGGACCTGCGGCGCGTGTCGGGCGAGTGCGCCGGCGATCTCACCGGCGTCGCGGCCGAACAGGACCGCCGCGACCAGCCGGTCCCCGACCTCTGCGACGAGGTCGTCGACCTGGGCGCCCTTGAGCAGTCCTCCGGCGATCCACACCACCCGGGGATGCGCGAGCAGCGAGGTGCGGGCGGCGTGCGGGTTGGTGGCCTTGGAGTCGTCGATGTAGGTGACGCCGGCGACGTCGGCGACCGGCGCGGCGCGGTGAGGGCCGACGGTGTACGAGCGCAGCCCGTCCCGCACGGCCTCGGCGGGCACGCCGACCGCGCGGGCCAGCGCCGCCGCGGCGAGCGCGTCCATGACCCCGGCGGGTCCGGCCGGGGTGACGTCCTCGACCGACGCGAGTACCTCGTCCGTCGCGAAGGCGCGGTCGACGAGCCGGTCGCCGTCGATCCCCAGTTCGTCGCGTCCGGGCACGCCGAGCCGGAAGCCGACGGTCCGGTTCGCGGCGCCGTGACGGCGCAAGGACGCGGCGACCGGGTCGTCGAGGCCGACGACGGCGACGCCGCCGGTGAGGGCCTGAGTCTTGGCCTCGATGTAGCCCTGCATCCCGCCGTGCCAGTCGAGGTGGTCCTCGGCGATGTTGAGCACCGCGCCGGCGGTCGGGTGCACGGACGGCGCCCAGTGCAGCTGGAAGCTCGACAGCTCCACGGCCAGCGCGTCGTGCCGTGGGGCGTCGGCGCGCAGGGCGTCGGTGACGGGCAGGCCGATGTTTCCGCAGGCGACCGCGGAGATCCCCCCGGCGCGCAGGATCGATTCGAGCATCGACGTGGTGGTGGTCTTGCCGTTGGTGCCGGTGACGACGAGCCACTGCCGGGCCGGGCCGTACAGCCCGGATCGGTCCAGCCGCCAGGCGAATTCGACGTCGCCCCAGATCGCGATGCCCGCCCCGGCCGCCGCGGACAGCACCGGCGAATCGGGTCGCCAGCCGGGACTGGTGATCACCTGCGCGAAGGCGGCGATCCCCGCGACCGCGTCGTCGGGTGTCGCGGTGGCGACGCCGAGTTCGCGGGCCGCGGAGCCGAGCGAATCGGCGTTGCCGTCGGTGAGGGTGACCTCGGCGCCCAGATCGGTCAGCGGCGCGACCAGCGCGCGGCCGGAGATTCCGGCGCCGGTGACCAGAACACGCGCGCCGCGCAGCCGGGCGAGCTCCTCGGGCAGTGAGTACTCCTCGGGCGAAGCCTCGGGTGTCTCCGTCACCGTCAGTCCCCGACCACCGCGAGGTACTCGCTGTAGAACAGTGCCAGCCCGACCGCGGACGCGATGGCCGCGAGCAACCAGAATCTGATGATCACCGTGGTTTCCGCCCAGCCACCGAGTTCGAAGTGGTGGTGGAACGGCGCCATTCGGAACACCCGCCGCCTGCTGGAGCGGAACACCGCGACCTGGATGACCACCGACGCGGCCTCGGCGACGAACAGGGCGCCTACGACGACCATCAGCAGTTCGGTGCGGGTGGTGATGGACAGGCCCGCGAGCAGCCCGCCGAGGGCGAGGGATCCGGTGTCGCCCATGAAGATCTTGGCGGGCGCCGCGTTCCACCAGAGGAACCCGATGCAGGCGCCGGCCGCGGCGGCGCAGATCAGTGCGAGGTCGAGGGGGTCGCGGACGTCGTAGCAGCCCTTGCCGGGGTTCGTCTCGCAGGCGTTGCGGTACTGCCAGAACGTGATCACCGTGTAGGCGCCGAGCACCAGGGTCATCGATCCGGCGGCGAGACCGTCCAGCCCGTCGGTCAGGTTCACCGCGTTCGACCAGGCGCTGACCAGCAGGTACACGAACAGGATGAACACCACGGAACCCATCGTCACGGTGGTGATGTCCCGCACGTACGACAGGTGCAGGCTGCCCGGGGTGAGCCCGGTGGCGCCGCGGAACTGCAACGCGAGGATGCCGAACAGCACTGCCGCGATCAGCTGACCGACCAGCTTCGCGGTCTTGTTGAGGCCGAGGTTGCGCTGCTTGCGGATCTTGATGAAGTCGTCGAGGAAGCCGACGCAGCCCAGGACGGTGGTCAGGCCGAGCACCAGCAGCGCGGAGGCGCGCGGCCCGTCGGCCTCGTAACCGATGCCGATCAGGTGCGAGCCCCAGTAGCCGGCCCAGATGCCGGCGATGATCGCGACACCACCCATCGTCGGGGTGCCGCGCTTGGCCTTGTGACTGGCCGGACCCTCGTCGCGGATCTCCTGCCCGAAGCCCTGCCGGGAGAAGGTCTTGATCAGCACGGGGGTGAGCAGGATCGCCACGGCAAGAGCGATGCCGCCCGCGAAGAGGATCTGTCTCATCGGTCGAACTCCTCGCTCGTCTGAGAGTCTTCCGCCACGGTGTCCGCCAGCAGCGCCTCGGCCACGGTCCACAGCCCCACCGACTGGGACGCCTTCACCAGCACGATGTCGCCGGGCGCGACCTCACGCCTGAGCACCTCGAGGGCCGCGTCGTGGTCGGGAACCAGCATCGACTCCTCTCCCCACGAGCCTTCCATCACGGCGCCCTGGTGCATACCGCGCAGCGGCCGGCCCTCGCCGACGACGATCAGCCGGGTCACGTCGAGCCGGACGACGAATCGGCCGATCGCGTCGTGTTCGACGACGGTCTCGGGGCCGAGTTCGGCCATCTCGCCGAGGACGGCCCACGTCCGGCGGGGCGCACCCTGACCGGCGCGGCTCATCGTGACGAGGGCCTTGAGCGCCGCGCGGACCGAGTCGGGGTTCGCGTTGTACGAGTCGTTGACGACGGTGACGCCGTCGGCGCGGGTGCGCACGTCCATCCGCTTCGCCGACACCGCTCGGGCCGCGCCGAGCGCCTCGGCGACCTGGTCGACGGTCGCACCGCACTCGAGCGCGACGGCGGCCGCGGCCAGCGCGTTGCCGACCTGGTGTTCGCCGTGCACACCGAGGGAGACGTCGACGGTTCCCTGCGGCGCCACCAGCGTGAACCGCGCGCGCGCCTGGTCGTCCAGGTGGACGTCGACGGCCCGGACCTGCGCGGACGCGGACTGCCCGACCGTCACCACGCGCGCCCTGGTGCGCGACGCCATCGCCGCGACCAGCAGGTCGTCCGCGTTGAGGACGGCGACTCCGCCGTCCTCGGCTGCGGGCAACGCCTCGACGAGTTCACCCTTGGCCTGCGCGATCGCCTCCCTCGACCCGAACTCACCGAGGTGGGCGGTGCCGACGTTGAGGACCACACCGATCCGCGGCGGCACCGTCGCGGCCAGGGCGGCGACGTGCCCGATGCCGCGCGCCGAGAGCTCGAGCACGAGGTGGCGGGTGTCGAGGTCGGCACGCAGCGCCGTCCACGGGTGGCCGAGTTCGTTGTTGAACGAGCCGGGCGGTGCGACGACCGGGCCGAGCGGCGCGAGCACCGCGGCGAGGAGGTCCTTGGTGGACGTCTTGCCGGACGACCCGGTGACACCGACGACCGTGAGTTCGGGCAGCTCCGTCGTCGCGGCGTGTGCGAGGCGGCCGAGGGCGGCGAGGACGGCGGCACCCGAGCCGTCGGTGTCGTGTTCCAGGGCCATCGCGTTGCTGTCCGACGGGCCGAGCGGGGCGACGACGATCGCGGGGACCCCGACCGGGCGGGCGGCGAGGACGGCGATCGCGCCGGCCTCCACCGCGGCGGCGGCATGGTCGTGGCCGTCGACGCGGGCCCCGGGCAGTGCGAGGAACAGCCCGCCCGGGGTGACCTTGCGGGAGTCGAATTCGACGGTGCCGGTGACCTGCACATCCGGGTCGGGAACGTCGTGCAGCGTGCCTCCGACGATCTCGGCGATGCGCGCCAGGCTCATGGGGATCATGCGTCACCCCCGCCGGATCGGCTGTCGCCGAGCCGCTCGATGGCTCCCGCGAGGACCTCTCGGTCGTCGAATGGGTACTTCACCCCACCAATCTCCTGTCCGATCTCGTGTCCCTTGCCCGCGACGAGCACCACGTCACCCGGCTGCGCCCACTCGGCCGCGGCGGTGATGGCGGCCGTGCGGTCCCCTATTTCACGTACCTCGCCGCGCTGGTCCTCGGGGACGGCGAGCGCCCCGGCCAGCAGCGCCGCGCGAATCGTCGCGGGGTCCTCGGTGCGCGGATTGTCGTCGGTGATCACCAACAGGTCGGCGCCGCGCGCTCCGGCCTCCCCCATCAACGGGCGCTTGCCGTGATCGCGGTCGCCGCCCGCACCGACGACCACCGCGAGCCTGCCGCCCGAATCCGCGATCTGTCCTCGCAGCGTCGCGATGACCGCCTCGAGCGCGGCGGGCTTGTGCGCGTAGTCGACGACGGCGAGGAACGGCTGGCCGCGATCGATGCGCTGAACCCGGCCCGGCACGTCGACCTCGGCAAGTCCGCGGATCGCCTCGGCGGGCGCGACACCGCACTCGTTCAGGACGGCGAGGGAGAGGAGCGCATTGGCGACGTTGTAGCGTCCGGGCAACCGCAGGGTCGCGGTCAGTGCCTCCCCGGCGGGCGTGGTCACGGTGAAGCGCTGAGCCCCGTCCGCACTGGTGGTGACGTCGGTCGCGGTCCATCGGGCGTCGCCGGTGGTGCTCACCGTCACGGTGTCGGCGCCGGCGAGGGCCGCCATCCGCCGGCCCCACTCGTCGTCGACGCACACCACCGCACGGGCGGCGTGGACGGTCGAGGCGGGGTCGAACAGCCTGGCCTTGGCCGCGAAGTAGTCGTCGAAGTCGGAGTGGAAGTCGAGGTGATCCTGCGACAGGTTGGTGAACGCGCCGACGGCGAACGCGGTGCCGTCGACCCGGCCCAGGGCCAGCGCGTGACTGGACACCTCCATGACGACCGTGTCCACGCCGCGTTCGAGCATCGCCGCGAAGAGGGCGTGCAGTTGCGGCGCCTCGGGGGTGGTCAGTGCGCTCGGGATCGGCCGCCCGTCGATGCGGGTCTCGATGGTGCCGACCAGCCCGGGACGATGTCCGGACGCGCGCAGACCCGCTTCGACGAGGTAGGACGTCGTGGTCTTGCCGGAGGTCCCGGTGATGCCGACGATCCGCAGGTGCCGGGACGGGTCGCCGTGGACGGCGGCGGACACGGCACCGAGGACGGAACGCGGATCGGGGTGTACCAGCACGGGCACCGAGGCGGCAGCCGAACCCAGACGCGTCAGTCCGGCCAGGTCCGTGAGGACGGCGACCGCGCCGCGTTCGAGCGCGGCGGAGGCGAAGTCGGCCCCGTGGGCCCGGGCCCCGGGAAGCGCCGCGAACAGGTCGCCGGGCTGTACCTCCTGGGCGCGCAGGTCGATCCCCGTCACCGCGACGTCGCCGGATGCGCCGCCCGGCGCGTGCAGCTCGGCACCGACGAGGTCCGCCAGTGTGACCACCGCCGTGGTGGGGGGATGCGCAGGCCGCGGTCCCGCAGACGGAGTCGACCCGTGTCCCGGAGACGGAGTCGACCGAGGCGCTGACGGCGGAGTCGCCGGACCCGCCTCGGTGTTCTCGTGCGGCGCGTTGGTCCCGTGCACGGGCGGGTGGCTCCTCTCGACGGTGGTGCTGGTGGATGTTCCGACCCGCGGTCGGGCCGTGAACCGACGTGTCACGTTACCGGCGCGCGTCGGCGAACGAAGATTCGCGTCTGCGCCGCGTCCCGTGAGTCCCGGCTGTGCCGCCGGTGCCCGTGGAGTCAGTCGGCCTGCAGCACGAGCCGCCGTCCCGGATCGGCGGAGAGCGGGACCTTGTCCCGCTGCAGGATCCAGGACGCGATGTTGTGGAAGAGCGGCGCGGCGGACTGGCCACCGGAACCGTCGGCGCTGCGGACGGGCGCGTCGAGCATGATCCCGATGACGAACCGTGGATTGTCGGCGGGCGCGATGCCTGCGAACGTGATCCAGTAGTTCGAGTTCGAGTAGCACTTGCATGCCGGGTCGACCTGCTGGGCTGTGCCCGTCTTACCGCT
Organism: Rhodococcus sp. NPDC003318; assembly: GCF_042879035.1. NCBI lineage: Bacteria > Bacillati > Actinomycetota > Actinomycetes > Mycobacteriales > Nocardiaceae > Rhodococcus > Rhodococcus sp. NPDC003318. Next base: position 95,984 of record NZ_JBIAOU010000011.1, on the reverse strand, counting down.
GACCTGGTATCCCTCGACCGATGCCGACGCACCGGTCCCCTGCTGGTAGCCCATCGGGTCGCGCTGGGTCACGGACCGGAACATGTCACGGACCGTGGCGGCGGTCTGCTCGCTGACGACCTGGATTCCCTCGGGGTGTTCGTTTGCCGTGCGGTTGCCGTCGGCGTCGACGGTCGCGCGCACGATCCGGGGCGGAATGCGCAGTCCGTCGTTGGCGATGGCCTGGTACATGCCGGTCATCTGCAACAGGGTCATCGACAGGCCCTGTCCGATCGGCAGGTTCGCGAACGTACCGCCCGACCACTGGTCTCGGCTCGGCACGTCACCCGCGCTCTCGCCGGGCAGCCCGACCTCGGTGCGCTGCCCCAGCCCGAACTTGTCGAGCATGTCCGCGAACCGGTCCTCACCCACCCGCTGCGCGAGCATGAGGGTGCCGACGTTGGACGACTTACCGAAGACACCGGTCGTCGTGTAGGGGACGACGCCGTGGTCCCAGGCATCCTTCACCGACACCCCGGCCATCTGGATGGCTCCTGGGACCTGGAGCACCTCGTCGGGGGTGGTCAGCCCGTTCTCGATCGCGGCGGCGGCCGTGATGATCTTGTTCACCGACCCGGGTTCGAAGGGGGTGCTGACGGGCAGATTGCCCATCTCCTTCTTCACGTTGTTACCGACACCGATGGAGGGGTCGAAGGTGTTGTCGTTCGACATTGCGAGGACTTCGCCGGTGTGGGAGTCGAGCACCACCGCCGACGCGTCCTTCGCACCCGACAGGTCCTTCGCCTGCTGCACCTGCTGCTGCACGTAGAACTGCAGGTCTGCGTCGATGGTCAACTCGACACCGGATCCGTCGACGGCGGGCTGTTTGTCCCGCCAGCTGCCCGGGATTACCGCGCCGTCGGAGCCGCGGTCGTAGGTCTGGGAACCGTCGGTGCCGGCGAGCGTCGAGTCCATCGAGTCCTCGAGACCGAGCAGGCCGTGCCCGTTCCAGCCGGTGGCACCGACGAGGTTCGCGGCGAGCGCACCACCGGGGTACTCGCGGATGTCCTGGCGTTCGGAGCCGACCTCGGGGAACTCGTCGACGATCTTCGCGGCGACGTCCGGGTCGACGCTGCGGGCGAGGTACTCGAAGGTCTGGTCGCTCTTCAGCTTCGCGAGGACGTCCTTCTCCGGGGCCGCGCCGCCGAGCGCGTCGTGGATGGCCTTCGCGATGTCCTCGAGCCGTTCGTCGACCTTCGGCTCCTCCCCGTTCTTCAGGGCGGCGTCCTCGATCTCCTTGCGCACCTTCGGAGGCTGGAAGGTCAGTGCTTTCGCCTCCATCGTGAACGCGATCGGTTTGCCGTTCCGGTCGGTGATGGAGCCTCGGGTCGCCGGGTCGATCAGGGTGGTCGAGCGCTGCTGCGCTGCCTCCGCGGACAGCCGCGGAGCCTGGACACCCTGGATCCACAACAGCTGCAGCACCGCGATTCCGAGCGCAGCGAACATCACGAAGCGGCCGCTGACGTGCCGGAAGCGGTAACGCGACGAGTCACGGCGGCGGCGCGAGCGACCGGATCCACCGGCGCGGGAAGGGCCGGAACGACGGACCCCGCCGTGCGGTTCTCCTCGGCGGGGTCGTGGGGTGGGATGGTCACCACTCACCGGGTACCGCCCTGGTTACCTGCCTGTCCTCCTGGTCCCGTGGACACCAATGGTCCATCCTGAGCCCGTGTTTGCGGCTGATTCGCCGCCACCGGCGTGGCGGCCTGGGCGGGTGCGGGTGCGACCGCGGCGGGTGCGGACGCGGGCACCGCAGGAGCGGCCGGGGCCACCGGCGCTGCAACCCGGGAACCGACCGGAGGAAGACTCGCCGGGGCGGTCCCGGTGCCTCGGGTGCCCACATTCGTGGTGCCGGTCGCCGCGGTGTTGGTCGCGGTGCCTGCTACCGGTGCGGCCGGCGGCACGACCACGGGCACACCCTGTGCGGGCGCGGGAGTGCCGACGACGGTGACCGCGCCGTCCTCGGCGACGACGAGCCGGGCGACGTCCTTCGCCGGGATCATGCCGAGCGCAGCCGCTTTCCGCGCGAGCTCGGGAGCCGAGTTCGCGGCCCGGAAGTCGCGCTCGAGTGCGGCCTTCTGCTCGGTGAGTTCCTGGTTGTGAGCCTTGGCGGCACTGAGCTTGTACGAGTCCTCGGCGGCGCGCGTGGTCAGCAGCAGGGTCACCGCGAGACCGACAGACAGCAGCCCGATGATGATGGCCACGAACGGAATTCGCGCGGTGAACGTGCCCCGCGTGCGATCCGGAGCCGCCGCGCCGAGCGCTGCGCGCTGATTTCTCCTGGCGTAGGCCCGCTGCGCCGCCGTGGGCTTTGCCCTGCGGTCGTCGCCGGCGGTCGCGGGTGCCGAGGTCCGCACCCGGGGTCGGACGGACGTCTTCGATCCACGGTCTCGAACCTCGGCCGCTCGCACGGGAACAGTCATGCCGTCGCCCTTCTCGAAATCCGTTCGGCACAGCGCAATCGCACCGGCGCCGCCCGCGGGTTGTCCTCGATCTCCTGCTCGCTCGCGCGTTCCGCACCTCGGGTGAGCAGTGCGAATTCCGGACCCATACCCGGCAGTTCCACCGGAAGACCCTCCGGGCTGCGCGATTTCGTGCGGGGAGTCAGCTCCTGCTTGACGAGCCGGTCCTCGAGCGACTGGTACGACATGAACACCACCCGGCCCCCGACCGCGAGCGCATCCAGCGCCGCGGGGATGGCGTCGCGAAGAGAATCCAGCTCACCGTTGACCTCGACACGGAGCGCTTGAAACGTGCGCTTCGCCGGATGCCCGCCCGTGCGCCGCGTCGCCGCCGGGATCGACGCGTAGATGACCTCCACCAGCTGGGAACTCGTCCTGAACGGCTCGACCTTCCTGCGGCGCACCACTTCCGAGGCGATCCGGCCCGCGAAACGTTCCTCGCCGTACGTGCTGAGCACGCGAGCCAGTTCCCCGTGGCTGTAGGTGTTCAGAACGTCGGCCGCGGTCTGCCCGCGCGTCGGGTCCATCCGCATGTCCAGCGGCGCGTCGACGGAGTACGCGAACCCACGATCGGCCTCGTCCAGCTGCATCGAGGAGACCCCGAGGTCGAAGAGGATGGCGTGCACCGACTCGACCTGGTCGAACCCGGCGATCTCCAGCGCGTCGACGATGCCGTCGTATCTGGTGTGCACCAACGTAACTCGCTCGCCGAATGGTTCGAGTCGCCCGCCCGCGATCTCGAGCGCGGCCGGATCCCGGTCGAGACCGATCAGTCGCAGTCCCGGGTAGGTGCGCAGGAAGTGCTCGGAATGTCCGCCCAGCCCGAGGGTCGCGTCGATCATCACCGCCCCGCTTCCGTCGGCGGAGTCGCGGGTGATGGACGGACCGAGCAGCTCGTCGGCGCGATGCAGCAGGACCGGGACGTGACCGAACTCGTGCCCGGCAGCCGGATCACCGGTGGGCGGGTTCGATTCGTCGTCCACGCGTTCTCCCTCCGGGTCCTGATCGGTCGTGACGTTGCCGTCGTGGTGCCTGGGGTCGTCGGTCGTGGTTGCGGTAGTGGTCCGATCGCGAGAAGGGGTGGGGGGCGGATGCCGCGAGGTCTCTGTCCGATCCACCGGACCTGGCGCTGGGGAAGTGCGTCAGGGTCGGTATCGGGCAGAGGCCTCGCGGCACTCGCCGGTGACTGTGGCGATTACAGGATCTCGCTGAGCGTCTCGGATCTGGCTTGGGAGTACGTTTCCTCGTTCTCGTCCGAATAGGCGTTCCACGCCTGCGCGTCCCAGATCTCGAGGAAGTCGATGGAACCGACGACCACACATTCCTTCGTCAGGCCGGCGTAGCGACGGTGATCAGCGGAGAGGGTGATGCGCCCCTGGGAATCGGGGTGCTGCTCGTCCGCACCCGCGGCGAGGGCACGGACGAAGGCTCGGGCGTCCGGATTGCTTCGCGACGCCGCGGCGGCCCGGCGGGCCAGTGCGGTGAACTCGTCCCGCGGGTACACCGCGAGGCTGTGATCCTGCCCTTTCGTGACCATCAACCCTCCCGCCAGTGCGTCGCGATACTTCGCGGGCAACGTCAGCCGCCCTTTGTCGTCAAGCTTCGGCGTGTAGGTCCCGAGAAACACTCGACACCTCCCACAGTCGTTCTGAAAATGAACGGCCTATGCCCCCTGGTTCGCCGGGGCGAACCAGTGCGCACCACGTTACCCCACTTTCCCCCACCTGCAAGGCCGACATGCACTCGACCGCAGGCAAATCCACGGATAGTCGCAGGTCACGGATGTGGTGGAAGGTGGGGCGGATTTCGTGTGTCGTCCACCACGACCGGGCGCGGTCCCCCGCCCGACGTCGAGAGATCAGCGGTGTTCATTGAGGTCGGATGCCGTCACACCCGCGCACCGGGCGGACCGACGCCGCCGGCGTGGGGAACTGTGGGGCACGACGGTGGGGCGAGGTGGGGCGCGCCGGGAAATCGACCCGAGTCGCGACGATGCCCGGGACACGACGGCACCCTGACACGACGCCGCAGAACGCGCCCCACACACGACGAAGGCGCGACACCTCCAGGTGTCGCGCCTCAACTGTCGTGGGTTCGCGGAGTTTCTACTCCTGTTCGAACCGTCTCTTGAATCGATCCTCCATGCGGGACGAGAATCCGCCGCCCTTACGACCACCCGACGGTTTGCCCGACCCGGCCGCGGGCCCGGACTTCTCGGCCGACCCCGACTTCATTCCCGGACCCGATCCCCGCAGGAACAGGACTCCGGCTCCAAACATCACAAGGAAGCCGAGCAAGCTGATGATCAGAAACGCGCCCGCCTTGGCTGCGAGTGGAATACCCGCTACCAACAGGACGAGCCCGAGGACGAAGAGTGCCCCAGCCTGCATCCGACGCTTGCTCGAGGCCGCACGCATACGGCCTCCCCTCACAGAGGAGGCGAACTTGGGATCTTCGGCGTAGAGAGCGCTCTCGATCTGATCGAGCATTCGCTGCTCGTGCTCGGAGAGTGGCACGGTACCTCCCCCGGCACTTCAAATGGTGGCGGCCGAATCGTTGGGTCGACTCGACCGGTTGCCGCGGGTTCACGGCTACCTGACGTCAATGATACGAGCACACGTCACCGCGTACCACCTACTCGCTACACGAGTCGTGCGAGTTTTTTTCGCCGTAGCGCAGATCACCCGACGGACGGACCCACCAGGACGTCACGCCGGCGTCCGCGCAAGACGACCCCAGCCGCCGCGCGACCGCCGACGCCGGGACCGCCGACCGCCGCGAGCCGCTCCTCCACGGCCGTCAGAAACCGGGAGACCTCGCTGTAGAAACGGTTCGCCTCGGCCACGGTGACGGTACGCGAAATCCCTGCTTCGATCGCCGCACGCGTCTCCGAGTGGGCAGCGAAGAAGTCGGACCAGTCGGCCAGGTCCGGCTCGACGCGCTCGAGCAGCGCCCATGCACTGCGTGTCCGCGACCGCGGGGCCCGGCCTGCGATCGCCGCGCCGGCACCGCGCAGTGCGGCGAGATACGCCGCCCGGAACCGATCCGCCGGATCCGGCGCACCGGCGGCCTCGGCCAGCAGTGCATCCGCCCGGTCGAGCAGATTCACCCGAATTGCCATCTTCCGAACACCTCCCCGATCCCCGCTTCGGAGCAATCCGGCGAAGCCCGCTTCCCTCGGTCTTCGCCGGATTGCCGGTATCGAACATCTGTTCGACCTATTCAATATAGCTGCCCCCACCGACACGGAGTCAAGAGAGAGGGTGAGTCCGGTCGACACCACCCCCACCCCATACCTGGCCGAACTGTCCGCCGCCGACCTGCGCGGCCGTCTCGACGAGGCGCTGGCGATCTACGTCGAGGCCATGGGCTACCCGCGCGGCACCGAGTTCCATCGCGCGCCGATGTGGACCGAGCACACCGGACGTCCCGGCTGGCGGGGCGTCGCCGCGTTCGCTCCCGACTCCGACGGAAACCCGTCCATGGTCGGCATCGCATACGGCTACCGCGGAGCCCCGCATCAGTGGTGGTACCAGCAGGTCCGCGAGGGAATGCGCCGCTCCGGTGCGGAGACCGGCGCCATCGAGACCGTGCTCGGTGACTACTTCGAACTCACCGAACTGCACGTCTCTCCCCGCGCGCAGGGCCACGGCACCGGTGGAGCACTGCTGCGGCTGCTGCTCACCGACCGGCCGGAGGCCCGCGTGCTGCTGTCGACGCCCGAGGTGCCGCACGAGGACAACCGCGCATGGCGCCTCTACCGCCGGCTCGGGTTCACCGACGTGGTGCGACATTTCCGCTTCACCGGCGACAGCAGGCCGTTCGCGGTGCTCGGCCGTCCGCTTCCACTCCGGGACCAACCGCCCCGATAGCCTGGGCTCGTGATCGACGCGGTGGTGGTGGGTTCCGGACACAATGCGCTCGTCTCGGCGTGCTACCTCGCCCGGGCAGGCTGGTCGGTGGAGGTTCTCGAACGCGACACCGAACTCGGGGGCGCGGTGTCCACCGTCGAACGATTCCCCGGACACCGGGTGGACCGCGGCTCGTCGGCGCACATCATGATCCGGCACACCGGCATCGTCGAGGAACTCGACCTCGCCGCGCACGGACTGCGTTATCTCGACTGCGATCCGTGGGCCTTCGCCCCGTCCCCTGCCGGTGACGTCAGGCCCGGGATCGTCTTCCACCGCGACCTCGACGCCACCTGCCGGTCGATCGCCGAGTCCTGTTCGCGCCGCGACGCCGACGCCTACCGCCGATTCGTGCAGACGTGGGGGCCACGCACCGCGGCGGTGATGCGGTCCTTCGGCGCCCCGCCGACCGGGGGCCGGCTGGTACGCGCCTTCTGGGGGCTGGACACCGGCGACGGTCCCGCCGCGCTGTCCCGGGAGTTCCTGGCCTCCGGCGACGCGCTGCTCGACGACTGGTTCGACGACGAGCGGCTCAAGGCGGCGCTCGCGTGGTTCGGTGCCCAGTCCGGTCCCCCGATGTCCGAGCCGGGCACCGCACCGATGGTCGGGTTCGCGGCGCTGATGCACACCATCCCGCCGGGTCGCGCGGTCGGCGGCAGCGGCGCGCTCACGGCGGCGCTGGCGTCCCGGCTGGCGGACGACGGCGGCAGCATTCGCTTCGGGGACGCCGTGGCCGAGCTGCGCCGAGACGGTGCGGGCTGGTTGACGCGCACCGAGAACGGCCACGTGGTGCGCTCGCGCACGGTCGTCGCCGGCTGCCACGTCCTGACCACACTCGATCTCCTCGAGGCGGGCGGCCACGATCCGGCCACGATCGCCGACTGGCGGCGCCGGATCCGGGTCGGTCCCGGGATCGGCATGGTGGTGCGCCTCGGGACGGACTCGCTACCCCGGTATCCGAGCGCACCGGACGGCGTCACCGTCACATCGGGTTTGCAGATGCTGGTCTCCGACCGCGCGCAGCTGCGGTTGGCCCACGGCGCGGCCCTCGCCGGGGAACTGCCACCGAGACCGGCGGTGCTCGCGATGAGTTTCAGCGGCCTCGACCCGAGCCTGTGCCCTCCCGGCGAGCACCAGGCGACGCTGTGGTCGCAGTGGCATCCGTACACCCTGAGCGGGGGCCGGCGGTGGGCGGACCTCGCCGAGGCCGAGGGCGACCGGATCGTCGCCGAACTCGACCGGCTCGCGCCCGGGTTCGGGGCGTCCGTCCGGCACCGCCTGGTGCAGTCCCCGGCCGACCTCGAGTCGGAGTTGGGGTTGATCGGCGGCAACGTCATGCACGTCGAGATGTCCCTCGACCAGATGTTCATGTGGCGGCCGCTGCCCGAGTTGTCGGGACACCGGGTCCCCGACGCGGCGGGGCTGTACCTCACCGGGGCGTCGACTCATCCGGGCGGCGGGGTGTCGGGGTCGAGCGGGCGCAGTGCCGCGCGGGTCGCGTTGTCGGACGCGCGCACCGGGAGACTGCGCCGGCTCGTGCGCCGCGCTCGGTGACCCGAACCGCACCCGCGGTCGCCGCGGCAGCCCTCGCCGTCGCCGCACAGATCGTCTACCCGCTGGTCGACGGGGCGGCGCGGGACGCCGTGACCGTGGTCGTCGTGCTGTCGCTGGCCGCCGCGGCGGTCGCGCACGCGTGCGCGGTCCGCGGCCGGGCCTGGGCCGCGGTGTTCGTCGGCGTCACCGCGGGCCTCGGCCTGCTCTCGGAGGTGGTCGGCATCTCGACCGGGTTCCCGTTCGGGTGCTACGACTACGCGCAGGGCCGGATCGGGCCGTCGGCGGCGGGGGTCCCGCTGCTGGTACCGCTGGCATGGACGGCGGGCAGCTATCCGGTGTGGTGCGCGGTCACCCACGTCGCGCCTCGCGACAGGGCCGCCGCCCGGGCGACACTGGCCGCCGTCGGGATCGCCGCGTGGGACCTCTACCTGGACCCGCAGATGGTCGCGGACGGCCAGTGGACGTGGTGTTCGACGCGTCCGTCTCCGCCCGGCCTCGACCCCGTCCCGTGGACGAACTACGTCGGCTGGTTGCTCGTCGCCGCCGCGATCGCCGCGACCCTGACGTGGTTCGATCGCCGGTCGCCGGCGCCGGAACCGGACGTCGCGGCCGACGCGGTGCCGCTGGCGCTGTTCCTGTGGACGTGGCTGGGGTCGGCTCTTGCGCACGCCGTGTTCCTGCCGGAACTGGGCTGGTCGGCGCTCTACGGGCTGGTCGGGATGGGCGCGGTCGGCGTGCCGCTGCTGATCCGCCTGAGCCGGGCTGGCACCATGGCGAGGTGCTGACGCCCCGAACCCGCGAAGAACGGACCCGCAACCGACACCCGCGCGCCCGGATCGCCGGGCTCACCGCGCTGCTGCTGCTCGCCGTGCCACTGCTCAGTGGCTGCCTGCGGGTTCAGGTGTCGATGGGCGTCTCGGCGGACGACCGGGTGTCCGGCCAGATCGTCGCCGCGTCGGTGCCCACGAGCGAGACGGACACCGGCCCGGAGCTCGTTCCCCCGGACTCGCTGGCCGGGAAGGTCCGCGTGCAGGAGTACCGCCAGGACGGGTACGTCGGCACACAGGCGTTCTTCAGCGACCTCACCTTCGGCGAGGTGCAGCAGCTCAGCTCGATGTCCGGGCAGGTCGGCACCGCGGTGCAGCTGAACTTCCAACGCGCCGGTGACGTGGTCGTCCTGGACGGCAAGGCCGATCTCCAGGCCGTGCCGGACAGCAGCGACGTCCAGTTCAGCGTCGCGTTCCCGGCCCGCGTGGCCACCACGAACGGCACCCGGGACGGCGACTCGATCGTGACCTGGAAGCTGTCGCCCGGGGAGGTGAACACGATGCGCGCCGAGGTCCGCTACCCGGACCCGAGTACCCGCGGCTTCGCCGGCTGGGCGGGCATCGTGGGAGGCGTGACGCTCGGTGTCGCGTTGATCGTCGGCGTGATGGCGTACCTGAACCGCGATCAGTCGCCGCGGTACGTGCGCAGCGACCGCCGCGACAAGCCGAAGGGGTGAACGGGGCGGTCCCGGTCCGGTTCGCGGCGTCCGTCGCCGTGACCGGCGCCGCGATCGCGCTGCTCAACACCGTCACGATCGTGCGGCTGCGGCCCGGAGCGACGGTCACCGAACCGGTCACCGTCTGCGTTCCGGCACGCGACGAGGCCGCAGCGCTGCCCCGCCTGATCGCCGACCTGCGAACGCAACGCGCGGTACCCGACCTGAGGGTGCTGATCCTCGACGACGACTCCACCGACGGGACGTCCGCGGCGGCGAGCGACGCGATCGACGGCGACCCGCGTTTCACCGTGGACCGTCGCGTCGGCGAGCCGCCCGACGGCTGGGTCGGTAAACCTGCCGCGTGCGCAGCCCTCGCCGACCTGGCCGCCGACCGCGGCGGAGCGCTGGTGTTCCTCGACGCCGACGTCCGGCTCGAGCCCGACGCACTGTGCGCGGCCGTGACGTGTCTGCGCGACCTCGGCGTGGACCTGCTGTGCCCGTGGCCCGAGCAGGTCGCGACGAGCGCGGCCGAACGACTGCTGCAGCCGCTGCTGTGCTGGTCGTGGCTGTCGAGTGCGCCGCTGCCGATCGCGAACCGGAGCCGACGGCCGTCGCTCGCGGTCGCGTGCGGGCAGTTCCTGGCGTTCGACGCCGACGCGTACCGCGCCGTCGGGGGTCATCGCACGGTGGCGGCGAGTGTCGCCGAGGACCTCGACCTGGCGCGGGCGCTGCGTCGCGCCGGCCGCCGCACCGCGGTCGCCACCGCGAACGGGTTGGCCCACTGCCGGATGTACTCCTCCGCCGGGAAGCTCCGCGAGGGCCACGGCCGGTGGTTGTGGACGCAGTTCGGTTCCCCCGCGGGTGCGGCGGCGGTCCTCGGGATCGGTGCTGCGGCCTTCGTCGTCGGACCGGCGTTCGCCGCTGTCAGCGGTCACCGCCGGTGGGCGGCCCTGGCGTACGGGGCGGCGGTGGCGTCCCGCCTGTTGGCCCGCGGTGTCGAGGCGGGACACCGGCCCACCGCCGCGGACGGTGTGGACGCCCTCGCCCATCCGGTGTCGGTCCTGGCGCTGGCCGCGCTCACCGTGGACTCGCATGTGCGTCGCCGTCGCGGCAGCCTCACCTGGAAGGGCAGGCCGCTGCGCGACCCGTGAGTCCGTTCGGCCCGCCCGGGGGCCGAACGGACTCACGGCGCCGCGGGCGTCTACGCGACGTGGCTGGTCAGCCCGAGGTTGGTGAGCACCTCACGGGTCGCCCGCGCGAAGTTGAGTGTGATGAAGTGCAGGCACGGTGCGCCCTCGGAGATCAGCCGCTCGGCGAGCTGGGTGGCTACCTCGATACCGACCTCGCGGACCGCGGCCCGGTTCTCGTCCGGCCCGTCGCCGGCCGCCCTGGTCAGCCGCTCCTCGAGCTCCGCGGGCAGCTTCGACCCCGACAGCTCCAGGCTGCGCCGCGCGGACCGCAGCGACGTGATCGGCATGATCTCGGGGATGATCGGTTTCGCGCCCTGCTCGGCGTCGGCCGCCGCGACCCGGTCCCGCAGCCGCAGGTAGTCGTCGACGTCGAAGAACATCTGGGTGATCGAGTACTCGGCTCCGGCGCGCAGCTTCGCGACCAGGCAGCGGGTGTCGTGCTCGAGGTCGGGAGCCCGGTAGTGCCCCTCGGGGAACGACGCGACCCCGACGTGGAAGTCGCCCATGTCCCGGACCAGCCGGACCAGCTCCTCGGCGTACTCGACGCCTTCGGGGTGCTTGACCCACTCGCCGAGGGGGTCGCCGGGCGGATCCCCGCGCAGTACCAGGATGTTGCTGATCCCGCCGTCGGCGTAGGCGCCGCACATGGCGCGGAGTTCGTCGACGCTGTGTCCGACCGCGGTCAGGTGCGCGACGGGAAGCAGCGTGGTCTCCTTGGCGATCTGGCCGGTGACGCGGACGGTGCGGTCGCGGGTGGACCCGCCCGCGCCGTAGGTCATCGAGACGAAGGCGGGTTGCATCTGCTCGAACTCGCGGACGGCACGCCACAGGCGCGCCTCGGCGTCGGCGTCGCGCGGCGGCGAGAACTCGACCGAGAACGGGATCCGCCCCCCGGCCGCGCCGATGCGGTCGACGATCGACGGGGTGTGCGTCACCCATCCCTCGCTGGACCGCCCCCTGACGGCATCAAAAGTCACCGCTCAATCATAGGGGCGCCCGTCCGGGCCCCTTCCGCCCACCACCGGGCACAGCCGCCGCTGCCCTAGGCTGGCGGACATGAGTACCCCTCCCGGCTCGATCACCCCGCCCGGCTCGATCACGTCGGTACCCGCGGCGGTCGAGTCGGCCCTGCGCACGTTCTTCGATTCGCGGCGCCCGATCACCGATGCCGTCGGCGGCACGTTCGGTGACGCGGCCGGGGCACTCGAGGCGTTCGTGCTGCGTGGCGGCAAGCGGGTGCGGCCGACGTTCGCGTGGACGGGCTGGCTCGGGGCCGGCGGCGACGCAGCCGGATCGGACGCCGACGCGGTGCTCCGGGTGTGCTCGGCGCTCGAACTCGTGCAGGCCTGCGCGCTGGTCCACGACGACATCATCGACTCGTCCGCGACCCGTCGCGGTTTCCCGACCCTGCACGTCGAGTTCGCGCACCGCCACCGCGTCGGCGGGTGGTCCGGGGATGCGGACGAGTTCGGCGAGTCGATCGCGATCCTGCTCGGCGACCTGGCCCTCGCCTGGGCCGACGACCTGGTCCGCGAGTCGGGGATCGACGCCGTCGCGCAGACCCGGATCGGTCCGGTGTGGTCGGCGATGCGCACCGAGGTCCTCGGGGGGCAGTACCTGGACGTGCACACCGAGGTGACGGCCGACGAGTCGGTGGCGGCGGCCCTGCGGATCAACCGCTACAAGACGGCCGCGTACACCATCGAGCGGCCCCTGCACCTCGGTGCGGCGCTCGCCGGCGCCGACGACGCCCTGATCGCCGCGTACCGCGAGTTCGGCACCGACATCGGCATCGCGTTCCAGCTGCAGGACGACCTGCTCGGGGTGTTCGGCGACCCCGAGGTCACCGGCAAACCGTCTGGCGACGACCTGCGCGAGGGCAAGCGGACGGTCCTGTTCGCGGAGGCGCTGCTGCGGGCGGACGCGTCCGATCCGGGGACGGCGGATTTCCTGCGCCGCGGCATCGGCGCCGACCTCACCGACGACCAGGTGCAGCGGATGCGGCAGGTCATCGTGGACCTCGGCGCGGTGGAGGCGGTGCAGGCCCGCATCGACGATCTGACCGCCACCGGTCTGCGGGCCCTGGACGGATCGAGCGCCACCGACGAGGCGAAGGCCGAGTTGCGGGCGATGGCGGTCGCGCTCGGCCGCCGCAGCGCGTAGTGGTCCGCACGGTTCCCGGACCCACCGACCGCGTGGTGGTCGTCGGCGCGGGCCTGGCGGGCCTGGCCGCGGCGCTGCACCTGCGCGGCGCGGGCCGGGAGGTGACGGTCCTCGAGCGCGACGACGCGGTCGGTGGCCGGGTCGGCGTCCACTCCGGACCTGGCTACGACATCGACAGCGGCGCAACGGTTCTCACCATGCCGGAGTTGGTGGCCGATGCGCTCGGCGCGGTCGGCGCGGACGCCGCGAGCGTGACCCCGCCGCTGCTGATCCGGCAGCTCGACCCGAGCTACCACGCCCGGTTCGCCGACGGCACGGCGCTGCGCGTCCACGCCGACGCGGACGCGATGGCCGCCGAGGTCGAACGGGTGTGCGGGCCGGCCGAAGCGGGCCGCTACCGCCGGCTGCGGGCCTGGCTGGCGACGATCTTCGACGCCGAGTTCGACAGTTTCATGGACGCGAACTTCGACTCGCCGCTGGACCTGCTGGCCACCGGGCGGGCCCGTCGCGACCTGTGGACGCTGGTGCGCAACGGCGGGTTCGGTCGGCTCGGACCGAAGGTTGCGCGCCTGGTCCACGACCCGCGGCTGCAGCGGATCTTCACGTTCCAGGCGCTGTACGCGGGCGTCGCACCGGCGAAGGCGCTCGGGGTGTACGGGGCGATCGCCCACATGGACACCTCCACCGGCGTCCACTTCCCCGACGGCGGGATGCGCCGCGTGGCCGAGGCGATGGCGTCGGCGCTGACCGCCGCGGGAGGCGAGGTCCGCCTCGGCACCGAGGTCGTGAGCATCGACTACCGCGACGGTCGCGCGCACCGCGTCCGCACCGCCGACGGTGGATCCGTGCCCGCCGACGCGGTCGTGCTGACCGTGGACCTCGGCTGCGCGCCGGCACTGCTCCCCCGTCGCCGGTTGCCGCGACGTCCGGTCCGGCACTCGCCGTCCGCGGTCGTGGCGCACGGGACCATCCCCGTCGAGGTGGCCGCGGACTGGTCGGGCAGCGGGCATCACACCATCGACTTCGGCGACGCGTGGGAGCGCACGTTCGCCGAGATCACGGCGCGCCGCGGTCACGGCAGGCTGATGAGCGACCCGTCGCTGTTGCTGACCCGTCCGGCGTGCACCGACCCGGGGCTGACGCTGACCCGCGACGGCACACCGCACGAGCCGCTGTCGGTGCTGGCACCCTGCCCGAACCTGCGCAGCGCACCGCTCGCCTGGGACGCCCTCGGCGGCCCGTACGTGCGCGAACTGCTGGGGGTGCTCGAGACGCGCGGCTACACCGGCATCGCCGAGCACTTCCGGGTGGACCTGATCGACACACCGCAGACGTGGGCGGAGCGTGGCATGGCCGACGGATCCCCGTTCGCGGCCGCGCACACGTTCGGCCAGACGGGGCCGTTCCGTCGCGGCAACCTCGACACCGGCGCCGAGAACGTCGTCCTCGCCGGCTGCGGGACCACGCCGGGTGTGGGGGTGCCGACGGTCCTGATCTCCGGGCGACTCGCCGCCGCCCGCATCGTCGGCGCAACCCGGTAGCCGGAGGCGGCGCTCCGGCGAAACGGCAGGTGGTCGTCGTCGGAACACGTCGTGACGGGGACGTTTCGCTGCTCCGGCGCGGCAACCACTAAACTGGGAGCCCGTCACCGCTCCACCGCGCCGGTCCGCCCGACTCGGTGGTGTCACCGCGCCGATTCCGCGCCGAACCTACGGGGGGAGCCTCAACGCGATGCCATCCGCCACCCCCGCGAACCCCGAGCATCCGAGCGAGTCCCGCTGGCGAACGACGCGCGCGTTCCTGCGCAGCGACGCCGGTCACGCCGCGGTGCTCGGCACCCTCGGCGCCGTGCTGATCACCTTCGGCGGCTTCGGGTCCGGCGCGGTCCGGCGTCGCGACCCCCTCCTCGAGGCGATGTACCTGTCGTGGCTGCGCTTCGGTCACGGTTTCGTCCTGTCCACGCTGATCGTGTGGATCGGCGTGCTGATGATGATCGCGGCGTGGGTGCGGATCGGCCGCAACGCTCGCGCACAGCTGATCGAGGTCGGTGAACTGCGCTGGGTGATCGCCGCCTGGACGGTGCCCCTGCTGGCGGCGGTGCCGATGTTCAGCCGCGACGCCTACTCGTATCTCGCGCAGGGCGCGCTGCTGCGCGACGGCTTCGACCCCTACGCGGTCGGTCCCGTCGTGAACCCCGGCATCCTGCTCGACAACGTCAGCAACGTGTGGACCACCACCACCGCGCCGTACGGTCCCGTGTCGCTGCTGATCGGTCAGGGCATCACCGCGGTCACCGGCGACAACGTGATCGCGGGCACCATGCTGATGCGGATCGCGATGCTGCCCGGCCTGGCGCTGATGATGTGGGCGCTGCCCCGCCTGGCCCGCCAGCTCGGCGGCGACCCCCGGATCGCGTTGTGGCTCGCCGTCCTCAACCCGCTGGTCCTGATCCACCTCGTCGGCGGTGTCCACAACGAGCTGCTGATGGTCGGGCTGATGGTCGCGGGCCTCACCCTCGCCCTCGACCGCAAGCATCTGGCCGGGATCGCGGTGATCTCGCTCGGCGTCGCGGTCAAGGCGATGGCGGCGGTCGCGCTGCCGTTCGTCATCTGGATCTGGATGATCCACGAGAACGAACGTGCACAGCGGTCGGCGCAGTCGTCGGCGCCACGACCGAGGCGGTCGCAGTTGACGCTGTTCGCGCGGACCGCCGGCACCGGCGCCGCCGTGTTCGTCGCGATGTTCGCCGCCTGTTCCCTCGTCGCCGGGGTCGGGCTGGGCTGGCTCACGGCGCTGCAGGGTTCCGCGAAGATCATCAACTGGCTGTCGGTGCCGACGATCCTCGCGCACATCGTCACCGTCACCACGTCGTGGTTCACCGGCCTGCGCCTCGGTCCGGTGCTCGAGGTCACACGCGCGATCTGTGCGCTGGTGATGATCGGGGCGCTGGCTGTGGTCTGGTGGAGGTTCCGGCGGACGCCGCGGCAGGCGGTGCTCGGCATCCTCGTCGCTCTCGTCGTGATCGTGGCGCTCTCCCCCGCCGCCCTGCCCTGGTACTACTCGTGGCCGCTCGCGATCGCCGCCGGGTTCGCGATGTCGACGACGACGTTGATGATCCTCGTGGGCCTGTCGACCTGGCTGATGCTGGTGTTCAACCCGGACGGCTCGATCGGCCTCTACTCGCTGCCGCACGTTCTGCTCGCGACGTTCGCCGCGGTCGTGGCGGCCCGCTCGCTGGTCACCGTCGACCCGTTGCGGCTGCGGTCGGTGCGTACGGACACGGCGAAGACGCAGGCCGACGCCACGTCCCTCGCGACCGCCCCGGACTGAGACGGCACCGCGATGACCGCACTGCACGACCCGTCGGTCCCCGCGGACCTCGACGGAGCGTACGAACACTGCCGCCGGCTCGCCGCCGAACACGGCCGGAGCTACCACCTCGCGACCCGACTGCTGCCGCGTCGGGACCGCCCGGCCGTGCACGCACTGTACGGATTCGCCCGCACCGTCGACGATCTGGTCGACGTCGACACCCGATTCGGCCGCCCCACGTCGGAGTGCCTGGCCGAACTCGACGCCGTCGAGTCCGAACTCGCGCGGGCACTCGCCGGTTCCACGGCGGGGGCCCGACCCGTGGTCCGCGCGGCCGCCGACACCATCGGCCGATACGGCATCGACCCCACGCACGTCGCGTCGTTTCTGGCCGCGATGCGGATGGACCTCCCGGGTGCACCCGGGTACCGGTCGTCCTACGCGACGATGGCCGAGCTCCGCGGATACATGCACGGCTCGGCCGCCGCGATCGGGTTGCAGATGCTGCCGGTGCTCGGGACGGTCACCCCGTTGGAGGACGCGGCGCCGGCGGCCGCCGCGCTCGGCGAGGCGTTCCAGCTGACGAACTTCCTGCGTGATGTCGGCGAGGACCTCGACCGGGGTCGGGTGTATCTGCCCGGCGACGAACTCGCGGCGTTCGGCGTCGACGCCGATCTGCTGCGCGCGCGGCGGGCCGACGGGCGTGCGGACCCGCGGATCGAACGGGCGCTCGCGCACCTGGTGGCGATCAACCGGCACTGGTACCGGCTCGCGGAGCCGGGCATCGCGATGCTCGCGCCGCGGGTGCGCCCCGGAATCGTCGCCGCGTTCGACCTGTACGCGGCGATCCTCGACGAGATCGAACGGGGTGGCTACCGGGTGCTGGACCGGCGGGCGGTGGTCCCGCGCCGCCGGCGGGTCGCGATCGTGGCACCTCGGCTGGCAGGGGCCGCGATCCGGGCGGTCACCGGCTAGCCGGCCGTGTGTCCGTCGCCCAATGCCCGGGTGCGGGCGCTGACGGACCGGCCGAGCGCGGCGACCTCGGCGTCCATCTCGGACATCGTCGCCGCCGCGTGCCTGCGGGTGCGGCCCTCGGCGAGTCGGGACTGCACCAGTGGACGGAGCCAGCGCGCAGCCGCCACCCATCCGGGCACGTCGATCCGTCGCGCGCGCCGTTCGATTCCCTTCTCGAATCGCTGCCCGCACGCCTGCACCGACGTCGTCTTCCCGACCGGTCCCGGCAGGGTGTCGAGCATCGTCCGGAAGGTGCCGAGATCGGCTTTCGCGTCCCGCACCAGCGGGGTGTCGATCCACCCCATGTGCGCGGACCCGACCGCGACACCGTGGTGGGCCACCTCGAGCCGCAGCGCGTTCGCGAAGTGCTCGACACCGGCTTTCGACGCCGCGTACGCCGCCATCCCCGGCTCGGCGGCGAACGCCGCCAACGACGACACGACGAGCACGTAGCCCTTCCGTTCGATGATCGCGGGCAGCGCCGCACGCACCGTGTGGAAGACGCCGAGGATGTTGACGTCGACGACGCGGCGGAAGGCCACGGGATCGACCCCGAGCACCGATCCGTAACTGGCGACACCGGCGTTCGCGATGACGATGTCGATGCCGCCGAACGCGTCGATCCCGGCCGCGACCGCGGCGTCCATCGCGGCGAGATCGGTGACGTCCGCGACCTGGGTCACCACCCGGTCACCGAGGGCGGCGGCGAGGTCGGTGAGCGGTTCGGCATCGAGGTCCACCAGCACCAGTCGCGCACCGCGTCGGTGCAGCCGGCGCGCGACCTCCTCACCGACACCCCGGGCTGCCCCGGTGACGAACACGACCTTGCCAGCGAAACCGGTCATGCCGTCAGCGTAGGACGCGGGCCCGCGCCTTCGCGCGCGAAACGGAGGGTCTCCGGCCGGAAGCCACACCGGTGCCGGTCAGAACGCCACGCCGGCGGTGCCGGTCAGAACGCCATCGCCTGCGCCCGGCGGACGACCTCACGGGCGGAGTCGGTGTGCAGGGCGGCGACGGGGGTGCCGGGCAGTGTCTGGTCCTCGGTGAACAGCCAACGCAGGATTTCGGCGTCGCTGTAGCCGCCGTCGCGCAGGACGACCAGCAGTCCGGGCAGCAGCCGCACGATGTCGCCGTCGGCGAAGAACTCCTCGGGGATCCCGACGATCCCGTTCCGCCGCACCGCGACGAGTTCGCCGTCGCGCAGCATCTGGTGGACGCGCGTGACGACGAGACCGAGGAGTTTGGCCACATCGGGCAGCTGGAGCAACTCGACGCCGGGGTCGAGGACGTCGTCGGTGTAGGGAATTGCACTCACACCGGTAACCGTATCGGGTTGGGCCGGCCCGTGACCGCGCTGGCTACCATCGAACCGACACGGTTGTGCGCCCGTCCGGGCGGCGCTCCGACACGACGAACGGGAACAGGGGTATCTGCGGGTGGGGCCAGGTGATCATCGGCTGATCGGCGAGCTGCTCGACCGACGCTATCGGGTGGACGCCCCGGTCGCGCGCGGCGGCATGTCGATGGTCTACCAGGGGATGGATCTGCGGTTGGACCGCCCCGTGGCGATCAAGGTGATGGACCCGAAGTTCGCGCAGGACCCCCAGTTCCTGTCGCGGTTCGAGTTCGAGGCCCGCGCGGTCGCCCGGCTCAGTCATCCGGGTCTGGTCGCGGTGTACGACCAGGGCATCGACGGTGAGCACGCGTTCCTGGTGATGGAACTCGTCGCGGGCGGGACGCTGCGTGAGCTGCTGCGTGAGCGCGGTCCGATGCCGCCGCACGCCGCGGCGGCGGTGGCGGGTCCGGTGCTCGACGCGCTCGCGGTGGCCCACCGGGCCGGGCTGGTGCACCGCGACATCAAACCCGAGAACGTGCTGATCTCCGATTCCGGTGAGGTGAAGATCGCCGACTTCGGGCTGGTCCGGGCGGTGGCCGGTTCGAATGTCACCTCCTCGAGTGTCATCCTCGGTACCGCGGCCTACCTGTCTCCCGAGCAGGTCACCTCGGGGAACGCGGACGCCCGCAGCGACGTGTACGCGACCGGCGTGCTGCTGTTCGAGATGTTGACCGGACGGACACCGTTCACCGGGGACACGTCGCTGTCGATCGCCTACCAGCGCATCAACGCCGACGTCCCGCCGCCGAGCGCGTCGATTCCCGGGGTGCCCCCGGAGTTCGACCGGCTGGTGCTCACGGCGACGGCCCGCGACCCGGACGATCGGTACTCCCACGCCGGGGAGATGGCGGCGGCGTTGCGTGGCGCGGCCCGGCAGTTGGGTCTGCCCGAGTACCGCGTGCCGGCCCCACGCCGTTCGGCGCAGCACCTGAGCGCCGCGATGCAGGTGGCGGGCGCGACCACCGTGACGGCGACCACCGCCACGGCGCAGCCCGGCTCCACGGCGAAGACCACGGTGACGGGCCGGGGCGCCCCCGGGGCGCCGACGGAGGTGACGCGGGCCGCACCGACCACGGCCCTCGCGCATCCGGCGGTCGAGCACGCCGTGGCGCAGCCGACGAAGGTGGTGACCGCGCAGACGCGGCGCACCGAGCACGACGCGGAACCGGATCCGGAGCGACGTGGACCCGCACAGTACGACTTTCCGGACTTCGCGGCGCAGCGGCTGCGTTCGCGGCGCACGATCCTGATCTGGTTGACGGTCATCCTGCTGCTCGCCGCGGCGGTCGGCGTCGGCGGCTGGTGGCTCGGCTCGGGTCGCTACACGTCGGTTCCCGTGGTGACCGGCATGGATCGGG
Organism: Rhodococcus sp. NPDC003318; assembly: GCF_042879035.1. Classification (NCBI taxonomy): domain Bacteria; kingdom Bacillati; phylum Actinomycetota; class Actinomycetes; order Mycobacteriales; family Nocardiaceae; genus Rhodococcus; species Rhodococcus sp. NPDC003318. Next base: position 76,099 of record NZ_JBIAOU010000011.1, on the reverse strand, counting down.
CGGCCGCGACGACGGCGATCGAGGCGGCGGGCCTGAGCACACAGATCCGTGGCGAGTACTCGGACACCGCCCCCGTCGACGCCCTCCTCGGCACGGATCCGGACCCGGGCGCGAAGGTCACGCGTGACGGCACGGTCGCGCTCCTGGTCTCGCTGGGCCGGCCGGCGGTGCCGAACCTGACGATCGGCGCGGACGCGACTCAGGTCGAGAACGATCTGCGCGCTCGCACGTTCGTCCCGGCGGACGGCGGCGAGGCGTACAGCACCAACGCCCCGGTCGGCGCGGTCGCGGCGCTCGATCCCGGTCCCGGGACCGTGCTGAACGTCGGTTCCGAGGTCCGGGTCGTGCGGAGCAAGGGGTCACCGCCCGTGCAGGTCCCGGACGTGCGCGGCAAATCGGTCGACCAGGCCCGCGCCGCCCTCGATGCCGTCGGGATCGTCGTCTCCGACACCCGCGAGGTCTTCGACGCCGGTGTCGACGCCGGCGACGTGGTCGGCTCCGATCCCGCGGTGGGCACCACGGTCGGAGCGGGTTCACGCGTGACGCTCACGGTGTCGACCGCGGTGCGCGTTCCGTCGATGATCGGACGTACCGTCCGCTCCGCACGCGACGAACTCGTCGGCCTCGGGCTCGACGTGCAGGTGCGTCAAGTGGCCGAGTCGGACCGGTCGCTGGTGTTCACGCAGAACCCGGGTTCGGGTACCCGCGTCGAGCCGGGCAGCACCGTCACCCTCACCGCGCTGCCCTGACCCCACGTCGTCCTGCTCACACGCGGGCCCGGCCGGGGAACTACGGTGGTGGTCGGTTCGTCCCAATTGGGAGAGCCGATGTCCCCACACGAAAGCAGGCAATGAAGCGCGCTCCGCGTAAACCTCGAAGACCCGTCCCGCCCCACCCGAGTGTCGGTCCGACCCTGCCGGAGTCGACGTGCTGACCGTCCTCGGAATCCTTCTCGGTGTCGCCGTCGTCCTCGCGATCACCGCACTGACCGGCTACTTCGTGGCCCAGGAATTCGCCTTCATGGCCGTGGACCGTTCCCGGCTCGAGGCCCGCGCGCACGCCGGCGACGCGTCCGCCGCCCGCGCCCTCGGCGTCACCCGCCGCACCTCGTTCATGCTCTCGGGCGCTCAACTCGGCATCACCGTCACCGGACTGCTCGTCGGCTACGTCGCCGAACCCCTCATCGGTCGTGGCCTCGGCGAGATGACGGGCGGTGTCGGCATCCCGACCGGTGTCGGCGTCGCCGTGGGCGCCGTCCTCGCGGTGCTGTTCTCCACCGTCGTGCAGATGGTTTTCGGTGAGCTCTTCCCGAAGAACCTCGCCATCGCCCGTCCCGAGCCGGTCGCCCGGAGGCTCGCGCTGTCGACCACCGTGTATCTGACGCTGTTCGGATGGCTGATCCGGCTGTTCGACACGTCGTCGAATCTGCTGCTGCGGGCGCTGCGGATCGAACCGGTCCACGACGTGGAGCACTCCGCGACCCCCCGCGACCTCGAGCACATCGTCGCCGAGTCCCGCGATACCGGTGAGCTCCCCCGCGAGCTGTCCACCCTGCTCGACCGCGTCCTCGACTTCCCGACCCGCACCGCGGAGCACGCGATGATCCCCCGGGCCCTCGTCGACGTCGTCCGCGCCGACGAGCAGATCGGCGACGTGATCGCGCGGATGGGCTCCGGCCACACCCGCTACCCGGTGGTCGGGTCGAGCAGCGACGACCTCCTCGGCGTGGTGCACCTGCACGACCTGCTGGGTCCGGACCCGACCGGGACCGCGGCGGACCGGGCGCGTCCCGCCGTGGTCGTGCCGACGACCCTGCCGCTGCCCGACCTTCTCGCACGGCTCGCCGAGGCGAAGGACGAGATGGCGCTGGTCGTCGACGAGTACGGCGGATTCGCCGGGGTCGTGACGGTCGAGGACATGGCCGAGGAGCTCGTCGGTGAGATCGCCGACGAACACGACCCCGACCACGAAGCCACCGAGGTCGTGGCCGTCGACGGCGGCTGGCTCGTGCCGGGCCGCGTGCATGTCGACGAGGTGGCGCGGGTGCTCGACGAGAACCTCCCCGAGGACGACGACTACGAGACGTTCGCAGGCCTGGTGATCACCGAGTTCGGCGGGTTTCCCGGCACCGGCGACACTGTCGAGATCGCGCTGCCCACGGACCCGGCCGACCTCGTCGCCGACGAGCCGCAGGCACCGACGTTCCTGCGGGTCACGGTCCGCGCCGTCGACAAGCACGTGCCGTCCTCGCTGTTCGTGACCGTGCACACCGGAGAGGGCGCCCACCGATGAGCAACCCCTGGATCGTCCTCGCCGTCACGGCACTGCTGATCGCGGCGAGCGCGTTCTTCGTCGCGGTCGAGTTCGCCCTGATCGCCGCCCGCAGACACCGCCTCGAGGACGCCGCGCCGTCGAGCCGTTCGGCGCGCGCGGCACTGCGCAGCGCGTCCGAACTGTCGGTGCTTCTCGCGGGCTCCCAGCTCGGCATCACCGTCTGCACCCTCGCACTCGGCGCAGTGACGAAACCTGCCGTGCACCACTGGCTCACGCCGGCCTTCGCGAGTTGGGGCGTCCCGGGTTGGCTCGCCGACGTGGCCGGGTTCGTCCTCGCGTTGATCATCGTGACGTTCCTGCACCTGGTGGTGGGCGAGATGGCGCCGAAGTCGTGGGCGATCGCGCATCCCGAGAGGTCGGCGACGCTGCTGGCGATCCCGATGCGCGGATTCATGTGGCTGACCAGGCCACTGATCGTGAGCCTGAACCGGCTGGCGAACCGGTGCCTGGCGAAGGTCGGGGTCCAACCTGTCGACCAGGTGTCCTCGGGTCAGGACCCGGACTCTCTGCGCCACCTGGTGGAGCACTCGGCGAGCGTCGGCACCCTCGACGAGAGGTACCACGGCCACCTGACCGGTGCGCTGGAGCTCGAGGCTCTCACGGTCGGTGACATCACCGCGCCGAACAGCGACCCGAGCGGTGTGGACGCGGACGCCACCGCCGAGCAGATCCGGGCGGCCGCCGACCGCAGCGGCCACCTGCGTCTGGTGGTCCGCACCGGCGGCCGGATCGACGGTGTCCTGCACGTCCGCGACAGCCTCCGGGCGCAGCCCGGCGTCCGGGCCCGTGACCTGCGGCGTGAGCTGATCACCCTCGACGTCCGCACACCGGTCTACGAGGCGCTCGCCACCATGCGGGGTACCCGCAGCCACATCGCGCTGGTCCGGGACCACACCGACGGGGAGCGGCTGATCGGCCTGATCACCCTCACCGACGTCCTGGCCCGGCTCATGCCGACCACCGGGACCGCGGCCTGATCGGCGCGGCCGGACCAGCGCGGCCCGGTCGGCCGGCGCCCGCGGTTAACGCGTGGGTGCCGGCCGCCGATACATCGGTCACACGTCCAGAGGAGATCCGATGACCGCTCGTGTCCTCAGCCGTACCTCTCTCGCCCGTGCCTCGGTGACGGTGGCGGCCGCCGCCGCCCTCGTCGGCGCTCCCGCCGTCGCCCACGCCGACGAGTGGCCACCGGTCCCCGACTACCCGACCCCCGTCGTGCCGTTCGACACGAAGGACTTCCTCACCCCGGACAATCCGGAGTACTGGAACCCGTTCGTCGCGAAGAACCGGCTCACCTCGCCGTACGGCACCAGCACCCGCATCGTGTGCACCGCGTTCCACGGTGTGCTGCTCGAATGTTGGCAGGCCGACCTGCAGGGCAACCCCCACAAGCTGGTGCAGCTGCCGGTCGACTTCCCCAACGTCTCGGGTTCGACGATGCCGGGCGGCGGGCCGGGCCACTTCGTCTACCCGATCTGGAGCACCGGCAGCTAGGTCGTGCCGCCTGGTCCCTCTCGGATGCCCCCAGCGTCACGATCGCAGCAGGCGGGCGATGGTGACGTCGGGGGCGCCGAATCTGGCCTCGGGTGACTCGCTAAGGTCCGTACACCGCGAACGCGCCGCCCTGCGGGTCGGTGAGGAGGGCGAATCGGCCGGTGCCGGGCAGGTCGGTGCCGGGAACGTGCACGGCACCACCGAGTTCGGACGTCTTGGCCGCAGCGGCGTCGACGTCGTCGACCCCGAAGTACAGCGCCCAGTGCGGCGGAATGCCGTCGGGGAAGTCCGGGCCCATCGCCATCATGCCGCCGAAGTCCTGTCCCTCGACCCCGAACTGGGTGTAGCTCTCACCCGGGGTGACGGTCCAGCCGAACACCTCGGTGTAGAAGGCCTGCGCGGCGGCGGTGTCGCGGGTGCGCAGTTCGATCCAGCACAGCGTGCCGGTCTCGTTCAGCCGGGACGCCCCGGAGAACGTCCGCGCCTGCCACAGCGTGAACACCGCCCCGGCCGGGTCCGCGAGCACCGCGAACCGGCCGAGATCGAACACCTCCATCGGCTCGGCGATCACCGAACCGCCTGCCGCCGTGGCCTTCTCGACCGTCGCATCGGCGTCCGCGACGGCGATCGACACGGTCCACGCAACGGGCTGACCCTCCTGGTAGAGCGGGCTCACCGCGGCCACCGGGTCGTCCCCGAGCAGCATCTGCGTGTATCCCCCGGCGTCGGGGTGCGGGTCCTTCTCGGGGGTCCAGCCGAGCAGCGCCCCGTAGAACGCGCCCGCGGCGGCGATGTCGGTGGTGCCCAGTTCGGCCCAACAGGGGGTGCCGAGTTGCGGTTCGGTGATCTTCACGGTCGGTCCTCCACGTGTGGAAACGGTCGGTGTCTCGATCACCACCGACCGTAACCTCCGCCACCGACATCCTCTCCGGGAACGAGACCGGCCCGCCCCGACGACGGTCGGAGCGGGCGGAATCCGGTTCGGAGTTGTTCAGCCGCGCAGCATCTCCGCGACGAGGAACGCCAGCTCGAGCGACTGCTGGGTGTTCAGCCGCGGATCGCACGCCGTCTCGTAGCGGCCGGACAGGTCGAGGTCGGAGATGTCCTGCGCGCCGCCGAGGCACTCGGTGACGTTCTCACCGGTCAGCTCGACGTGGATGCCACCCGGGTGGGTGCCGAGCGCGTTGTGCACCTCGAAGAACCCCTGTACCTCGTCGACGACGCGGTCGAAGTGGCGGGTCTTGTACCCGGTCGAGGACTCGTGGGTGTTGCCGTGCATCGGATCGCACTGCCAGATCACCTGGTGACCGGTCGCCTGCACCTTCTCGACGATGCCGGGCAGCAGGTCCCGGACCTTGCCGTTGCCCATCCGGGAGATCAGGGTCAGTCGGCCCGGCTTGCCGGTCGGGTCGAGCCGCTCGACGTACTCGACCGCCATCTCCGGGGTGGTGGTCGGGCCGATCTTGAGGCCGATCGGGTTGGCGAGCAGCTCCGCGAACGCGATGTGCGCACCGTCGAGCTGGCGGGTGCGGTCACCGATCCACAGGAAGTGTGCGGACAGGTCGTAGAGCTTGGGATGCTCGTCGTCGTTGTCGAGACGCAGCATGGCCCGCTCGTAGTCCAGGACCAGGGCCTCGTGGCTGGCGAAGATCTTCGCGGCCTTCAGGTTCGGATCCACGACACCGCACGCGTCCATGAAACGCAGGCCGCGGTCGATCTCGGCGGCGAGGGCCTCGTACCGGGCGCCGGCCGGCGAGGACGCGACGAACTCACGGTTCCAGTCGTGCACGCGGTGCAGGTCGGCTTCGCCCGCCGCGGTGATGGCCCGCACCAGGTTCATCGCGGCGCTGGCGTTCGCGTAGGCGCGAACCAGGCGCGACGGGTCGTGGACGCGGACCGCCTCGTCCGCGACGAGGGAGTTGACCATGTCGCCGCGGTACGACAACAGACCGAGGGAGTCGGTGTCGGAGGACCGGGGCTTCGCGTACTGGCCCGCGATGCGAGCGACCTTGACCACGGGGAGCGAGGCTCCGTAGGTCAGCACCACGGCCATCTGCAGCAGCGTGCGGATGTTGCCCTTGATGTGCGGTTCGGTGTTGTCCGCGAACGTCTCCGCGCAGTCACCACCCTGGAGCAGGAAGGCCTCGCCCCGGGCGACGCTCGCGAGCTGGTTCTGCAGGTCCTCGACCTCGCTCGCCACCGTGATCGGAGGCACGCTCTCGAGCACGGTGCGCATCGCTGCGGCCTGGTCGGCCGGCCACGACGGCTGCTGGGCGGCTGGCTTGGCCAGCGCCGCGTCCAGCTTCTCTCGCAGCGCCGTGGGCAGCGGCGGGAGTTGGGGCAAGCGGTCGATCGGCACGTCGACGGTCCAGTTCACCCGTTCAGGATATTCGGTTGCCGGAAGGACCGACACGCAAGGGTGTGATTGTCGCCCAGCCGTGACCGCCCGCCGACGGTCAGCGCAGGGTGCCCGCCACCCGGATCGCCTCGAACTTGGCGAGGTTGTGGCGGGCGTCGGCGAGCGCGTCGTGCGCATCTCCCGGCGCGGGCGGAAGCAGGGGCCGGCCGGCGTCCTCCCAGTGCTGCTTGAGTTCACGGGTGAACCGGGGCAGCGACTGCGGCAACGCGGTCATGTCGCCCCACAGCTGGCAGAAGGCGACGTGGTCGTAGGCCCCGACCCAGGCCCACAGTTCGGGCACGATGCCGGGCCGCGGGATCAGGAACTTCAGCAGGTCGTCGCGGATCCTGTCCCGGCTGCGCCACACGGGCGACGACGGCGGAGGCAGTTTCGGCAGCACGTTCGACCGCACCCACTTCCCGGCGCGTGACGGGTCGAACTCGGTGGACACCGCATAGAACTCCCGGCCGTCCTCGGCGGCCACGCCGATGGAGACCAGGTCGATTGTGCGACCATCCTCGATGAACTCGCAGTCGTAGAAGTAGCGCACGACGGGCACCCTATGTGCCCGCCGCGCCGGTGATGCGACCGCCCCCGACCTCCCAGGGTCCGACACCGTAAGGATGACCGTGCCGCCTGCCCGTGAGCCCGCACCCGCCGACGCAGCGGAGTCGACGGCGTCCGGCGGGCGCCTGCGACTCCCCCGCGCAGGCACCCCGGCCGGTGCCCTGCTCCGGCTCGTGGTCGTCGCCGCTGTCGTCGCCGGGATCTGCTACCACCTGTTCGGGCTGCCTCCGCTGCGCGAGTTCGGCGACTACTACCGGATCGACCTCGACGTCTACCGGATCGGCGGGAAGGCGCTCGTGGACGGCGTCGCGCTCTACGGCCCGATGCCCGCGACGGTGATCGGCTCGGAGCTGCCGTTCACGTATCCGCCGTTGGCGGCGATCGTGTTCGCACCGCTCGCCGCGATCACGCTCGAACAGGCGAGTTTCGTATTGACGGCGATCTCGCTGGCCGCGCTCGTCGCGACCGTGGCGCTGACGCTGCGTGCGCTGGGGGTGGTGGGCCGGTCCACGATCGGCTGGACCGCGGCGGCGCTGGCCGCGGCGGCGCTGCTGCTCGAACCGGTGCAGTCCACCCTCGACTACGGCCAGATCAACATCGCCCTGATGGCCCTCGTCGTCGCCGACTGCCTGCTGCCGCGGACACCGTGGCCGCGGGGTCTGCTCGTCGGCCTGGTCGCGGCGGTGAAGCTGACGCCGGCGGTGTTCGTGCTGTTCTTCCTGCTGCGCAAGGACATTCGCTCGGTCGTGACGACCGGGGTCGGGTTCCTCGCCGGAACCGCGATCGGGTTCGTGGTGACCTTCTCGGACGCGAAGCAGTACTGGACCGAGACGCTCATGGACTCGGACCGGATCGGCACGCCGGCGTACCCGGCGAACCAGTCGCTGACCGGCATGCTCGCCCGCCTCGGACTCGACGACGCGACCCGGAGTGCGCTGTGGATGCTGTGCAGCGTCGTGGCGCTCGCGGTCACCGTCGTCGCGGTCCGCCGGGCCTTCGCGGCGCACCGCCCGGCCCTGGCGCTGACCACGACCGCGGTGTTCGGGCTGCTCGTGTCACCGGTGTCGTGGTCGCATCACTGGGTGTGGGCGGTGCCGCTGCTGATGGTGTTCGCCGCGATGGCGCTGGACCGATCCGAGCGGGATCCGGCTCGGCGGGTGTTCTGGGCGGCGTGGACCGTCGCGGGCGCGGCCCTGTTCGTGATCGCGCCCCACTGGGTGCTGATCCCGGGCCGCACCAGCGGCCTGGGCTGGCCGCTGTGGGACCAATTCCTCGCGTCGTCGTACGTGTGGTGGGGGCTGGTGACGCTGATCCTCGTCGCCGCCCTGCCACTCGCCCCGGTCCGATCCGCCGACAGCGACGCACCGCAGGAACCGGCGACCGTGTCCGTGTCCTGAGGTCTCCGGCTCAGCTCGCCCGGGTGTCGGGGATCCGGTCGGCCTCGGGTGGCTGGGCCGGCCTGTTCTTCAGGGTGGCGGCGTAGATGTCGACGTACTCCTGCCCGGACAGCTGCATCAGCTTGTACATCACCTCGTCGGTCACCGCGCGTTCGACGAACCGGTTCCCGGCCATACCGTCGAAGCGACCGAAGTCGATGGGTTCACCGATCCGTACGACGATCTTGGCCGGCCGCGGCCACCTCGATCCGATCGGGTTGAGCTTGTCGGTGCCGATCATCGCGACCGGGATCACGGGCACGCCCGCGGCGAGGGCCATCCGCGCCATGCCGGTCTTGCCTTTGTAGAGCCGGCCGTCCGGGGAACGGGTGCCCTCCGGGTAGATGCCGAGCAGTTTGCCGTCGCCGAGCACCTTCAGGCCGGCGGCGAGCGCGTCCGCAGCGGCGTCGGCACCCGTCCGGTCGATCGGGACCTGACCGACGGCGGTGAAGAACCACCGCTGGAACCGGCCCTTCAATCCGGTGCCGGTGAAGTACTCGCTCTTGGCGAGGAAGGTGATGCGCCGCGGTGCCCGCAGCGGCAGGTAGAACGAGTCCATCACCGCCTGGTGGTTGCTCGCCAGGATCGCCGCGCCGTGAGCCGGGAGATTGTGTGCCCCTTCGATTCTGGGTCGACCGAGGACGAACAGGATCGGTCCGAGAAGAATGTATTTGAACAGCCAGTACCACATCGCAATCTCCCCGGCCTGTGAGCGCACTTCGGTCCGTCGACTGTACCGAGGCCCGGTGTACCGGGCCACACGAGAAGCGCCGCTGTGGCCGTCGTCATGACGGATACCCCGCTTCGCGTCGCGCCACGCTCAGACGAGCAGGGTGCGGGCGAGATCGGCGGCACCGACCATCGCGGCCGCCTCCCCCAGCTGGGTGGTGCGGATCCGGGCCAGGGGCCGGTGCCCGGAACCGGTCAGTGCCCGTGCGTAGTGGTCGCGGGCGTCGTCGAGGAAGAGCCCCGACGAACTCGCCACCCCGCCGGCGATCACCACCAGTTCGGGGTCGAAGACGTCCGCGACGATCGCCAGGCCCAGACCCAGCCACCGCGCGAATTCGGCCATGGTGCGCAACGCGACCGGATCTCCGTCCCGGGCGGCCCCGGCGATCCGCCTGCCGGTCAGCGACCCGGGGTCCCGCGCGACGTCGGCGGCGAGGACCGTCGAGCCGGCGGGGTCCGCCGCGAGCAGTTCGATCGCCGTCTCCACGAGCGCGGTGCCGCTGCAGTACCGCTCCCAGCAGCCGCGCTTGCCGCATGCGCACAGGCGGCCGTCGGGCACCACCTGCAGGTGCCCCAGTTCGGGGGCGACGCCGTTGCTGCCGCGGTAGAGCTCTCCGTCCACCAGCAGGGCCGCGCCGATTCCCGTCCCGACCGCGACGGTGACGACGTTCCCGCTACCGGTCGCCGCCCCGAATCGCCGCTCCGCCCAGGCCGCGGCGTTCGCGTCGTGTTCGAGGGCGACCGGCAGACCGAGTCGCGCCGCGAGGTCGTCCGCCACGGGGGCGTTCGTCCACGGGAGGTGCGGCGCGAACCGGACGACGGTGCGGTCGCGGGAGACGAATCCGGCGACAGCCAACCCGACGGCGCCGATCGGGTGCCGGGCGACGAGTTCCCGCACCGTCCGGTCGAGCGCGTCCTCGAGCGCCGGCGACGACCGCGGTGTCGGCGACTGCGCCGTGTCGAGCACCTGCCCGTCCGCATCGACGACCGCGGCGCGGATGCTGGTGCCGCCCACGTCGACACCGATCGTCAGAGCCGCGCCCGAACCCGCCGCGCCTCCGGCGCCCGAACCCGCCGCGCCTCCGGCGCCCGAACCGACTGTGCTCATGTTGTGGGATTGTCGTCGATCCGGACCTGGATCGGCACGAAGGCGCGGCGTGGCCGAGGTGTGTCCTCCGGCGGCCCGCCGGACGGCGGTGTCGGGCCTGCGAAGTCGTCGAGCAGTGCTCGCACCCACGCGATCAGGACAGTGAGCTGCGACGCGACCAGCGTCACCAGGTCGTGCTGCTCGCCGCGCACGAGGGCGACGAGGGCACACACCGGACACCAGCTGCATCCGAACGACCCGTGCTCAGCGGCCTCGGCACCCGGGGTGGCGGCGCTGGGGGATCCGGTGGTCGCCGTTGTCGGTCCGTTCTCGGCGAGCCGCTCGAGAATCGGCTCGATCCGGTCGAGTGCGGCGGTGGCCAGCGACCGCAGCTCCGCCATCAGGGCGGCGTGATCCCCGCTCACTGCGGCCACACCTCGGGGTCGGGGCGGAACCGCACCACCAGGTCGTCGCCCTCGAGGCCGGCGCCGACGGTGACGCAGCGCCGCAGGACGGACGCCAGCGTCATGCGTCGGCGCACGCCTGCGGCTCCGATCAGCAGGTCGTCGCCCACCCGGCCCAGGGTGATCGTGGCCGGGTCGACGAGGGGCAGCGGTATCCGCAGCGCGTACACCGAGTCCACCCCCGCCCCTGATTCGTGCTCCACCGCCGGCACGTGCCGGGACGCTGCCGACTCCGGTTCGTCCGCGCCCGGGGCCGTGACGGCTCCGGACTGCGCGACGTCGTCGGCGAGAGCGTCGAGAATGCTCAACCCTACCGGCTCGTCACCGCGGTCGTGGGCAACGTGGACCGGGACGGCGGGCAGCGTGGCGCTCAGGTCCGCGACGATCGCCCGCTGCGCGGCCGCACGCCGGACGTACCAGTGCAGCGCAGGGGCGGCAGAGCCATCGTCTCGGATCGAATCGTCCTGTGGCAGAAGGCCGTTGACGACAACGTCGTCGAGCGCGACACCGATCAGGGCCAGCGCGGTGACGGTGCGTTTCGCCTCCGCGACCGCGACGACCGTCGGGCCGACGACCAGTCGCACCCCGGTCCGCGCGGGATCGCCGAGCAGCGCCCGCACCGGCGCGGTCGACGCGACGAGCCGGTCGATCATCATCGCTGCGAGCAGGTGCCACTGGGTCGTGCCCTGCCCGAGCGTGACCCGTTGGTGCTGCGGCCAGATCCGTTCCACCGTGTCGGCGACCAGGTCGGGCACGGTGAGCAGCCGCAACGAGTCCGCCGTCGCCGGGCAGTCCACGACGAGATCGTCCCAGTCGCCGCTGTCGGCCAGCCGGGTGACCTCGACGAGACCGGCCAGTTCCTGCGCTCCCGGCAGCGCGGTCAGCTCCTCCGGGTCGGGCACCGACAACGAGTGATCGTGCTCGGGGCCGCCCGGCACCAGCGCCGCCGCCCCCGCGAGCCTGTGCTCGAGCAGAGCGAGGGTGTCGAGTTCGAGGATCTCGAGTCCGCCGCCGTCGCGGTCGGTCCCGTCGATCGCGGCGAGGGCGTCGGACGTGCCGGGCCGCCGTGGCGCACCGATCACCTCGGCGACCGAGTGCGCCTGGTCCAGGGAGACGAGCAGGACACGGGATCCCCTGCGCGCCAATGACACCGCGGTCGCCGCCGCCACCGTCGTCTTGCCGACGCCACCCTTGCCGACGACGAATCGCACCCGCGTCTGCGCGTCGGCCGCCCTCGCGGTCAGCCCTCCACCCGCTTCTTCAACTCCTTCAGTGCGGTGTCGGTGATCGCCTTCTCCGCCTTGCGTTTGAACAGTCCGATCATCGGGATCGTCAGGTCGACGGTGAGTTCGTACGTCACGACGGTCGTCCCGTCCGCCGTCGGCTCGAGCGTGTAGGAACCGGTCTGCGCCTTCTGGATCTCACCGGAGACGAGATGCCAGGAGACCGAGCGCCCGTCGGACGCCCAGTCGAACTCGAGTACGTAGGTGTCCTTGACCATTCCCGCGTCCAGGACGAAGCGAACCTGTCGCGCGCGCCCGGACGCGCCGACCTCGAGCACCTCGACGGACTTGGCGGCAGCGACCCACTCCGGATAGGCGTCGTAGTCCGCGATCACGTCCATCACCCGCTGCGGCGGCGCGGCGATCGCGATCGACATCTTGGTCTTCTCGGGCATTCGGGCGAGCGTCTCCTTTCCTACCTGTACCGCGGCGTCCTCACCGCGGCTGCGGACTCTCGCCCGCCGGGCGTCCTGCCTCGAGTTCCCGTTTCGCCTCGAAGGTCATCACCTTGCCCGCCAGTCGCCGCGCGTGGTTCATGCCGGCGAGGTCCGGCCCGGCGGCCTCCGCGGGCGAGGTACCGACCGGCTCGGCGTGCAGGAAGTAGTGGACGATCGTGCCGTCGAGTTCGGGTTCGAGCCAGATCTCCATGGTCCCGGTCAGCGCGCCGCCGACCGACCAGCGAATCCCCTTCTCCGCCCGGTCCTCCCGGACGTCGATCCGCAGATCCGGCCACCACCGGCGCCATTTCGAGGGCACGGCGAGGCACTCGGCGACCCGCTGCGGGGCCGCCGCGATGAACGTCTGGTCCGCGACCTGGATACTGCTCACCCGCTTAGCTTCACACATCCCGGCCGACCGGCGTGGCGCAGGTCGCATCCGACAGGGTTTAGAGTGGACACGAGCACAAACCTACTCGTCAGTATCCGCAGGTTCGGAGGCCTCACGTGCGTGAATTCAGCGTTCCCCCCAACTTCACCGTTCCGGCCGACGGATCCGCTGTCGACGCGGTCTTCGACCACGCGGCCGCGACCCCGAACCTGGCCGTGTTCCGACGGCTCACGGGTGGCACCTGGACCGACGTCACCGCCGCCGAGGTCGCCGAGCAGGTCACCGCCGTCGCCACGGGACTGATCGCGTCGGGCGTCGAGCCCGGCGACCGGGTGGCCCTGATGTCGGCGACACGATACGAGTGGCCGATCCTCGACTTCGCGATCTGGGCGGCCGGCGCAGTGACCGTCCCGGTCTACGAGACCTCTTCCGCCGAGCAGGTGCGCTGGATCCTCGAGGATTCGTCCGCCGTCGGGCTGATCGTGGAGAACGACGGCCACCGGACCACCGTCGCCGAGGTCGCCGAACAGTCCCCCGCCCTGCGAGTGCTGCTGCAGATCGAGACCACCGACGGCAGCGCCGGCGCGATCGCCGCGCTCGTCGAACGCGGCGCGGAGATCTCCGACGAGCAGGTGCGGACCAGGACCGCCGCGCTGAAGGCCGCCGACCCGGCCACACTGATCTACACCTCCGGCACCACCGGCCGCCCCAAGGGCTGCATGCTGACCCACTCGAATCTGCTCGCGGAGTCCCAGGCGATCGCGACATCCGGATTCGGGGCCCTGCTTCAGCCGGGCCGCCGCAACCTGATGTTCCTGCCGCTGGCGCACGTGCTCGCCCGAGCGGTCAGCCTGGCGGCGTTCAACGCCGGCGCGACGGTCGGCCACACCGCCGACACGAAGAACCTGGTCGCGACCTTCGGTGAATTCAAGCCGGACTTCATCCTGTCGGTGCCGCGGGTGTTCGAGAAGGTCTACAACACCGCCCGGCAGAAGGCGCACAGCGAGGGCAAGGGCCGGATCTTCGACCTCGCCGCCGATGTGGCGGTGAAGTGGAGTCAGGCGCAGGACACCGGCGGCGCCGGCCTGCTCCTCAATCTCGAGCACACCGTGTTCGACCGGCTGGTGTACAGCAAGCTCAAGGCCGCGCTCGGCGGCCGCTGCCAGCTGGCGATCTCGGGTGGCGCACCGCTCGGCGCGCGGCTGGGGCACTTCTTCCGCGGCCTCGGCGTGACGATCTACGAGGGCTACGGCCTCACCGAGACCACCGCCGCGATCACCGTCAACACCCCGGGCCACCAGAAGGTCGGTACCGTCGGAAAGCCGTTGGCGGGCAACTCGGTCCGCATCGCCGAGGACGGCGAGATCATGCTCGCCGGCCCGGTGGTGTTCACCGAGTACTGGCGCAACGAGGCCGCCACCGCCGACGCCATCGAGGACGGCTGGTTCCACACCGGCGACCTCGGCTCCCTCGACACCGAGGGCTATTTGAGCATCACCGGCCGCAAGAAGGAGATCATCGTCACCGCCGGCGGCAAGAACGTGGCCCCGGCCGGCCTCGAGGACCACCTGCGGGCGCACCCGCTGATCAGCCAGGCGCTGGTCGTGGGTGATCAGAAGCCGTTCATCGCCGCGCTGATCACGATCGATCCGGAGGCATGGCCGGGGTGGCTCGAGCGCAACGGCAAGGCCACGAGTGCGTCCGTAGCGGACCTGGTGGCCGACGCCGACCTGGTCGCGGAGGTCGACGAGGCGATCGCCGAGGCGAACAAGCTCGTCTCGCACGCCGAGTCGATCAAGAAGTACCGCATCCTGCCGGTCGACTTCACGGAGGAGACGGGCGAGCTCACCCCGACCCTCAAGCTCAAGCGCAACATCATTCACCAGAACCACGGCGACGTCATCGCGGCCCTCTACGCATGATGCGCGTAGCGCAGTGGTGCACTTTCGGACGGCCCGCCCTCCACAAGTGCACCACTGCGCGAAGCGCACCTACAGCAGGCCGGCGAGCTTGGCGGCCAGGGTCTCCCAGCGCCACTGCTCGACCACCCAGCGACGTCCGGCCGCCCCCATCGCCGCCGCCCGGTCCCGGTCCTCGAGCACCGAGACCACGGCGTCGGCCACGGCGGTCACCGACCGGCCGCGCACCACGTGCCCGGTCTCGCCCTCCCGCACCGTCTCCGGTGCCCCGCCGGAGTCGCCGGCGATCACCGGCACCCCGGTCGCCGACGCCTCCAGGAACACGATCCCCAGGCCCTCGACGTCCAGTCCGGCGCCGCGCGTGCGGCACGGCATCGCGAACACGTCGGCGATCGTGTGGTGGGCGGCCAGTTCCGCGGCGGGCACGCCGCCGGTGAACACGACATGGTCCTCGACCCCGACCGACCGCACCAGCCGGCGCAGCGACTCCTCGTACGGTCCGCCGCCGACGATCACCAGCACCGCGCCGTCGATCCGCTTCCGGATCCGCGGCAGCGCCCGGATCAGGACGTCCTGACCCTTGCGGGGCACCAGCCGGGACAGGCACAGGACAGTGGGCCGCTCCCCCAGCCCGTACCGCGCGCGCAGCTCGGCCCGCGCCGCCGGGTCGGGGCGGAAGATCTCGGCGTCGACACCGGGCGGCAGGTGTTCGAGTCCGGACCGGGGCCCGAACGCGGACGCGAACCGTCCGCGGGTGTACTTGCTGACGTAGGTGATCGCGTCGGTGGTGTCACCGATCCGGCGCAACGACCGGCGCGCGCCCGGCACCATCGACCAGCCGACCTCGTGGCCGTGCGTGCTCGCGACCACGTTCTGCGCGCCGGCGCGGCGCAGGTGCGGTGCCAGCAACGCGAGCGGCGCCGAGGCACCGAACCACACGCTCTCGCAGTCGTGGCTGCGGATCAGTTTCGCGGCGCGCCGCGCGACCAGTGGAGTCGGCACCATCAGCGTGGTCGGATGCCGGACCACCTCGAACGGCTGCGCGGCGTCGAACCTGGTGTGACTGTCGCCGCGCCACCGGGGCGCGTACACGACGAGCCGGTCCGCGGGCAACGCCGCGGTCAGGGACTGCAGGTAGGACTGGATGCCGCCGGGTCGCGGTGGAAAGTCGTTCGTCACCAACAGGGTTCGGCGCATGCGTCCACCGTAGGCGGTGCCCGCCCGCGTCGGTGTCGCAGGGTGGCGGGAAGGCCGTCAGGCGATCCGGTCCACGAACCACGCGCCCCACTGCCCGATCAGGTCGCGGGTCGACACCCCGAGCACGGATCGGACGCGCTCGTCGACGACGTCGGCGTCCACCGGCCCCGTGGACAGCTCCCGGTACAGGGCGCGCAGTCGGTCCTCCCCGAACCGGTCAGCGACGAAAGCGGCGACGCTCCACGCGGATTCGTACGCGGCGAGAGCGCGTTCGCCACCCGCCGCGAAGTCGGCGTCGGACGGCAACCGCACCGGAGGGCCGTGGAGGTCCACCGCCGCCGACACCGTCGGGGCGACGGACCGGACGTCCTCCCCGGAACCCCGGTGCCCGACGTAGTCGGCGAACCCCTCGAGCATCCACATCGGTGACCCGTCCGTCGTCGTCGCCCGGGTGGCGACGTGGGTGAGTTCGTGGCGCAGGACCGCCCGGCGGGACGCCTCGGTGAGCCGCTCACCGGCACTGGGGCTGAACACGATCCGCTGGCCGGTGACGGTCCCCGAGCCGGGCGTGACCGCGTCGGAGACGGCGACCGCGGCGATGTCCGATCCGCTGTGCTGGCCGCCGACCTGTTCGGTGAACTCGTCCTGGTCGGCGGTGACGATCACCACCGCGCGCCGTGACCAGTCGTCTCCCCACACCTCGCTCACCGTGGGGACGGCGGTGGCGAGTTCGGTGGCGATGGCCTCGATCCACTGCTGCTGCCCGGGATGGCCGAGCACCACCGAGGCCGTCTCACCCGTCCTCACGGACCGTGCCACGACCGGACCGAAATCCCAGGGGCCACGCCATGTTCGACGGTCGTACTCCGGCAGCGGACGATCGGAGACCAGGGTCCACGTGTCGCCGCGGCGTGCGACCACCAGTGACACCGGCTTGCGCGTGGACCCCTGGTCGGCACCCGCGATCGCGTAGCGCAGGTAGACCTGCGGCGCCCACACGTCGGTCGCCTGCAGCTGCTCCGCCAGGTCGCTGGGCACCGGTGTCTCGGGGCCGGTGCCGATCTCGTAGCCCCAGTCGGACAGTGGGACACCACCGAGGTTGGCCGCGCGCCGGATCTCGGACGGCAGGAATTCCGGCATCGCGGCGGGGTCGAACAGCGCCGCGAGCGCCGCCTGGTCACCGGCCCGGGTCGCCGCCGCCCACCGGTCGAGCAGGTCCTGGACACCGGCACGACGCGCCTGCTCGAACGGATTCGCCTCGGCTGCCGGCGGAGCCGTCGTGGCCGGCTCGGCCTGCTGCACCACGAGCGCCGCCCCCGCCACCACGACCAGCAGACCACCGAGGGCAGCCGCCTCCCACGCCCGGATCCTGCGGCGCGGCGACCGCGTCGCGTCCCCCCGCTCGATGATCAGTACCGGCGAGCGCCGTAGAACGGGTACGCGTCCAGCGGTGCCACCTTCACCGGGACGCCGAAGGTCGAGGCGTGCACGATGTTCCCGTTGCCGGCGTACATGCCCACGTGCGAGGCATCCGAGTAGAAGATGACGAGGTCGCCGGGCTGCAGGTCCTCTTTGCGCACCGGGGTCCCGCCCGCGGCCTGCGCCTGACTCGACCGCGGTAGCTCCTTGCCGATCTGCCGGTACGCCCACACCATCAGCCCGGAGCAGTCGTAGCCGTCGGGGCCGGTGGCACCCCACACGTACGGCTTGCCGACCTGGGTCAGCGCCGCCTGCAGTGCGCTCGCGTTGGAGCCGGGCACCAGCCCCTGCAGCACGATCGCCGGGTCGTACCCGGCCGGGAACACGGAGCCGGCGAGTGTTGCCTTCTCGGCGCTGGTCAGCGCGGCGAACGCCTGGGTGACGTCCGCGATCTGCGACTGCAGGTCGCTCTGCGTGCGTTGGAGGTCGTCACTGATCGAGCGGGCGTGCTCGGTGGCGGTGCGGGCTTCGTCGGCCGACGTGCGGGACGCCTCCTCGGCGGCGGCCGCATCGTCGCTGGCCGCCTTGTACTTCGCGACCTGGGCGGCGGTGTCCGCGGAGAGCACGCTGAGCGTCGACATCTGGTCGAGCAGCTGCTGGGGCGAATCGGACACCATCACCGCGAACAGTCGGTTCACGCGGCCGCCCTGATAGTTGGCGGCGGTCAGCCGGTCCACGGCGGGCTGGAACTGCGCCATCGCGGCGCGGGCGTCGTCGAGCAGGCGCAGATCGGCGTCGTGGCGCTGTTCGGCGTCGCGCTGCACGCCGAGCTTGGAATCGAGGTCGATCTGCGCGTTGTGCATCGCCTCGGTGGTCTGCTCCGACCGTCGGGACAGGTCCGTGAGCCTCTCGAGCGCCGCGGTCGGATTGTCGATCGCGGGATCCGCCACTGCCGGGCCGGTGCCGGCACCGACGAGTGCGAGGGTGAGCACGCCGGCGGCGACCGCGGTGGACCGTTTCCTCAGTGACGCCACGAACCGGGTGCTCCTGTTCTTCCGCTCGAAAAGGTCTCAGCCAGGTTACGGAACGGCATACAGCGGTGTCCACCCGGCGAATCACATGGACGCAACTCACGCTGGTCACGGGCGGGAACACGACAGGGCCCGCCGATCCACACGGATCGACGGGCCCGTCGAAGTTCGGCCACCGGGCCGTTCGTCGACGCCGCGCCCCTTCCCCGGCCCGCGGCGCCGTACGTCAGTAGCGGCGTGCGCCGTCCGCCGGCATCGACGACAGCGGAGCGCGCTTGACCGGGGTACCGGAGGTCGCGGCGTGGATGACCTCACCGTTGCCGGCGTAGATGGCGGAGTGGGAGCCACCGTAGAAGGACACGACGTCACCGGGCTGCAGCGCATTGAGCGAGACCGGGGTACCGGCCGCGGCCTGGTCGTAGCTGGTGCGCGGAATGCTGATGCCGACCTGCTTGAACGCCCACTGCACCAGACCGGAGCAGTCGAAGGCGTCCGGGCCGGTCGCACCCCACACGTAGGGGGCACCGATCTTGCTGGCAGCGGCGTCGACGGCCTTCTGACCAGCGGTGACAATCGGAGCGATGGCAGCGGGAGCGCCCGGGATCTCGGGGAGCTGCGGGAGACCGGGGATCTCGATGGTCTGCGCCGGGACGCCCGGGATGTCGAAGGTGCCGACGCCGGGAACCGTGACGGGCTCGGCGAGGGCGGGAGCCGCGGTGGCCGTGATCGCGCCGACGGTCAGGATGCCGGCGACGGCGACGCGTCGCGCCTTGGTGCTCAGTGTTGCCACGAGAAGGAGGTGCCTTTCTTCCGTTCGTCCGCCGACCGAGTTAGCTGACGGGTTCGGGCTGGGAAGATCAGCCCTACCCGTCGGCACGCGGTCTGCGCTCCGGCGGGATTCACCCCAATGGAAACCTGGGTTCCCGGCACGATTCCCTTGCGGGAGTTCGATTAGGCGGTACCTGGCGATGCCGCACCGGTGTGGTGCGACGAGACTCCGCTAGGTCTCGAGAAGATTACGAAAGCACCACGCCGCTGTCGACCCCGACGACCCGGAAAGTCGGGCCAACCGAGCAATTCGGGCATCCGTTTCGCGTCAGCGGACGGCTTGGTCACGAACCGATAACGACCGCCTGGTCTGCGTGGGTCGGACCACGGGGACCTGCCTCGGTCGCGGCACCGTTCCGGCGTCCGCAGGTGCCACGAGGACCACCCGTTCCTCCTGCTCAATACTCATTCGGCCGGGAACACCGGACCGGACGGTCTCCACCCGGGAATCGGCCTCGGGGCAGCCGAGCAGCACGGTCACCACACAGTCGACGCAGGCGATGTCGCGAACCGCGCATTCGCTGCAATCCACAATCATTGTGACCCTCGTCTCATTCGTGGTCGCCGGGCGTTTCGAGAGGCCGACACGAGCCGAAAGTAGCGACACCCCCCGACAGGAACCGTTGAGCGACACGACCTGTCGGTGCCGCCCCCTAGCCTCGGGGGCGTGAGTTCCCGTGACACCACCGCACGCCAGCTGACGTTCGACGAGCTGGACACCCCGTTACGGGACACGACATTCGTCGTCGTCGACCTCGAGACCACCGGCAGCAACTCCGGGGAGGACGCCATCACCGAGATCGGGGCAGTGAAGGTACGCGGCGGGGAGGTGATCGGAGAACTGGCCACCCTCGTCGATCCGGGGCGAACACTGTCCCCGTTCATCGTGCAGCTGACCGGCATCACCTCGGCGATGCTCGTCGGCGCGCCCCGGATCGAACAGGTACTGCCGACCTTTCTCGAGTTCTCCCGCGGCGCCGTCCTGGTCGCGCACAACGCCCGCTTCGACGTCGGATTCCTGCGGGCGGCGGCCACCCGCCTCGATCTGGCGTGGCCGCCGTTCCAGGTGCTGTGCACGGTGAAGCTGGCCCGCCGGGTGCTCTCCCGCGAGGAGGCACCGTCGGTGAAACTCTCGGCGCTGGCGGACCTGTTCCGGGTCACCACCCGGCCGACGCACCGGGCACTCGACGACGCCCGCGCCACCGTCGACGTCCTGCACGCTCTGATCGAGCGCGTCGGCAACCTCGGCGTGCACAGCTATCCCGAACTCGTCGACTACCTGCCGAACGTGTCTGCCGCGCAGCGCGGCAAGCGGGGCCTGGCCGCACACCTGCCCCGCACACCCGGCGTCTACCTGTTCCGCGGGCCGTCGGACGAGGTCCTCTACGTCGGGACCGCGGTCAACCTCCAGCGCCGGGTGCGCGGCTACTTCACCGGATCGGAGACCCGCGCGCGGATGAAGGAGATGGTGGCACTCGCGACCCGGGTGGACCACGTCGAGTGCGCGCACGGCCTCGAGGCCGCCGTACGCGAACTGCGCATGCTCGCCGCGTACGCCCCTCCGTACAACCGGAGGTCGAAGTTTCCGAAGCGGGCGTGGTGGATCACACTGACCGACGAGCCGTTCCCCCGGCTCTCCGTCACCCGCCGCGCCGGCCCCGACAGCCTCGGGCCGTTCACGAATCGGACCGACGCCGCCGACACCGCCGCGACGATCGCCGACGTGAGCCGAATCCGTACCTGCACCAAGAAGATTCGCCGCGACCAGGTGCACGGGCCGGACTGCCCGGACAGCGCGGTCGGCGGCTGCCCGGCGGGCAGTACCCCCCAGACGCCCGACGCCTACCGTCCCGCTGTGGACACCGTCCGCGCGCTGATCCGCGGGGACGACGCCGCCCCGCTGCACCGGCTGCGGGCCCGCATCGAGGACCTCGCGGCCGCGGAACTGTTCGAGAGCGCTGCGCGGCTGCGGGACCGCACGGCCGCGCTCGGCACCGCACTGCGCCGCTGCCAACGGCTCGCGGCCGTCGCCGCCATCGACGAACTGGTCGCCGCCCGACCCCGCGACGGCGGCGGGTGGGAGTTCGCCGTCGTCCGGTGCGGACGACTGGCGTCCTCCGGTGTCGCACCTCGCGGAGTGGCACCGATGCCCGTCGTCGAGGCATTGACACTGTCCGCGGAGACCGTCCTACCGGACCCCTCGCCCCTGCGCGGCGCGACCGCGGGCGAGGTCGGGCTGGTGGCGAGTTGGCTCGACGGGCCCGGCGTCCGGATCGTGCGCGCCACCGACGGGTACCGCGAGCCCGCACACGGCGCGGGTTCGTGGCAGCAGTGGTGCGCGCTGGCGCGGGGCGCCGGCGCCTACGCTGAGAGACCGAGCCACCCCCGAGATCCACAAGGAGCGAGATGATCAACGCCATCGTCCTGATCGACGCCGAGGCGAACCGGATTCCCGAGACCGCCCAGGCCGTCGCCGACATCGCCGGTGTCTCCGAGGTGTACTCGTGCGCGGGTGACGTCGACCTCATCGCGATCGTCAAGGTCCGCGACCACGAGCGGATCGCCGAAGTGGTGACCGGCGCGATCAACAAGGTGGAGGGGGTCGTGCGGACCACCACGCACATCGCGTTCCGGTCCTACGCGAGCGCCGACGTCGAGGCGGCGTTCTCCATCGGCGAGTGACCGCGGTGCAGAACCCCGGCTCGGATCTCCCGAGCCGGGGTTCTGCGCGTCATGTCGGCGTCGGGCGGGTCAGCCCGCGAGGCGGGTGCTGACCTCGACCCAGCGATCCAGGAGAGCTGCGGCCGCCCCGCTGTCGATCGCCTCGACGGCCCGCGCCATTCCCGCCTGCAACGCCTCACCGAGCGAACCGTTCAACCCGCCGTGAGCCGCGATCGCGCCCGCCGCGTTCAGGATCACCGCGTCGTGCACGGCGCCCCGCTCACCGCCCAGGACGGTCCGCGCGATCGCCGCGTTCACCTCCGCGTCACCACCGCGGAGCGCGTCGAGCGGCACTCGCTCGATGCCGAGTTCGGTGGGGTCGATGCGGTCCTCCCGCACCGTGCCACCCTCGACCACGAACGCGGAGCTCGTCGTCGACGTGGTGATCTCGTCGAGCCCGTCGTCACCGCGCACGACCAGAGCGGTCGCGCCCCGGCCGGCGAGGACCCCCGCAACGACCGGCTGCAGGTCCGCGAACGCACACCCGATCAGGCCGGCTCGCGGCCGGGCCGGGTTGGTCAGCGGACCGAGCACGTTGAAGACGGTCGGAATCCCGATCTCCTTGCGCGGCGCACCGGTGAACCGGAACGCGGGATGGAAGGTGGGCGCGAAGCAGAATCCGATACCGACCTCACGGACGCATTCCGCCACGGCCGCCGGGTCCAGGCCGATGCGGACCCCGAGTGCCTCGAGCACGTCCGCACCACCGCTCTTCGACGACGCCGCGCGGTTACCGTGCTTGACGACGCGGATCCCGGTCGCCGCGACCACCACCGACGCCATCGTCGAGATGTTGACCGTCTGCTGCCGGTCACCGCCGGTGCCGACGATGTCCACCGCGTCGGAGTCGACGTCGAGGGTGCGGGCGTGCTCGAGCATCGCGTCCGCGATGCCGGTCACCTCGGCCGGGGTCGGGCCCTTCATCTTCAGTGCGACACCGAACGCGGCGATCTGGGCGGGGGTGGCGTTGTCCGACATGATCTCGCTCATCGCCCACGCGGCGGTGGCGGCGTCGAGATCGCGTCCGTCCGTCAGAGAGCCGAGCACCTCTGGCCAAGTCCCCATTCCATCCGCCTTCACTGTCGTCCCGAACGATCCGCAGTGCAGCTTAGTCAGTTCGCGCACCCTGATCAGGCGGCGGCTGCAGGGCGTCCCACCCGACGACGGTGCCTCCCGCCCGCTGCGCCAGACCGGCCATCCGGGACCGCTCCTGCGAACAGTGCAGCGCGTCGAGGACCTGAGTGCGGTGCAGCACGACCGTGACGAGGCCGTCGGTGTCGTCGACGTTCGGAACGTCCCCCGGCGCGAGGGCGACCGTGTACCCGTCCTGCGCCGCGAGCTCGGCGGCCCGGTCCACCGCGTCGGCGGGCAGGCGCAGATGGTGCCGGAGCACCGCCTCGGCCTCGGGACTCCACCGAGGGTCGGTCGCGGCGCCGCGGTCGAGCGCGGTGCTGCACGCCTCGGCGTCGTCGACGCTCGACACGACCACCACCAGATCCGTCCGATCCCGGTCCAGAGCAACCGCCGAGCGCCGTCCGAAAAACCTGTGCCACCAACCCAGCCGAGTCATCAGAACAGCGTCCCACGAGCGCCGACCTGCACAATCACGGGCACGGGCATACTGGAGAGCGACAGCGACACGTCTAGAACGGACCCGGGTGGTCCTCTCGTACGACAACGCGTCATACTTCCTTCTGTGACGAGCGCAGTAGGGACCCAAGGATCCGCAATAACCCAGCGCGTGCACTCGCTGAACCGGCCGAACATGGTCAGCGTCGGCACCATTATCTGGCTGTCCAGCGAGTTGATGTTCTTCGCTGGTTTGTTCGCGATGTACTTCGTCGCGCGCGCGCAGGCGAACGGCAACTGGCCGCCGGAGCCCACGGAGTTGAACCTGGCACTGGCCGTGCCGGTCACCGCGGTGCTCGTGGCCTCGTCGTTCACCTGCCAGATGGGCGTCTTCGCCGCCGAGCGCGGCGACGTCTTCGGCCTGCGCCGCTGGTACATCCTGACCCTGGCCATGGGCACCTTCTTCGTGCTCGGCCAGGCGTACGAGTACATCCACCTGGTTGAGCACGGCACCACGCTGTCGAGCAGCGCCTACGGATCGGTCTTCTACATGACGACCGGTTTCCACGGCCTGCACGTCATCGGCGGCCTCGTGGCGTTCGTCTTCCTGTTGGTGCGTACCAAGGTCAGCAAGTTCACCCCCGCGCAGGCAACCGCAGCGATCGTTGTCTCGTACTACTGGCACTTCGTCGACATCGTGTGGATCGGCCTGTTCGCCACCATCTATTTCATCCGTTAGCAGCTGAACGCAGCACCCAGCCCAGTCCGTTCAGTCCGTCCCGCGAGACCAAAGGGATACAGATGAGTTCATCCCCCCCTTCAGCAGCCGCCGACAGCGCGACTGCCACGAAAGCCCGTCGTCAGCGCAAGGTTCGCCGCCGTGTCACCGGCGCCCTGATCCTGATGATGGGACTCGTCGGCGCAGGCTTCCTCGCGTCGGCACTGACCCCGACGCCGCAGGTTGCGACCGCGTCCGACGATGCGTCAGCGCTGATCCGCGAGGGCAAGCAGCTGTACGACACGTCCTGCGTCACCTGCCACGGCGCGAACCTGCAGGGTGTGCTGGACCGTGGTCCCAGCCTGATCGGTGTCGGCGAGGCCGCCGTCTACTTCCAGGTGTCGTCGGGCCGCATGCCGATGGCCTCCAACCAGGCCCAGGCCGTCCGCAAGCCGGCGAAGTTCGACGCCCACCAGACCGACGCCATCGGTGCCTACATCCAGGCCAACGGCGGCGGCCCGACCGTCGTCCGGGACGAGAACGGCGAGGTCGCGACCACCTCGCTGCGCGGTGACGACGTCGCCCGCGGCAGCGAGCTGTTCCGTCTCAACTGCGCCTCCTGCCACAACTTCACCGGCCGCGGCGGCGCCCTGTCGTCCGGCAAGTTCGCGCCCGCGCTCGACGCGCCGAACGAGCAGCAGATCTACCAGGCCATGGTCACCGGTCCGCAGAACATGCCGAAGTTCTCCGACCGCCAGCTGAGCTCGGACGAGAAGAGCGACATCATCGCCTACATCAAGTCCGCCTCCGAGACGCAGAGCCCCGGCGGTTACGGTCTCGGCGGCCTGGGCCCGGCGTCCGAGGGCATGGCGATGTGGGCCATCGGAATCGTCGCCATCGTCGGCGCAGCACTCTGGATCGGAGCAAGGTCATGAGCGACGCCGGCCACGGCGACACGCCGAAGAAGGACTACACGAAGGACGAACTCGACGCGATGAGTCGCGACGAGCTCGTCACGCTCGGCACGAACCTCGACGGTGTCGACGTCGCGTTCCGGCGCGACCGCTGGCCCGTGGAGGGCACGAAGGCGGAGAAGCGCGCCGAGCGCGCCGTCGCCTACTGGTTCGCCCTCGCCGGCATCTCGGCGATCGCGTTCATCGCGATCTACCTGTTCTGGCCCTGGGAGTACAAGGGCCTCGGCGAGGAGGGCTACGGCCTCTACAACCTGTACACGCCGCTGATCGGTCTGACGATGGGTCTGGCGATCCTCGGTCTCGGTGTCGGCGCGGTGCTCTTCACCAAGAAGTTCATCCCCGAGGAGCTCTCGATCCAGGACCGCCACGACCAGGGCGGCTCCCCGGAGGTCGACCGCAAGACGATCGTCGCCGAGCTCTCCGACTCGCTGGAGACCTCGACCATCGGTCGCCGCAAGGTGATCAAGCGGACCCTCGGTTTCGGTGCGGGCGCGCTGGGCGTCATGGCGATCATGCCGCTCGGCGGTCTGATCAAGAACCCGTGGGCGAAGGGCGACAAGTCCGACCTGTGGACCTCCGGATGGACCCCGACCTTCCCCGGCGAGACCATCTACCTGCGTCGCAACACCGGTCGTCCGAGCGACATCGTGCTGGTGCGCCCGGAGGACCTCGACGCCGGCGCGATGGAGACGGTGTTCCCCTTCCGCGAGGCCGAGCGTGACGACGAGGCGGCGCTCGCGCACGCACTCAAGCGCGCCGACAACCCGGTCATGCTGATCCGTCTGCGCACCGAGGACAGCGACCGCGCGGTTCGCCGCAAGGGCCAGGAGAGCTTCAACTTCGGCGACTACTGGGCGTACTCGAAGCTGTGCACCCACCTGGGCTGCCCGACGTCGCTGTACGAGCAGCAGACCAACCGAATCCTGTGCCCGTGCCACCAGTCGCAGTTCGACGCCCTGCAGTACGGCAAGCCGATCTTCGGTCCCGCCGCTCGCGCACTGCCCCAGTTGCCGATTACAGTCAACGAAGAGGGCTTCCTCGTCGCCAACGGTGACTTCATCGAGGCCCTCGGCCCCGGATTTTGGGAGCGTCGTTCATGACAACCATCACTGGCGGCCAGACGAAGGCCGCAGCTCACGCCGCGAAAGCCGGCGAGAACCTGGACTCGCGCTACCACCTCGCGGCCGGTGTGCGCAAGCAGATCAACAAGGTCTTCCCGACGCACTGGTCCTTCATGCTCGGCGAGATCGCGCTGTACAGCTTCATCATCCTGCTGATCTCGGGCGTGTACCTGACCCTGTTCTTCGATCCGTCGATGGCAGAGGTCGTCTACAACGGTGCGTACCAGCCGCTGCGCGGCGTGGAGATGTCGCGGGCGTACGCGACCACCCTCGACCTCTCCTTCGAGGTCCGCGGCGGCCTGTTCGTCCGGCAGATCCACCACTGGGCAGCGCTGATGTTCGCCGCGTCGATCATCGTTCACCTGCTGCGCATCTTCTTCACCGGCGCGTTCCGACGCCCGCGTGAGGCGAACTGGGTCATCGGCTGCCTGCTGCTGATCCTGGCGATGTTCGAAGGCTTCTTCGGCTACTCGCTCCCCGACGACCTGCTGTCCGGCACGGGCCTGCGCGCCGCACTGTCCGGTATCACCCTGTCGGTCCCGATCGTCGGCAGCTGGCTGCAGTTCCTGATCTTCGACGGCGACTTCCCGGGCACGCTGATCATTCCGCGACTGTACGTCGCGCACGTGCTGCTCGTTCCGGGCATCATCCTGGCCCTGATCGGTGCTCACCTGGCGCTGGTCTGGTACCAGAAGCACACGCAGTTCCCCGGCACCGGCCGTACCGAGAACAACGTCGTCGGCGTCCGCATCCTCCCGGTCTTCGCCCTCAAGGGTGGCGCGTTCTTCGCCTTCACCTTCGGCATCCTCGCCGTGATGGGTGGCGTGCTGCAGATCAACCCGATCTGGAACATCGGCCCGTACAACCCCTCGCAGGTGTCCGCGGGCAGCCAGCCCGACATCTACATGATGTGGACGGACGGTCTGGCCCGCTTGTGGCCGGCATGGGAGATCTACCCGTTCGGCCGCTACACGGTGCCCGCGGTGTTCGCGGTCGCGGTGATCATGGGCCTGGTGTTCGCGGTGTTGATCGCGTACCCGTGGATCGAGAAGAAGTTCACCAAGGACGACGCGCACCACAACCTGCTGCAGCGTCCGCGTGACGTCCCGGTCCGCACCTCGATCGGTGTCATGTCCGTGACCTTCTACGCGATTCTCACGATCATGTGCATCAATGACATCATCGCGTACAAGTTCGACATCTCGCTCAACGCGATGACGTGGATCGGCCGCATCGGCATGGTGCTGCTGCCCCCGATCGCCTACTTCGTCACCTACCGGTTCTGCCTGGGTCTGCAGCGCAGCGACCGCGCGGTGCTCGAGCACGGCATCGAGACCGGCGTCATCAAGCGTCTCCCGCACGGTGAGTACATCGAGGTGCACCAGCCGCTCGGACCGGTCGACGATCACGGCCACCCGATCCCGCTGGAGTACCAGGGCGCGGCGATCCCGAAGAAGATGAACAAGCTCGGATCGGCCGGCAAGCCCGGTTCCGGCAGCCTGCTGTACGCCGACCCGGCGGACGAGGCGGCGGCGCTCCTCGCGGCCGAGCACCAGAAGGAGCACGAGCAGCTCGCGATCCTGAAGGCGTACCAGGACAAGGTGCACGGCATCGAGGCCGAGTCGCACGGCATCGAGCACGGGGACGGCGACAGCAAGCACTGATCTCGTCACCAGCGACACGGGGAAGGCCCCGAACCCACTCGAGGGTTCGGGGCCTTCCCCTTTTCCTGCTCTACGGGTTCTGTGTCGACGGAACCCGACTGTCGACGGAACCCGTGTCCCGGCCCCGACGGCAGCGGAAGGCCTCACCCTCAGCTGTCCCGCAGCCGTCTGCGCAGTTCGTTCAGCGCCTCGTGCTGGATGCGGAGAGCCACGGCGGGCGTGCAGCCGAGAGTCCGGGCGGTGTGCACGGTCGCCATGCCGCACACCAGGCGCAGGTGCAGCACGCGGCGTTGCCGCTCGGCGAGGGCATCGATCAGCCCGTGGTTGCGGCTCGCTGTCGTCATCGGACGATGGTGTCGAACGCCGCGTCCCGACCGGAAGGGACGGTCGTCCCGGGCGGCTGGGAAATTCGTGCCGCCCCTCCCCCGGTGCGCGCCGGGTACGACGTCAGGAGACGCTGGGTCCCGGGACGGCGATCACCGGCTCGTAGTGCTCGACCGTCGGGAACGGCTCGTAGAAGTGGTGCAGCAGCCGACGCCACTGCTCGTACTGCGGCGACCCGCGAAAGCCGTCGGTGTGGTCCTCCAGCGTGTCCCACCGGACCAGCAGCAGGTAGGTCCCGACTCGCTCGATGCAGCGGGACAGAGTCAGCCGTCCGAACCCGGGCATCGACGAGATGATCGACGTGGCCTCCTCGAAGGCGGCCTCGAAGTGCGATTCCTGCCCGGCACGAACGGACAACAGCGCATGCTCGATGATCACACCGTTCATCGTGGCAGGGATGTGCCGTCGCCGCCTGCCGAGGCCCTGGACGCCGAAACGCCGAGGGCGCCGCACCCGTGTGGGTGCGGCGCCCTCGGCGACGAGTAGTCCGTGTCAGTGCTTCTCGGGTCCGATGTGGTACTCGAAGACCAGGCCGGCGGCCGACGCGATGACCAGCACCGCGCCGACGACGATCAGCCACGGCTGGAAGAACGCGAGGGCGACGGCGGTGAAGCCGGCCGATGCGGCGAGCAGGATGGGCCAGAAGCTACCGGGGCTGAAGAAGCCCAGGTCGCCCGCGCCGTCCGAGATCTCGGCGTCCTCGTAGTCCTCGGGGCGGGTGTCGAGTCGACGTGCCACGAACCGGAAGTAGGTTCCGATGATCAGGCTCAGCCCGGCGGTCAGCACCAGGGCAGTCGTGCCCGCCCACTCGACCCCGGTCCTCGAGACGGCGGTGAAGATGCCGTACACGATGGCGATGAAGATGAAAAACACCGTCAACAACTCGAAGAGCTTCGCTTCGATCTTCATATCAGCTCGTCCTTATGTAGCGAGGTCGTCGGAGGCCGTGCAGCCCCGTGAGGTCGTGAAGTGCCGGGGCACCGCTTACTGGTACTCGCCCTCGAGAACTT
This sequence comes from Rhodococcus sp. NPDC003318, assembly GCF_042879035.1. Lineage (NCBI taxonomy): Bacteria > Bacillati > Actinomycetota > Actinomycetes > Mycobacteriales > Nocardiaceae > Rhodococcus > Rhodococcus sp. NPDC003318. The sequence goes on along the minus strand of NZ_JBIAOU010000011.1, from coordinate 46,924 downwards.
CGGTGGCCTGGCGGTAGGTCCGCTCGGTGTTGAACGGGGAGGTGGAGGTCGCGACCGGCGACTCGCCGATGGCCGCGAGTGCCTCGGCCGTCGTCAGTGCCTTGCCGCCCTCGTCGACCGGCTTGCGGAGCTTGATGTACTCGGCGAACTTCTCCGGGCTCACGGCGCGGACCTCGAAGTTCATCATCGCGTGGTAGGTACCGCACATCTCGGCGCAGCGGCCGACGAACGCGCCTTCCTTGTCGATCTCGCTGATCTGGAAGACGTTGTCGGAGTGGTTCTCCTCCGGGTTCGGCATGACGTCCCGCTTGAACAGGAACTCCGGCACCCAGAACGCGTGGATGACGTCGGAGGACGCGAGGACGAACTCGATGCGCTTGCTGGTCGGGAGGACCAGGATCGGGATCTCGGTGCTGGAGCCGACGGTCTCGATCGTGTCGTAACGCAGGTACGACAGGTCGGTCTCGCTCTTGCCCGCGAGCGGACCGGGGACCTCGTGACCGTGGATGACCTGCTCCTCGGCGGGCGCCTCGGCGGCAGCCTGCGCCTCGGCGTCGACACCGTCGTACTTGGCGGAGCCGTCCTGCAGGTCGATGCTGCGGTAGCCGAACTTCCAGTTCCACTGGAACGCGGTGACGTCGACGACGACGTTCGGGTCCTCTTCCTTCTCCGTGACGTAGTTCTGCACGACCACGGTGAAGTAGAACAGGACCGCGATGATGACGAACGGGACCGCCGTGTAGAGGAGCTCGAGCGGCACGTTGTACGCCGTCTGGCGGGGGAACTCCGGGGAGTCCTTCTTCTTCCGGTGGAAGATGACCGTCCAGAACGTCAGGCCCCACACGATCACACCCATGAACAGGGCGGCGATGACCGACCAGGTCCACAGTTCACGCATCCGCTCAGCCTGCGGAGTGATGCCCGACGGCCATCCGAAGCGAAGCACCGAATTGTCGATCGAACATCCCGACAGCAGCATGGCGGCCAGTCCCAATGAGACCGCCAGCCCCGCTCGCCGAAGGATCCGACTCTGCGCCACGTTCACGCCTTCCTGATCGCCGCAAAATTGACAGGGGCAGCCCTGCGGGACACCCGAATACTACGCAGCGTAGACCAAAGGCGGCGCCCATCCACTCTCGGGTCACACCGAGCAGTTCCGCGAGTCTGCGGCATACTCGGGACAATTGATCGGCAATCCCCTCCCCTCCTGTTCACGCGGGTGCGGAGTTCCCCCCGAAGCGAATTGAGGTACTGGACGCTGTGTGTGGACTGCTCGGGCTACTGACCTCGGACGGAACCACCGACGACGCCGTCGCGAGTGTCGACTCCGCGATGCACTGCCTGCGTCACCGGGGTCCCGACGAGCACGGAACCTGGCACGACGACGACCTCGTGTTCGGCTTCAACCGGCTCTCGATCATCGACATCGAGCACTCGCATCAGCCGCTGCGCTGGGGCCCCGCGGACAATCCGACCCGGTACGCGCTCACCTTCAACGGCGAGATCTACAACTACCTCGAGTTGCGGGAGGAACTGGCGCGCGACCACGGCGCCGAGTTCCACACCGAGGGTGACAGCGAGGCCATCGTCGCGGCGTTCCACCACTGGGGCGCCGACGCCGTCCGCCGGCTGCGGGGCATGTTCGCGTTCGCGATCTGGGACACCGAGACGCGGGAGCTGTTCCTCGCGCGCGACCCGTTCGGGATCAAGCCGCTGTTCCTGGCCACCGGGACGGCGGGCACCGCGTTCGGCAGCGAGAAGAAGAGCCTGCTCGAACTCGCCGACGTCGTCGGCATCGGCGGCGCCCTCGACCCGCGGGCGATCGAGCACTACACGGTGCTGCAGTACGTCCCGGAACCCGAGTCGCTACACGCGAGCATCCGCCGGCTCGAGTCCGGTTCCCACGCCTGGGTCCGTCCCGGGGAGGCCCCGCGGATCACCCGCTACTTCACCCCGCAGTTCCCGGTGCGGCCGTTCACCGCCGGTTCCGAGCAGTCACGGTACCGGGAGATCGCCGAAGCGCTCGAGGACTCGGTCGCCAAGCACATGCGCGCGGACGTCACGGTCGGGTCGTTCCTCTCGGGCGGCATCGACTCGACGGCGATCGCCGCGCTGGCGATGCGGCACAACCCGAAGCTGATCACCTTCACGACGGGGTTCGAGCGCGAGGGGTACTCCGAGATCGACGTCGCCGCGGAGTCGGCCGAGGCGATCGGCGCGCGGCACGTGACCAAGGTCGTCTCCCCCGCCGAGTTCGCGGCGGCGATCCCGGAGATCATCTGGTACCTCGACGACCCGGTCGCCGATCCGGCGCTGGTGCCGCTGTGGTTCATCGCCAGGGAGGCCCGCAAGCACGTCAAGGTGGTGCTCTCCGGCGAGGGCGCCGACGAGCTGTTCGGCGGCTACACGATCTACCGGGAACCGTTGTCGCTCAAGCCGTTCGAGTACCTGCCCGCGCCGCTGCGCCGGGCCGCGGGGACGCTGTCGGAGCGGATCCCGGACGGTACCCGCGGCAAGAGCCTGCTCAGCCGGGGTTCGATGACGCTCGAGGAGCGCTACTACGGCAACGCCCGCAGCTTCAACGACGCCCAACTGCGGGCCGTGCTGCGCGACTTCCGTCCGGAGTGGACGCACCAGGACGTGACCGCCCCGATCTACGCGCAGTCCGCGGGCTGGGATCCGGTCGCGCGGATGCAGCACCTGGACCTGTTCACGTGGCTGCGCGGCGACATCCTCGTCAAGGCCGACAAGATGACGATGGCGAACTCTCTCGAACTGCGGGTGCCGTTCCTCGACACCGAGGTCTACAAGGTCGCGTCGCAGGTGCCGCTCGACCAGAAGATCACGAAGAGCACGACGAAGTACGCGCTGCGGCAGGCGCTCGAGGGCATCGTCCCGGCGCACGTCCTGCACCGGGCGAAGCTCGGCTTCCCGGTGCCGCTGCGGCACTGGCTCGCCGGCACGGAACTGTTCGACTGGGCGCACCAGCAGATCGCCGACTCGCAGACCGATCACGTCTTCGACAAGGCCGCGGTCGTGTCGATGCTGAACGAGCACCGGGCGGGCACCTCGGACCACAGCCGGCGGCTGTGGACGGTGCTGTGCTTCATGGTCTGGCACGGCATCTTCGTCGAGAAGCGGATCGTGCCGCAGATCCAGGAGCCGGTCTACCCGGTCCACGTGTAGAGGCGCTCCGCCCGTGAGTCCTTCCGGTCCGCAATGGGACCGGAAGGACTCACGGGCGGCGCAGCCGCCTACTTCAGCAGGGCGCCGATCTCGTCGGCGGCCTCGGTGCCGTAGGCCTCGGCGAGGCGCTTGACGGCGTCGTCGCGGTCGAGGGTCCATTCCTGGGTGCCGACGGTCTCGAGGACGAGTACCGCGACGAGCGACCCGAGCTGCGCCGACCGTTCGATGTCGAGGCCGGCGCTCTGTCCGGTGAGGAAGCCGGCGCGGAACGCGTCTCCGACACCGGTCGGATCGACCTTCGCCTTCTCCGGCACCACGCCGACCCGGACGACGTTGCCCTCGCGATCGACGATCTCGACACCCTTCGATCCCAGCGTCGTGACGCGCAGCCCGATCTGGTCGGCGATCTCGCGCTCGGTCAGTTCCGTCTTCTGCAGCAGCAGCGCCCACTCGTACTCGTTGGTGAACAGGTACTTCGCGCCGCCGATCAGTGCGCGGGCCTCCGCGCCGGAGAGCCGGGCCAACTGCTGGGACGGGTCGGCGGCGAAGGGCAGGCCGAGTTCGCGGCACTGCTCGGTGTGCCGGGCCATGGCGGCCGGGTCGTTCGCGCCGACGAGCACCATCTCCACACCGGCGGGCAGGTCGGCGAGGGAGATGTCGCGGGCCTCGCTCATCGCACCCGGGTAGAACGACGCGATCTGCGCCATGTCCTCGTCGGTGGTGCAGACGAAGCGGGCGGTGTGCGCGGTCTCCGAGACCCGGACCCCGGTGCAGTCGACGCCGTGCTTCTCCAGCCAGCCGCGGTACTCGACGAAGTCGACGCCGACCGCGCCGACCAGCAGCGGCGAGCCACCGAGGACACCCATCGCGAACGCGATGTTGCCGCCGACACCGCCGCGCCGGACCACGAGGTCGTCGACGAGGAAGCTCAGCGAGATGTGCTGGAGCTGATCGGCAATCAGCTGTTCGGCGAAGCGTCCGGGGAAACGCATCAGGTGATCGGTGGCGATGGATCCGGTGACCGCGATTGTCACGCGTGGGACCTTTCAGTTCGACGGTGCTCGTGCAAAGCCCTCACGGTACCCGCACCGGTCCGGGTGCTCCCGGAGACGACTCCGGCGCGGCCCCCGTTCTGGGTGCCGCGCCGGAGTGGCTACGTGCCGACGATCAGTTGAACGAATCTCCACAGGCGCAGGAGCCGGTGGCGTTCGGGTTGTCGATCGTGAAGCCCTGCTTCTCGATGGTGTCGACGAAGTCGATGGTCGCACCTTCGACGTACGGTGCGCTCATCCGGTCGACGGCCAGGTTCACGCCGCCGAAGTTGACCACGAGGTCCCCGTCGAGGCTGCGGTCGTCGAAGAACAGCTGGTAGCGCAGTCCGGCGCAGCCACCCGGCTGCACGGCGATGCGCAGGGCCAGGTCGTCGCGGCCCTCCTGGTCGAGCAGGGCCTTGGCCTTGGCGGCGGCCGCGTCACTCATCACGACCTTGTGCGCAGCCTCGGACTGCACTGCGCCGTCGGACTGCACTGCGCTCTCGTTCTGCACTGTCATGGGCTCTCCCTGTTCGCTTGTACCAAAACCCGTGAACGCTTCAACCGTACTCTTCTGCGCGCTATTCCCGCCGTCGCCCTCGACTTTGCACCGCCGTCGCCCTCGACTTTGCAGCGCCGTCGCCCTCGACGCGCGGCGCCGTGGGCTCACCAGCGTTGCGCGACGACCTCGGCGAGTCCGGCGAGTTGCCGGGCCGCGTCGTCCATCGCGACGCGGACCGATCCGGCGTGGTCGCTGACGGAGTGCACTCCGCGCAGCGCGAGGGCGACGAGGTCGGGGTCTGCCCGGTCCAGGGCGACCTGGCCGGCCAACACGAGCGCCGGGACGCCCTGCGCGTGGGCGGCCCGGGCGACCGCGACGGCAACCTTTCCGCCGAGCGATTGGTGGTCGAACCGTCCTTCGCCGGTGACGACCGCGTCGACGGAGCGCAGCAGCGCGTCCTGCTCGGTGAGTTCGGCGACGATGTCGGCTCCGGATCGTCGCCGCGCCCCGAGTGCGAGCAGGGCGGCGCCGAGCCCGCCGGCGGCGCCGGCGCCCGCGGCGCGGGACACCGGCTGCCCGGCGAACGAGTCGAGCACCGTCGCCCATGCCGCGTTGCGTCCTTCGAGCCGGTCGACGGTGGCCGGGTCGGCGCCCTTCTGCGGGCCGAACACCGCCGCGGCCCCGCGGGGCCCGAGCAGGGGGTTCTCGACGTCGGTCGCGGCGATCAGCCGGATCCCGGCGAGTCGGTCCCGCGCGGTGCGCAGCGCGTCCGGGTCCGGGGCTGCGCCGGTGAGTCCGGTGACCAGACCGCGACCGCCGTCGGTGCAGCCGCTGCCGCCGAGTCCGACGACGACCGTGGTCGCGCCCGCTGCCACGGCGGCGGCGACGAGCTCGCCGACGCCGGCGCTGTGGGCGGTGACCGCCGACTCCGGGTCGGGGTCGCGGCCGAGGAGGTGCAGTCCGCACGCCTGCGCCGACTCGATGTAGGCGACGTCACCGACGCGCAGCCAGCGGGCGCGGACCGGGTCGGACAGGGGGCCGGCGACCGTGACGTCGAGGACGTCGCCGCCGCGGACGGCGAGGACGTCGACGAAGCCGGGACCACCGTCGGACTGCGGGGCGCGCACGAGCACGTCGTCGGGGCGTCCGTGTTTCCAGCCGGCGGCGATGGCGTCCGCGGCCTCGACGGCGGTCAGGGTGTCGCCGAACGAGTCGGGCGCGATCAGCACTCGCATCGGGCGAGTCTAGGGCGGAATGCCGGACGCGCGCCCCGCCTGTCCGGCGCTGCGGCGAGGCCGGTGCACGAGCGCCGGGGAGAGTGGGGTCGTGGTGCGGCATCGGCAGCAAGTAGCCTGGTGGGGTGAAACTGCTGCGCCGCGGAAACCCCGACAATTCCGACAACGGAGACAACGGGGTCGACGAGTCGACGACCACCGAGCCGACCACCCCGGCGCCGTCCGCCGTCACCGAGGGCAAGGGCCGTCCCACCCCGAGCCGGCGCGAGGCCGAGGGCAGGCGTCGCGGCCCCGTCGCTCCCGCGCCGATGACGTCGAAGGAGGCGAGGGAGCGCCGCAAGCAGAACAGGGGCACCAAGGAGGAGCGGAAGGTCGCGTCGGCCGAGCGTCGCGCCGAGTCCGCGGACCGGCGCGCCCGGATGCTCGCCGGCGAGGACAAGTACCTGCTGCCCCGCGACAAGGGCCCGGTCCGCGCCTACGTCCGCGACCTCGTCGACTCGCGCAGGCACCTGGTCGGGATGTTCATGCCGCTCGCGGTGCTGCTGATCCTGGCGATGTTCCTCAATCCGGGGCTGCAGGCGATCGTCACCCTCGCCATGTTCGTGATGATGCTGTTCATGGTGATCGAGGGCGTCATCATGGGCCGCCGGATCAACAACAAGGTGCGCGAGCGGTTCCCGGACACCCTCGATGGCGGGTTCAAGCTCGGCTGGTACGCCTTCGTCCGCGCCTCCCAGATCCGGAAGATGCGTGCCCCGCAGCCGCGCGTCACGCCGGGCGACGCGGTCTGACCCGCACCGTGCGACGACACCCTCCGGGCGCCTCAGTGATGAGGCGCCCGGCCTCGTAGTACGGCCAGGTCGGCCGCGATGCGCGCGTCGTCACGGTCGGGGACGGAATCGGATCCGCGCGGCGGCTCGGGGCGAAAGGCGTTGATGCGACAGGGCTTCCATGCCGGCTCCGCGGCCCGCCGTGACCACTGCAGGAAACCGGCGAATCCGACGGCAAGTGCGCCGCCCACCAGGACGAGTACGAGGAATCCGGTCATGGCAGTAAGTCTGCGACCGAATATTTCCCGCCGACAGTGGCAGCAATGCCAGCCACCCTCGAGATCGCGCCATACACTGGGGGCATGCTGTCCCGCGTGGCCGCCCTCGTCGTCGACCGAGTCGCGATGTTCGAGTTCGGAACGGTCTGCGAGGTGTTCGGACTGGACCGGACCGACTCCGGCGTACCGGCCTTCGACTTCCGCGTGTGCGGCCCCCGCGCCGGGGTCCCGCTCACGACCAACATCCCCGGTGTGACCCTCACCCCCGACCACGGACTCGACGCCGTCGCCGGCGCCGACCTGGTGATCGTCCCCGCCTCCACGATCCGCGCCGAGTACCCCCACGAGGTGGTGCGCGCGGTCCGCGACGCCGCCGATGCCGGCGCGATCGTCCTGACCGTCTGCTCCGGCGCCTTCCTCGCCGGAGCGGCCGGGCTGCTCGACGGCCGTCGGTGCACGACGCACTGGATGCACGCGGCCGAGCTCGCCCGCACCCACCCGGCCACCACCGTCGACCCCGACGTCCTGTTCGTCGACGAGGGCACACTGATCACCAGCGCCGGCACCGCCGCGGGCATCGACGCCTGCCTGCACCTGATCCGCCGCGAACTCGGCACCGAGGTCGCCAACACGATCGCCCGCCGGATGGTCGTGGCACCGCAACGCGACGGCGGCCAGCGGCAGTTCATCGAGAACCCGGTCGTGGCGTGCTCGAACAACGGCATCGCCGACATCCTGTCCTGGCTCGGCGAGAACCTCGACGGCGCCCACACCGTCGACTCCCTGGCCGCGCGGGCCGCGATGTCGAGCCGCACGTTCGCGCGGCGCTTCGCCGCAGAGACGGGCACCACCCCGGTGAAGTGGCTGACCGCGCAACGGGTCCTGCTGGCGCAGCACCTGCTCGAGCAGACCGATCTCGGCCTCGAGGAGATCGCGCGGCGGTGCGGCTTCTCGTCGGGCGCACTGCTGCGTCACCACTTCCACCGCCGGCTCGGCGTCGCCCCCGCGGACTACCGCCGACGCTTCGGTGACGCCTCCACCCGCGTTGGTACGGTCTAGGGCGTGTCAACACCGCGCCGCACCCTCGTCCTCGGCGGGGCCCGGTCCGGCAAGTCCGGTCATGCGGAGGCGTTGATGCCGGACGGCGAGGTGCGCTACGTCGCCACCGCGCGCGTCGATCCCGCCGACACCGACTTCACCGCACGGATCGCCGAACACCGCGACCGGCGCCCGGCCCACTGGACGACGGTCGAGAGCGCCGTCGGCCCCACCCTCGCAGGGGTGCTGCGGGCGGGCGGACCCCCCACGCTCGTCGACGACCTCGGCACCTGGCTGACCGCCGAACTCGACGCCGCCGACGCCTGGAACCGTCCCCGCGGCACCATCGGCCCGCGCTGCGACGACCTGGTGGACGCGGTCGCAGGCTATCCGGGCACACTCGTACTGGTCAGCCCGGAGGTCGGGCTCGGGGTGATTCCCGAAACCCGGTCGGGACGGTTGTTCCGCGACGAGATCGGCAGCCTCAACGGCCGGCTGGCGCAGGTGTGCGATGACGTGGTCCTCGCCGTCGCGGGGCTGACCGTGCGACTGAAGTGACACCTCGCCAGATGACGAGAACCTACGTGAAAGGTCCAGTGTGACAACCGAATCGACCTCGACACCCGAACCCGCGAGGACCGCGGCCGCGTTCGACCCCGTGGTCGCGCCGTCGAGGACCGTCCGCGCCGAGGCCGACGCCCGGCAGGCGCAGCTGACCAAGCCCGCCGGATCACTGGGCCGGCTCGAGGACTTCGCCGGATGGGTTGCCGCCTGTCAGGGCCAGTGCCCGCCGCGGCAGTTCGAGCGGCCTCGGGTGGTCGTGTTCGCCGGCGACCACGGCATCGCGCAGCACGGGGTGTCCGCGTATCCGGCCGAGGTGACGGCGCAGATGGTGGCGAACTTCCTCGCCGGGGGCGCCGCGGTCAACGCACTGGCCGCGACCACCGGTGTCGGCGTCCGGGTCGTCGACATCTCCGTCGCGGTCGACACCGACCCGAGCGTGTCCCGGTTCAAGGTGCGGCGCTCGAGCGGGGCCGTCGACCGCGAGGACGCGCTGACGCCGGAGGAGGCGATCCGCGCGATCGAGGCCGGCGGGGCGATCGCCGACGAGGAGATCGACGCCGGCGCCGACCTGCTGATCGCCGGCGAGATGGGCATCGGCAACACCACCCCCGCGACCGTGCTGATCGCCTCACTGACCGACACCGAACCGGTCGCCGCGGTCGGGCGCGGCACCGGGATCGACGACGCCGGCTGGGCCCGCAAGACCGCGGCGGTCCGGGACGCGATGCGGCGGGTGCGGCCGAATGTTGCGGACCCGGTGGCGTTGCTGCGGATCGGCGGCGGCGCCGACCTCGCGGCGATGGCAGGCTTCCTCGCGCAGGCCGCGGTTCGCCGGACCCCGGTGATCGTCGACGGCGTCGTGGTGACCGCCGCGGCGATGGTCGCCGAGGAACTCGCACCCGGTGCGCGCGACTGGTGGATCGCCGGTCACCGGTCGACCGAGCCCGCGCACGTCCTGGCGCTGCGGCACCTGCAGCTCGATCCGATCCTGGATCTGGGCATGCGGCTCGGCGAGGGCTCCGGAGCGGTCGTCGCGTTGCCCGTGCTGCAGGGCGCGATCGCCACCCTGGCGAACATGGCGACCTTCGCCGACGCCGGGGTCAGCACCGCCGACGCCGCAGAACCTGCCGGCACCGCCGACGCTGCAGACCCCGCCGACGCGACGGACTGACGGGGTGCTCGTCGGGGTGCGGCTGGCGCTGTCCTGGTTGACGGTGCTCCCGATCCCGTACCGGGACGACGCGTCCCCGATCGACCGCACCGCGGGGCGCCGTGCGCTCACCGCGACCCCCGTCGTCGGTGCCGCGCTGGGTGTCCTCGCGGCCGGTGCCGCGTGGCTGCTGACCGCGGCGTCCCTTCCACAGGCACTCGCGGGGCTGGTGTCCGTCGCCGTCCTCGCGCTGGCCACCCGCGGCATGCACGTCGACGGACTGGCCGACACCGTCGACGGGCTCGGCTGCTACGGACCGCCGGAGCGCGCCCTCGAGGTCATGCGCAGCGGTGGCGTCGGCCCGTTCGGCGCGGCGGCCCTGCTGATCTGCCTTGGCGCCCAGGCACTCTCGTTCGGGGAGCTGGCCGCGTCGGGTCGGTGGGCGGCCGTGGTCCTCACCGTGACCACGGGTCGCGTCGCGGCGGTGCTCGCGTGCCGGTCCGCCCTGTCCCCCGCGACACCGACGGGCTTCGGCGCCCTCGTCGTCGGCACCCAGTCCCGCCGGGTGTGTGCGGCGTGGTTCGTGGTGCTCGTCGCGTGCGCAGCCGCCGCGGTACCCGACCGCTGGTGGCAGGGGCCGCTCGTCGTGGCCGTCGTCCTGGCGGCGATGGTCGGTCTGACCCGGCACTGCGCGAATCGCTTCGGCGGCGTCACCGGCGACGTCCTCGGCGCGGCGATCGAGCTGACCGTCGCCGCGACCGCGATCGGGTTCCTGCTCGGCGGGTGAGTCGTCGCCGGTTGCGTTCACGGCGAGTGCAACCCTGGTCGGTCCAGTGACCGCGGGTGAGGCTGGACGTCACCGTCCACCGCTCGATCGATCGAGGAGCATCCGTGTCCCAGTCCCCCGCCGCCACCCGCGCCCACGAGGCGTTCGGGCCGTCCGCCGTCGCCAAGGACGTCGCCGTGCTCGACTCCTCGATCCACTACGTCGAGTCCGGCGAGGGCGACCCCGTCGTGTTCCTGCACGGCAGCCCGACGAGTTCGTTCCTGTGGCGGCACGTGATCCGCCACCTGGACGGCGCCGGCCGCCTGCTGGCGCCGGACCTGATCGGTCTCGGTGGCTCCGGCAAGCCCGACATCGAGTACTCCCTCGCCGACCACGACGCCTACCTCGCGGCGTGGTTCGACGCCCTCGAGCTCACCGACGTCACCCTCGTCGTGCAGGACTACGGCGCCGCGTTCGGGGTCACCTGGGCCCGGAGGAACCCGGACCGGGTCAAGGCGCTGGTCCTGTTCGAGCCGGTGCTGCGCGACATCGACTCCGCTGCGCTGCCCGCGGGCTTCCTCGACTTCCAGACAACCGTCCGCACCCCCGGTGCGGGCGAGAAGTACGTCCTCGAGGACAACCGCTTCCTGACCGAGCTGCTGCCGGGGACGTTCCTGACACCGCCGACCGAGGCGGACCTGCAGCAGTACCTGGTGCCGTTCCCGACGGCGGAGTCACGCAGGCCCCTGCTGTATTTCCCGCGGAACCTGCCGATCGACGGGGTGCCCGCGTCGAGCGTGGAGTACCTGGAGGCCAACGTGCCGTGGCTGCGCGAGAGCGACATCCCGAAGCTGCTGCTCACCTTCGAGCCCGGGTTCCTGCTCACCCCGTCGATCCTCGACTGGGCGCGGTCGACGATCCGCAACCTCGAGATCCGCTCCGCCGGTGCGGGTGTCCATTTCGTCCAGGAGGACCAGCCGCAGGCGATCGCCGACGCGGTCCGCGGCGTACTGGACACCCTGGACTGACAACGCACGAGGGGCCCGGGCGGAAACGACTCCGCCCGGGCCCCTCGTGAGTCGGGTATCGAATCAGACCAGTGTGGACATCCAGCCGTGGGTGTCGGCGAAGGTGCCGCGCTGGATGCCGGTGAGGGTGTCGCGCAGCGCCATCGTGACCTCGCCGGACTCACCGCCGCTGATGCTGAACTCGCCCGCCGCGGACTTGACGCTGCCGACGGGGGTGATGACCGCGGCCGTGCCGCACGCGAACACTTCGGTGATCTCGCCGGACGCCGCCTTCTCGCGCCACTCGTCGGTGCTGATCCTCCGCTCCTCCACCGCGAAACCCGCGTCGGCGGCGAGGGTGAGCAGCGAATTGCGGGTGATACCGGGCAGCAGCGAGCCGGACAGTTCGGGGGTGACGATGCGGGCGTCGGGTCCGGAGCCGAAGACGAAGAACAGGTTCATCCCGCCCATCTCCTCGACGTACCGGCGTTCGGTGGCGTCGAGCCAGACGACCTGGTCGCAGCCCTCGTCCGCCGCCTGCGCCTGCGCGACCAGGGAGGCCGCGTAGTTGCCGGCGAACTTGGCGGCACCGGTGCCGCCCGGCGCCGCGCGGACGTACTCCGTCGACAGCCACACACTCACCGGCTTGACGCCGTTCGGGAAGTAGGCGCCCGCCGGCGACGCGATCAGCAGGTACTTGTAGGTCTTCGCGGGCCGTACCCCGAGGCCGATCTCGGTGGAGATCATGAACGGCCGCAGGTACAGCGCGTCCTCGCCGCCCGCTGCGGGCACCCACTCGCCGTCGACGGCCAGCAGCTCGGTGATCGACCGGTGGAACAACTCGTCCGGCAGCTCCGGCATCGCGAGCCGGCGCGCGGAGGACCGCAGCCGCTCCGCGTTCGCGGAGACCCGGAACGACGCGATCGATCCGTCCTGCTGGCGGTAGGCCTTGAGACCCTCGAAGATCGCCTGCCCGTAGTGCAGCACCATCGTCGCCGGATCCATCTGCAGCGGCGCGTACGGCCCGACCGTGGCATCGTGCCAGCCGCGCCCCTCGGTGTAGTCGATGGTCACCATGTGATCGGTGAAGTGCTTCCCGAATCCGGGGGCGGCCAGTACTCGCGCGCGCTCCTGCTCCGAGGCGGGTGCAGGATGGGGAACGCGCGTGAATTCGAGGACACCAGTCATGATCGGATCCTATCGAACGCCGCGTGCACGACCTTGCGCGAGTACGGATCTTCGTGCCACTGCCGCGGTCAGCGGGTGTGGAGCGGCACGAACGGCGGCGCGACCACCTCGCACCGCAGGGCCCGGCCGCGCACGTCGACCGTGACCGCGTCACCGACGCCCAGGCCGGCGGCGGAGTCCACCAGCGCCAGGGCGATGCCCGCCTTCAGGGTCGGGGAGAACGTGCCCGAGGTGGTCTCGCCGACCGCCGCGCCGTCCCGCAGGACCGTCTGCCCCTGCCGCAGGACGCCGCGGTCCACGGCGCGTAGACCCCACATGGTGCGCGCGGGGCCGGCCTCCTTCTGCGCCATCAGCGCTGCCCGCCCCCAGAATTCCGGCTTACGCCAGCCGATGGCCCATCCGCACCGCGCCTCGAGCGGGGAGATGTCGGTGGACAGTTCGTGACCGTGCAGCGGGTACCCCGCCTCGGTGCGCAGGGTGTCGCGGGCGCCCAGTCCGGCCACCTCGCCACCGGCCTCCTTCACGGCCGCGACCAGCGCCCGGAACACCGCCTCGCTGCCGTCCCAGGAGGGCAGCAGTTCGTAGCCGTGCTCGCCGGTGTATCCCGTCCGGCACACCCGGACCGGCGCGCCGCCGAAGTGCGCATCCGCGAACGCCATGTAGTCCATGTCCGCCGGAAGACCGAGTGCGGCAAGGATTTCCGCAGACCGCGGACCCTGCACGGCGAGCACGCCGAAGTCGCGGTGCTGGTCGGTGACGACGACGCCCTCCGGGGCCGCGGCGGCCAGTGCGGCGACCACCGCGGCGGTGTTGGCGGCGTTCGGCACGAGGAACACCTCGTCGTCGGAGACGAAGTAGGCGATCAGGTCGTCGGTCACGCCACCGGACTCGGTGGCGCACAGGGTGTACTGCGCACGGCCCGGACCGATCCGTCCGAGATCGTTTGTCAGGCAGGCGTTCACGAATGCCGCCGCGCCGGGGCCGGTCACCGACGCCTTACCGAGGTGGCTGACGTCGAACACGCCGACACTCTCCCGGACCGCGGTGTGCTCGGCGACCGTTCCGGCGTACGACACCGGCATCTGCCAGCCACCGAACGGCGCGAACGTGGCGCCGAGTTCGGTGTGCACCGCGTGGAGGGGGCCCTGCCGGAGTTCGCTCATGGGACACCACGCTAGCCGACCCGCCCGCGTGGGCCCCGGCCGTCCGGCCGGTGGACCTCGCTGCGCACACGCCCCGCCGCCGCCCTCGACCCGAACTACAGTTGCGTGCAACAGATCACCGTCACTTCAGGAGGAGTACACCTGTGAGCCCTGCCAAGTCCGATTCCCCGCTCGGTCCCGAGCTCGTTCTCGCGGGATCGGTCGCCAAGCGCGTCGACGTCCTCGTCATCGGCCTGACCACCGGCCCCGACGGACCCGAGGCGTCGGTCGGCGACGCGCTCGACGACGCGACCGCCGAGGCCGTGCTCGCCGGACTCGTCGCGGTCGGCGCGAGCGGCAAGGCCGAGGAGGTCACCCGCATCCCGGCACCGTCCGGACTGCCGGTGACGAGCATCGTCGCGGTCGGACTCGGTGCCCCGGACGCGGTGGACGCCGAGCAGGTCCGCGCGTCCGCCGGCGCCGCGGCCCGCGCACTGACCGGCACCGCCGTCGCCGCGACCACTCTGTCCGCCCTCGACCTGGGCGCCGCCGCGGAGGGCTTCTTCCTCGGCGCGTACACGTTCACCGAGTTCAAGTCGAAGTCCGCGCCGGGTGAGAAGAGCCAGCCCCTCGGTCGCGTCGAACTGCTGGTCGCGGCGCCCCGCACCGCTGCGGCCAAGAACGAGCTGGCCCGTTCGGCGGCGATCGCCGAAGCCGTCGCGGTGGCCCGCGAATTCGTCAACACCCCGCCGAGCCACCTCTATCCCGAGGAGTTCGCGGCCCGCGCCAAGGCGCTCGGCACGGCGGCCGGCCTGAAGGTGGAGATCCTCGACGAGAAGGCACTCGAGAAGGGCGGATTCGGCGGCATCGTCGGGGTCGGCAAGGGCTCGTCGCGCGGCCCCCGACTGGTGCGGCTCACCCACGCGGGTGGCCGCGGCGCGAAGAAGGTCGCGCTCGTCGGCAAGGGCATCACCTTCGACACCGGTGGCATCTCGATCAAGCCCGCCGCCGGGATGGAGAACATGACCTCCGACATGGGCGGCGCCGCCGCCGTCATCGCCACCGCGGTGCTCGCGGCGAAGCTCGGGCTGAAGGTCGGCGTCGACGCGTACGCGCCGATGGCCGAGAACATGCCGTCCGCGACGGCGCAGCGTCCCGGCGACGTGCTGACCCAGTACGGCGGCACCACCGTCGAGGTCGTCAACACCGACGCCGAGGGTCGTCTCGTCCTCGCGGACGCGATCGTCAAGGCCTGCGAACAGAAACCGGACTACCTGATCGACACCGCGACGCTGACCGGCGCACAGCTGGTGGCGCTCGGTACCCGCACGCCCGGCGTGATGGGCACCGACGAGTTCCGCGACCGCGTGGCCCGGATCTCGCAGGAGATCGGCGAGAACGCGTGGGCGATGCCGCTGCCGAAGGAACTGCGCGCAGACCTGAACTCGAAGGTCGCCGACCTGACGAACGTCACCAACCACCGGTGGGGCGGCATGCTCGCCGCCGCGGTGTACCTGAAGGAGTTCGTCGCCGACGGCGTCGAGTGGGCGCACATCGACGTCGCCGGCCCGGCCTACAACACCGGCGGCCCGTTCGGCTACACCCCGAAGGGCGGAACCGGGGTCCCGGTCCGCACCATGATCTCGGTCCTCGAGGACATCGCCGCCAACGGATAGGCGCTGTGTGCTGGTGCGCGCTTCGCGGGTCCCCCGACCCGTGAGGCGCGCACCAGCCTGCGCTGTCGCTCAGGCCTCGCGGGCCCGCTTGCGCAGGATCCGCTGCCGCGCGTCGTGGTCGCGCATGCGCTGCGGATAGCCGGTCTTGCGCACGTCGTACACCGGGATGCGCAGGTCCTCACCGAGTTTGCGTGCGCCGCGTTCGCCGCCGACCGCGCGACGCGTCCACTCGCCGTCGGCGGCGACGAGCACCACCGTCACCGGGGTGACAGTGGTCCTTGGCTCGACGAAGGCCTCGACACCGACGTGACTGCGCGCCCAGTCCGCGAGGTACCGGGCATCGGCGCCGCTCGTGCGTCCGCCACGTTGACGCGCCGAGCCCCTGGAGAACCACCCGCGCAGCCCCATCGCCCTCGCCTCCTCAACCCGTTCCACACCGCATTCGAGACCCGAGAACTGGCAGTGTGCCAGGAAATGCTGAGAGGTTGGTGAGTGGCCGCGACCGGCCCCTCGGCGGACAGCCCGAAGTGATCAATGGAAGGATGAGCAGGCACCGCCGCGAGGCCACCGGCTCGAGGGTTCGTTCCCAACCGCATCCGACCCCGCGACAGCACTGTATTGCAGAATGAATCGACCACAAGTCGACCAACTCAACAACCCGAATCACAACTGTCGAGGAGTCAACAGAAATGGCCTTCTCCGTCCAGATGCCGGCTCTTGGTGAAAGCGTCACCGAGGGAACCGTCACTAGGTGGCTCAAGCAGGAGGGAGACACGGTAGAAGTCGACGAGCCCCTGCTCGAGGTCTCCACAGACAAGGTCGACACCGAGATCCCCTCTCCGGCCGCCGGCGTTCTCACCAAGATCGTCGCCCAGGAGGACGAGACGGTCGAGATCGGCGGAGAGCTCGGCATCATCGGCGGTGCCGACGAGGCTCCCGCACCCGCACCCGCCGCTCCGGCCGCCCCGGCCGCCGAGCCCGCCGCCCCCGCCCCCGCACCTGCGGCCCAGGCCCCCGCCGCTCCGGCTCCCGCCGCCCCGGCCGCACCGGCGTCCGGCACCCCGGTCACGATGCCCGAACTGGGCGAGTCCGTCACCGAGGGCACCGTCACCCGCTGGCTCAAGGCCGTCGGTGACGCGGTCGCAGTCGACGAACCGCTCCTCGAGGTGTCCACCGACAAGGTCGACACCGAGATCCCGTCCCCCGTCGCCGGCACGTTGCTCGAGATCAACGCGCAGGAGGACGACACCATCGCCGTCGGCGCGCAGCTCGCCGTCATCGGTTCCGGCGCCCCCGCACCCGCGCCGGCCGCGCCGCCCGCTCCCCCGGCGCCTCCGGCCCCGGCGGCAGCTCCGGCACCGGCCCCCGCACCCGCTCCGGCACCGGCCCCCGCGCCGACACCCGCTCCGGCATCGGCCCCCGCCCCCGCGGCAGCTGCGCCCGCACCTGCCGCACCGAGCACCGACGGCACTCCGTACGTGACCCCGTTGGTCCGCAAGCTCGCCACCGAGAACGGTGTCGACCTCGCGTCCGTCACCGGCACCGGTGTCGGTGGCCGCATCCGCAAGCAGGACGTGCTCGCCGCCGCCGAGGCCAAGAAGGCCCCCGCCGCAGCCGCCCCGGCCGCCCCGGCTGCCGCCGCACCCGCGGCGAAGGCTCCGGCCGGTGTCCGTCCCGAGCTCGCACACCTGCGCGGGACCACCCAGAAGGTCAACCGGATCCGCCAGATCACGGCGACGAAGACCCGGGAGTCGCTGCAGACCACCGCGCAGCTGACCCAGACCTTCGAGGTCGACGTCACCAAGGTCGCGGCGCTGCGTTCGCAGGCCAAGACCGGCTTCGCCGAGCGCGAGGGCGTCAACCTCACGTTCCTGCCGTTCTTCGCCAAGGCCGTGGTCGAGGCGCTCGGGGCGCACCCGAACGTCAACGCCAGCTACAACGAGGACGCCAAGGAGATCACCTACCACGCGGCCGTGCACCTCGGCATCGCCGTGGACACCGAGCAGGGCCTGCTCTCGCCGGTGATCCACAACGCCGGTGACCTCTCGCTCGCCGGTCTGGCCCGGGCCATCGCGGACATCGCCAAGCGCGCCCGCTCCGGTGGCCTCAAGCCGGACGAGCTGGCCGGTGGCACGTTCACGATCACCAACATCGGCAGCCAGGGTGCCCTGTTCGACACCCCGATCCTGGTGCCGCCGCAGGCCGCCATGCTCGGCACCGGTGCGATCGTCAAGCGCCCGACCGTGGTGACCGACGACAACGGCAACGAGTCCATCGGCGTCCGGTCGATGTGCTACCTGCCGCTCACCTACGACCACCGCCTGGTCGACGGCGCCGACGCCGGTCGGTTCCTGACCACGATCAAGCAGCGACTCGAGGAAGCGGCATTCGAGGCCGATCTCGGGCTGTAGCCCACCCAGAGCCGCTGAGAGTCGGGGGCACCATCGCATTCGGTGGTGCCCCCGCTCCGTGTGGCAAGCAGAGCGGCCGTCGACACCAGGAGGCGAACCAATGAAGGTGACGGTCGCGGGATCGTCCGGACTGATCGGGACCGCCCTGGTGGCCTCGCTGCGCGGGAAGGGACACGAGGTACGCAGGCTGGTTCGCAGGCAGGTCGCCGGACGCGACGAGTTCCGCTGGTCCCCCCAGGAGGGCGTGCTCGACTCCCGGGCACTCGAGGGCGTCGACGCCGTGGTGAACCTGTGCGGGGCGGGCATCGGCGACTCCCGCTGGTCCGGCGCGTTCAAACAGTTGCTGCGCGACAGCCGCATCGGGCCGACCGACGTCCTCGCCCGCGCGGTCGCCGAGCACTCGGTACCGGTCCTGGTCAACGCCAGCGCCGTCGGCTTCTACGGCGACACCGGCGACCGCGCCGTCGACGAATCCGCTTCCGCCGGAACGGGTTTCCTCGCGGATCTGTGTCGGGAGTGGGAGCACGCCGCCGCCCCCGCCCGCACCGCGTCCACCCGGGTGGTGCTGCTGCGCAGCGGCAACGTCCTGGCGCCGCGCGGTGGTCTGCTCGGCCGTCTGCGGCCCCTGTTCGCGCTCGGCCTCGGTGGCAGACTGGGCAGCGGCAGGCAGTACATGTCGTGGATCTCCCTCGAGGACGAACTGCGCGCCATCACGTTCGCGCTGACATCGCAGACGCTCGACGGTCCCGTCAACGCGACCGGACCGTCACCGGTGACGAACGCCGCGTTCACCACCGCCCTCGGCGAGGCACTCCACCGACCGACGCCGTGGATCGTTCCCGGCTTCGCGCTGCGCACCCTGATCGGTGAATTCGCCGAGGACGCCGTCCTGCACGGACAGCGGGTCCTGCCGGTGGCACTCGAAACCGCCGGATTCACCTTCCGGCACAGCACGATCGGCGCCGCCCTGGCCGCGGCCACGGCCGACTGACACCGCCCGAGGTCGGCGGGCGTAACGTGTGCGGAATGAGCAGCACCACCGCCTCCGCCCGCTTCGGTTCCGAGCCGCTCGACGTCCGCGAGATCGGACTCGTCGACTACACGGAGGCGTGGGAGCTGCAGCGTGCGCTCGCCGCGGACCGTGCCGAGAACCGCGGACGCGACACCCTGCTGCTGCTCGAACATCCGTCGGTGTACACGGCGGGCCGGCGCACCCAACCGGAGGACCGCCCCACCGACGGCACCCCGGTGATCGACGTCGACCGCGGCGGCAAGATCACCTGGCACGGGCCCGGTCAACTGGTCGGCTACCCCGTCGTCAAACTCGCCGAGCCGGTCGACGTGGTGAACTACGTGCGCCGCATCGAGGAGGCGTTGATCGCGGTGTGCACGGACCTCGGGCTCGACTGCGGTCGCGTCGACGGCCGCTCCGGGGTGTGGCTGCCCGCCGGCCTTCGCGGCGGCGTGTGGCTGCCGGAGCGCAAGGTCGCCGCGATCGGTGTGCGGGTCCAGCGTGGCGTGGCGCTGCACGGATTCGCGCTCAACTGCGATGCGCTGCTCGACCGATTCGACGACATCGTCCCGTGCGGCATCACCGACGCCGGCGTCGCGTCGCTGTCGGGTGAGCTGGGTCGAACGGTCACCGTCGCCGATGTCATCCCCGCGGTCGCCTCCGCCGTCACCGACGCGCTCGAGGGCACACTGCCGGTCGCCGACCACGACATCGAGCGGGTCACGTTCGAGACCGCGACGGCGACGGCGCAGCCGGCGTTCACCACGCACAGGTTCGGCTGAGCGCTGCCCGATTCCGGCCCGGGCGTAGCATCGCACCCGTGACTGTGGCATCCGAGAACTCACCCGCAGCCGCCCCACAAGGGCGCAAACTGCTCCGCATCGAGGTCCGCAACGCCGAGACCCCGATCGAGCGCAAACCGAACTGGATCAAGACCCGCGCGAAGATGGGCCCGGAGTACTCCGAGCTCAAGACGCTGGTCAAGTCCGAGGGCCTGCACACGGTGTGCGAGGAGGCCGGCTGTCCCAACATCTACGAATGCTGGGAGGACCGCGAGGCCACCTTCCTCATCGGCGGCGACCAGTGCACCCGCCGCTGCGACTTCTGCCAGATCGACACCGGCAAACCCGCCGACCTCGACCGCGACGAACCGCGCCGCGTCGCCGAGTCCGTCCGCTCGATGGGCCTGCGCTACTCCACCATCACCGGAGTCGCCCGCGACGACCTGCCCGACGAGGGCGCCTGGCTCTACGCCGAGACCGTCCGCCAGATCCACGCACTGAACCCCACCACCGGCGTCGAGAACCTCATCCCCGACTTCCACGCCAAGCCCGACCTGCTCGCCGAGGTGTTCGACGCCCGCCCCGAGGTCCTCGCGCACAACCTCGAGACGGTGCCGCGGATCTTCAAGCGGATCCGACCCGCGTTCCGCTACGAGCGCTCCCTCGAGGTGATCACCGCCGCCCGCGACTTCGGGCTCGTCACCAAGTCCAACCTGATCCTCGGCATGGGCGAAACCCCCGACGAGGTGCGCGAGGCGATGGTCGACCTGCACAGCGCCGGCTGCGACATCATCACCATCACCCAGTACCTGCGCCCGTCGCCGCGGCACCATCCGGTCGAGCGGTGGGTCAAGCCCGAGGAGTTCGTCGAGCACTCCGAGTTCGCCACCGAACTCGGCTTCGCCGGTGTCATGGCCGGGCCGCTGGTCCGTTCCTCCTACCGCGCCGGACGCCTCTACGCGCAGGCCATGGCGCATCACGGCCGCCCGCTCCCCGCCGGCCAGGCACACCTCGCCGAGGAGGGGACCGCCTCGCAGGAGGCCGGTTCGCTGCTCGCGCGCCTCGCCCGAGCCTGAGGGCCGCACGCCGTCACCCGTCGCCCCGACCGGACGCCGCTGGTCGGGTGCGATCGGTCGCGGGCCCGGGTCGTATCCTGTGAGGTATGGCGAACGGCAGCACGTCCGGTAAAGCGGGCAAGGCGACAAAAGAGGCGAAAGCCGCCGCGAAGGCGGCACGTAGGCAGGCATCGAAGGAACGACGCAGCCAGCTGTGGCAGGCGTTCAACTTGCAGCGCAAGGAAGACAAGCTGCTGCTGCCACTGATGATCGGCGCCGTCGTCGGCCTCGCCGTGGTGCTCTTCCTGATCGGACTGATCTGGGGCATCCAGTGGTTCCTGCTGCCCGTCGGCATCCTCCTCGGGGTGCTGGTCGCGTTCGTCATCTTCGGCCGCCGCGTGCAGAGGACGGTGTACGGCAAGGCCGACGGTCAGGCCGGCGCGGCGGCGTGGGCGCTGGACAACCTGCAGGGCGCCTGGCGGGTGACGAACACGATCGCGGGCACCACCCAGCTCGACGCGGTGCACCGGGTGATCGGCCGGCCGGGTGTCATCCTGGTCGCGGAGGGCTCACCTCAGCGCGTGAAGTCGCTACTCGCACAAGAGAAGAAGAAGACCGCCCGACTCGTCGGCGACACCCCGATCTACGACATCGTCGTCGGCAACGACGAGGGCCAGGTTCCGCTCGCGCAGCTGCAGAAGTACCTGACCAAACTCCCCCGCAACATCGACACCAAGCGGATGGACACCATCGAGTCCCGCCTGTCCGCCCTCGGCAACCGCGGCGGCCCGGCGATGCCGAAGGGCCCCCTCCCCGGCGGCGCGAAGATGAAGGGTGTCCAGCGCACCATCCGCCGCCGCTGAGGCATCCCCCCGCCACCCGTGTTCCCTGTACCCCTCACGGGCCGAAGGTCCCCTTTGCGCGATCTGACCGCATGAAGGTCACCTTCACCCGGGAGCGTCCCCAGCGCCCCTGAACGGCCGAAGGGGGCCTTCGTGCGGTTGAACCGCACGAAGGCCCCCTTCAGCCCATTCGGGAGGTGACGCGGACCCGTTCGAGCGGCAAGCCGAGAGTCAGCGGGAGCGGACCAGCGCGGTTCCGGTGGCGCGGTCGTGCATGCCGCGTCCGTCGGTGTCGGTGATCAGCGGGGGAACCATGAACACCAGCAGCACCTGGCGGGCCAGCGCACGGACGATGCCCACCCCGACAGGCTTGTCGATGCGCGCGACCTGCAGCCCGACGATGTACTGGCCGGGAGTGAACGAGAACAGCGTCACGGTCACGACACCGACGACGAACCACACCATCAGAATGACGCTGGACAGCCGGCTGTCGAGTGCGTCACCGCCCAGGATGAGGATCGACACGCCGCCGGCCATCAGCCAGTCGAGCATCAGTGCGCCGAGGCGGCGACCCGAACCGACCAGCGAACCCGGCCCCGTCTCGGGCAGTCCGATCCGCTCACCTCGGTACTTGGTGCCGTCGTCGTCGAGCGGAAGTGCCGCCGAGGGGCCGGAGAGCCAGGATCCAGTCATGCGCGCCATGTGTCCAGGATAGGCGCTTTCCGACGGCTCACAGCGGGCCCGGCAGGGATGTGACCTACGTCGTAAACCAGGACGTGTAACACTGGCGAAACACAGACTTGATGGATGGGCAACACCGAGTCCATACCGTCGCCTCGACGAAACCCGCCGCATCAACATTGGCTGGGACCCAACTGAAGGAGCACAAGCGTGGCGTTCAGCACGGCCGAAGAGGTCATCAAGTACATCGCCGACGAGCAGGTCGAGTACGTCGACATCCGATTCAGCGACCTGCCCGGCGTCCAGCAGCACTTCTCGATCCCGGCCTCGGCATTCAACAAGGACGTCTTCGAGGACGGCCTGGCGTTCGACGGCTCCTCGGTCCGCGGCTTCCAGTCGATCCACGAGTCGGACATGATGCTGCTGCCCGACGTCAGCACCGCGCAGCTCGACCCCTTCCGCGCCGCCAAGACGCTCAACATCAACTTCTTCGTCCACGACCCGTTCACCCGTGAGTCCTACAGCCGCGACCCCCGCAACGTCGCGCGCAAGGCGGAGGAGTACCTCAAGTCCACCGGCATCGCCGACACCGCCTTCTTCGGTGCCGAGGCCGAGTTCTACATCTTCGACAACGTCTCCTACGAGTCGAACATGAACGGCGCGTTCTACAAGCTGGACGCCGTCTCCGGCGCATGGAACACCGGCAACGAGCGCAACGCCGACGGCAGCCCGAACCTCGGTTACAAGGTCCGCGCGAAGGGTGGCTACTTCCCCGTCGCTCCGTACGACCACTACGTCGACCTGCGCGACGAGATCTCCACCAACCTGCAGAACGCCGGCTTCGAGCTCGAGCGCGGCCACCACGAGGTCGGCACCGGCGGCCAGCAGGAGATCAACTACAAGTTCAACACCCTGCTCGCGGCGGCCGACGACCTGCAGCTGTTCAAGTACATCGTCAAGAACACCGCCTGGCAGCACGGCAAGTCCGCGACCTTCATGCCGAAGCCCCTCTTCGGTGACAACGGCTCCGGCATGCACGTCCACCAGTCCCTGTGGAAGGACGGCAAGCCGCTGTTCCACGACGAGGCCGGCTACGCGGGCCTGTCCGACCTGGCTCGCTGGTACATCGGCGGCATCCTGCACCACGCGCCGTCGCTGCTCGCGTTCACCAACCCGACCATCAACTCGTACCACCGCCTGGTCCCGGGCTACGAGGCCCCGATCAACCTGGTGTACAGCCAGCGCAACCGCTCCGCGGCCGTCCGCATCCCGATCACCGGGAACAACCCGAAGGCCAAGCGCCTCGAGTTCCGCGCGCCGGACTCCTCCGGCAACCCGTACCTGAACTTCGCCGCGCAGATGATGGCCGGCCTCGACGGCATCAAGAACAAGATCGAGCCGATGGCTCCGGTCGACAAGGACCTCTACGAGCTCCCGCCGGAGGAGGCCCGCAACATCCCGCAGGCCCCCACCAGCCTGAGCGCCGTCATCGACCGGCTCGAGCAGGATCACGACTACCTCACCGAGGGTGGCGTGTTCACGTCCGACCTGATCGAGACCTGGATCTCGCTCAAGCGTGAGCAGGAGATCGCGCCCGTCAACCTGCGGCCGCACCCCTACGAGTTCCAGCTCTACTACGACGTGTAAATCGGCACCGCCGACGCGACGTGTAAATCGGCACCGCCGACGCGACGTGTAAATCGGCACCGCCGACGCGACGAGCCCATCCGCACCGCGGGTGGGCTCGTCCCCGTTTCGGCTGAGGGGGGCCTTCGTGCGGCCCGACGGCACGAAGGCCCCCCTCAGCCGCACGGCGGGGTCCCGTTGAGCGAGAAGTCCGGCCACGACAGCCGCGGGCGCACATAGCTTCTGGCGGGTGACGATCCGACAGCAGACCTTCCCTCACCTCCTCTCGTCCGGCAGCATCGGGCCCCTCGGGCTCGGCAACCGGGTGATCCTCCCGGCGATGGACATGAACCTGAGCGAGGACGGGGAGATCGAGCAGGTCGACATCGAGCACTTCGCCGCTCGGGCGGCGGGCGGTGCCGCGATGGTCATCACCGGCTGTTGTGCCGTCGCGTACCCCGTCGGATGCACCAGCCGCAAGGAACCCGGCCTGTCCGAGGACCGCTTCATCCCGGGCCTCAAGGCCCTCGCCGACGCCGTGCACGGCGCCGGCAGCAAGCTCTGCGTGCAGATGACGCACCACGGCAAGGTCGCCCGGATCGACACCCTCGACGGCCGTCCGCAGCTGGTTGCGTCGATCCCCGAACCGCCCGGCGACATGAGCGCGATGGCCGACTGCACCCCCGAGGAACTGGGGAAGATGGCCGCCATCCAGGAGGGCAAGCGGGCCACCTACCACGAGGCAACCCGGGAGGACCTCGACTGGCTGGTGCGGATGTTCGCCGAGGCCGCGGGACGCGTGCAGGCGGCCGGTGGCGACGCCGTCGAGATCCACTGCGCCCACAACTACGTCCTCGGCGGTTTCCTGAGCCGCTACTCCAACCAGCGCACCGACGACTACGGCGGGTCACTGGAGAACCGGGCGCGCCTGACGTGCGAGGTCATTCGCGCGGTCAAGGACGAGGTCGGCGACCGCCTCGCCGTCATCGTGCGCCTCGCCGGCCAGGAGTACGGCGAGTCCGACGGACTCACCGCCGACGAAGCGGCCGCCGCGGCAGTGCTCTTCGAACAGGCCGGCGCGGACGCCATTCACGTCACGGGCACCGCCCTCAATGCGTTCGCGAACTTCACCGACGGCCCGCTGCCCGACACGGTCGGCTACTACGCCGACAACGCCGCGGTCATCAAGCGTGCCGTGTCGGTTCCGGTCATCACCGTCGGCCGCATCCTTCCCGAGGTCGGCGAGCAGATGATCGCCGACGGCCGGACCGATTTCGTCGCGATGGGCCGTCAGCTGCTGGCCGACCCCGAGCTCGTGAACAAGCTGAAGTCCGGTCGCGCCGAGCGGGTCCGGCCGTGCATCAACTGCTATGTCTGTGTGCAGGAGAACTTCTGGGACGCCACGCCGCTGTGCGCGGTCAATCCCGCACTCGGCAACGAGTCGTTGCTCCCCTTCCCCCGCGCCGCGACCCGCAAGCACGTCGTCGTCGTGGGAGCGGGTCCCGGCGGACTCGAGACCGCCCGGGTGGCCACCGAGCGCGGCCACCGGGTGACCGTGCTGGACAAGACCGATCGCCTCGGGGGCACGCTGTGGTTCTCCACCCTGACCACCCCCGACAACGAGCGGCTCCTGAACTGGCTCACCGCCGAGATCGAGCGGCTGGGCGTCGAGGTCCGGCTCGGGACCGAGGCGACGGCCGACTCGATCCGGGCCCTGGCACCGGACGCCGTCGTCGTCGCGACCGGCGCCACGAGGGAACGCCCGAGCGTGCCCGGCGGTGACCTGCCGCACGTGCACACCGGCGACTCGCTGCGCGCCCTGATGACCGGCACGGGCGACGTCTCGGATCAGTCGCTCGTCCTCCGGGTCGCGGGCCGGCTCGGAAGACTGCTCGGAATCACCAGGAGCCCGGCGAGGATCCGCGACCTGAGCCGCCGGTTCCTCAGGTTCGCGCCGATGAGCCGGAACGTCGTCGTCGTCGGTGGCTCGCTCGTCGGTCTCGAGCTGGCGGAGTTCCTGGCGGAGCGGGGCAGCCGGGTGACGCTGCTCGCCGAGGGCGGTCAGCTCGGCGTGCCGATGGCGATGCCGCGCCGCTGGACCGCCGTCAAGCACGCCCGGGAGGTGGGTGTCACGGTCCACCGCAACGCGACCGTGCAGCGCATCACCCGCACGACGGTCGAGTTCGCCGTCGACGGCGGGTCCCTCTCGGTCCCGGCGAGCATGGTCGTCGTGGCGTCGGGTGTATCCGCGGCAGCGCCGCTGGCCGACGACCTCGCCCGGCAGGGCGTCGACGTCCGGGTCGTCGGCGACGCGGGCAGCGTCGACTACATCGAGGGCGCGATGCACTCCGCCTGGCGGGTCGCGACCGCCCTCTGATGCGGCGTCGCCGCAGTGGTGCACTTGTGGACCCCCGGCCCTCCGAAAGTGCACCACTGCGCGAAGCGCACCTACAAGCGCGGGATCAGATGCTCGGCGACCTGTTTCGCCTCGTCGATCAGGGGCCAGCCGGCCAGGATCAGCGAGGTCAGGCCGGTCCGGTCCTGCAACTCGTGGACGTGGCCGGCGATCTCGTCGGGGTCGCCGACGTAGTACACCGCGGACGAGCCGGTCGCGAAGATGTCGAGCGGCGACCACGCGGTGATGCCGGCGTACAGGCCGTCGCCGAGGTACAGGTCCGCGGGCTCGGGGATCTTGCCCGCGACGATGGTGTCCACCCAGCCCTGACGCTGCGCGTCCCGCGCGGTGAAGGTCGTCAGGTCCTGCTTGCCTGCGGTCCGGCGGCGTACCGCGTTGTCGAGGACGTCGGTGATCTGGTCGATGCCGGCCTTCTCGAACAGCGACCGGAACCGGTCCATCGCCTCGTCCCGGTTCGGGCGCACGACGACACCGGACAGCGCGCCGAAGTCGGTGAACTCGCGACCCGCAGCGGCCGCGGCGGCGCGGGCACCGTCGAACTTCTCCTTGACGATGGAGGTTTCGCGCAGCATGGCCAGGTAGGCGTCGAGGAGCTTGCCGGAGTTCGCGAGGCCCGCGGGCGAGTCGCCGGTCCCCCACAGCGGGACGGTGTGGCCCTCCGCGGAGTCGACACGCAGCGGCGTGTTCGGGAAGTTCGACGCGGTGCCCTCGCGGTAGTAGCGCCGGAAGTCGGCCCAGTACTGCTCGCCGAGTTCGTACCGCCGGTCGTGTTCGACGTTCATGTCGTACTTGGTCAGGATGTTGTCGCGACCGTTGACGGAGTTGATCATCAGCCGTCCGCCGCTGAACGCGTCGAAGGTCAGGGCCTTCTCGGCGAGCAGCCGCGCGGGGGTCATGTTGGCGTACACGGCGACGAGGAACTTCATCCGCGACGTGTGCGAGGCCGCCCAGGTCGCGGACAGGAAGGGGTCGTTGGACCAGGTCGCGACCAGGGCGCCTTCGAAGCCACCGTCGTCGATGGTCTTCGCGAGTTCGATCTGCCGCTGTCCGTCGACGGGGTAGAGCCCGCCGGGGCTCCAGGGGAAGTCGCCGTCGGCCTGGGTCAGATACCAGAAGGTCTTGATGCTCATCGGTTCTACGCCCCGACCGTGACGTCGAACGTCTCGACGATCGCCCGGTCCGCGAGGGCCGCGGCGTCGACGGTGTAGAGGGCGTCCAGGTACGCGACCGCGAACGATCCGGGTCCGGACGAGTTCGCCTCCGCGATCTCCGCCGCGACCGCGACGTGGGCGTGGGCGGCGGCGAGCCCGATCAGGGGCGTCGGCGCGACGGCGAGGTACGCGGCGACGAGTCCGCCGAGCGAGCAGCCGGTGGAGGTGACGCGGGGCAGCATCGCGCTGCCGCCGCCGATCCGGAGCCCGACGACGGTGCCGTCGGCGTCACGGCCGACGAGGTGGTCGACGGGGCCGGACGCGGACACCGCGTCACTGTGCTCGAGCAGTGCGACGGCGGCGGGCACCGCGGCGGCCGGATCGTCGGAGCTGTCGACGCCGCGGGTGTCGCCGCCGAGCCCGGCGAGCGCGATGATCTCGGAGGCGTTGCCGCGGATGGCGGTGGGGCGGTACTTCAGCAGGTCCACGGCCAGGCCGCTGCGCCAGCCGAGTCCGCCGACACCGACCGGGTCGAGGACCCACGGGGTCCCCGCGTCACGCGCTGCCTCGGCCGCGACCGTGAACGCCGTGGCCGTGCCGTCGTCGGGAGTGCCGAGGTTGACCAGCACGCCGCCGGCGATGCGCGCGAAATCGCCTGCCTCGTGGGCATTGTCGATGTGGGCGTTGCTGGCGCCCGCCGCGAGCAGCACGTTGGTGAGGAAGTTCGCCGACACGATGTTGGTCAGCGAGTGCACGAGCGGCACCCGGGTGCGCAGCGCGTCGAGGGATCCGGCAAGGTCGGCAGAGGAGATCGTCATGGAAAGTCCTGGGGCAGTGGGGTTGTGGAGGAAAGTCGGGGTCACACGCGCCGGCGACATCGCATCACGCGTCACCGCCCGCCGTGACCACGAGCGGCAGCGACGGGTCCGCCGACCACTCCTCGATCGATCCGTCGTACACCCGCACCGACTCGTGGCCGGACAGGACGAGGCCGAGTGCGGTCAGGCATGCCGACACCCCACCTCCGCAGTAGATCACCAGGGGGCGTTCAGTGTCGGCGAGTGCGGCGTCCGCGAGCGACCGCAGCTCCTCGGCGCCACGCACGCAACCGTTGTCGTCGAGGAGGGTCTTCGCGGACAGGTTGCGGCTGCCGGGGATGTGACCGCGGCGGCTGTAGCGGGTCTGCTCGGCACCGGTGAACTGGGCGGGCGCGAGTGCGCACACCAGTGTGCCGGCCGCGCGTCCGGTGCTGACGTCCTCGACCTCGGTGCGGTCGACCCACAGTCCGCGGTCGACGAGGTCGTCGGCGGACACGGTCGCAGGCACCGCAGCGGGCGCGTCACCCGATTCGACGGGCAGGCCGAGCGCGGTCCAGCGGGCGAGACCGCCGTCGAGGACGCGGGCGTCGATGCCGACCCCGCGCAGCAGCCACCACACCCGTGCGGCCCACGTCATCCCGCCCTGGTCGTAGACCACGACCGGTGTGTCGGCGGCGATGCCGAGCGCGGCGAGGTCACGCGCGAGCGCCGCGCGTGACGGCCGGCTGAAGTGCAACGCCTTGGCGGTGTCCGACAGCGTGGTCAGCAGGTCGACGTGGCGAGATCCGGGCACGTGCGCCCGACGCCACAGCGCCCCGCCCGACTCGGGCCGGTAGTCACCGTCGAATCGGGCAGGCGCGAGCAGCACCGTGCCGTCGAGCACGACCGGCGCATCGGGGACGCCGAGCTGTTCGGCCAGATCCTGCGCCTGGATCACTGGTTGCACCGACATGCCTTCCTGAGGGGGTTCGAACAACCCGAACCTAAATGAAGACATGCGTATACGCAAGTATTCGAATGTCGCCCCTGGCATAATCGGACGACGACCACACCACCACCCGCCGGACCGACAGAGGGGACACGATGCGCGAGGACGACGACCTGGGCACCCTGATGCCCACCGGGACCGCCGGCCGCTCCGACCAGACGTCGAAGCAGTACCTGCGGCTGCGCGCGGACATCCTCGACGGCAAGTTCCCGCAAGGCGCGCCGCTGCACGAAACCCAGCTGAGCGAAACCTACGGCGCCTCACGCACCCCCATCCGCGAGGCGCTGAACTGGCTGGCCCACGACGGCCTCCTCGAACGCGCGGCCCGCGGATTCCGCGTCCGCTCCGGCACACCCGAGGACGTCATCGAGATCTACGCCGCCCGTGTCGCGCTGGAATCGGAGGCCGCCGGCGCCGCCGCCCTGCGCCACACCGACCTGGACATGGCCAGACTCGAACGGCTGCACGGCTTCTGCTGCGACGCGGCCGACGACGCCGACGTCCGCACCGGCAACTTCCGGTTCCACG
Source organism: Rhodococcus sp. NPDC003318 (assembly GCF_042879035.1). Lineage (NCBI taxonomy): Bacteria > Bacillati > Actinomycetota > Actinomycetes > Mycobacteriales > Nocardiaceae > Rhodococcus > Rhodococcus sp. NPDC003318. The sequence continues at coordinate 17,081 of NZ_JBIAOU010000011.1, read as the reverse complement.
AGGCCCTCTGGCAGGCCGCCCACAACACGACCATCACGGCCCTGCTCGTCCGGCTGACCACACAGCTGCGCATCTACGACAGCGGTCCCCCGTCGAACTACGGCGAGCCCGACCTGCTCAACTCCGAGCACGCCCAGATCCTCGACGCCCTGCGCGCCCGCGACGAACGCGCCGCTCGCGAACACATGCGCGCCCACCTCGAACGCAGCCGCGAGCAACGAATCCGCCTGTTCGCGAACGGCTGACGCCTACTTCCGAATTCGGGTGAGGGCGACGACCGGAATCACCCGCACCCCTGCGGTCTTCGCCGCGTACTCGGCGAAACCCGGGTAGCGGCTGGCCTGTTCGGTGTAGATCCGGTCCCGCTCGTCGCCCGTCACCTCGTCGACCGACACCGGGTAGGTCTCGGTGCCGCGCTCGACCTGCGCGGTGTCCGCGGCGACCAGGTTGAGGTACCAGGCGGGATGGGTCGGTGCGCCCGCCTTGGACGCGAACACGTAGATCCGGTCCGGGTCGCCCTCGTCCGCGAGGTACATCATCGGGGAGACCAGTTCGCGGCCCGACTTGCGGCCCCGATGGTGCAGCAACACCATCGGGGCGCCCTCGAAGGGCCCACCGACCCTCCCCTCGTTCGATCGGAACTCGGCGATGATGTTCGCATTCCAGTCGTTCGGGGCGGCTGCGTTCACGGACGGTCCTTCCTCGCGGCGTGAACGCAGTCTACGACCCCCGCGACCTCAGTACCGGCGCGCCGCGAAGAACGGCATCGAGTCCAGCGGTGCGCGTTTGACGGGCTGCCCGCTCGTCGGCGCGTGGACGACGATGCCGTCGCCCGCGTAGAGGCCGACGTGTTCGGCGCCGCTGAACAGCACCACGTCGCCGGGCTGCAGGTCCCCGCGACCAACGGGACTGCCACCCTTGACCTGGTCGTACGTGGTGCGCGGGACCGAGACACCGGCCTGCCTGTACGCCCACTGGACCAGGCCGGAGCAGTCGAAGGAGTCCGGTCCGGCTGCGCCCCACACGTACGGTGCGCCCAGCTTGGACAGCGCGGCGTCGAGCGCCCGCTGCCCGTGGGTGTACAGCGGCGCGGGTACCTTCGGCACCACGCTCTCGGGCACTGCGGGCGCCGGACTCTGGGGCGCCGACCCCTGCGGCACCGGCGGAAGCCACGGAACCTCGACGGTGCCGACCCCGGGGATGGTGACGGGCGCCGCGGACGCGGGGGCGGCGGGCAGTGCCAGCACACCCGCGGTGATCGCGGTGGCGACGACGAGGCCACGAACCGTGCGCGACGTTCGGCTGCTGCGGGGCTTCCGGTGCTTCGACATCTGGCGGATTCCTCCAGGATTCTCCGGCCGACGGCGCTCGTCGGCGACGCATCGAAGAATCCCGGGCGATGCCCGCACTGACAGCGGGAGGATTACCCCCGGACATACCCGTTCCGTGAAAACCGGTACTACGCAGCAGATTTCGTCTTACACCGTACGAACGCGAGGCTCAGCCACCGAATGCCTTCTCCACCACAGCTTTTGCCCGCCGAGTGACCCGCATGTAGTTGTCGAGGAACTCGTTCGCGTCCCCGCCGGGCCAACCCGCGACCTGCGCGACCGCGGACAGCACCCGCCCCGGCCCCGGCAACTGGTCGGTCGGCTTACCGCGCACCAGCACCAGCGCGTTGCGCGCCTTCGTCGCGGTGAGCCAGGCGTCGCGGAGCAGTTCGACATCGGTCTCGGCGAGCAGCTCCGCCGTCCCGATCGCGTCGAGAGACTCGAGTGTCGACGTGTTGTGCAGCGCAGGCACTTCGTGCGCGTGCCGCAGCTGGATCAGCTGGACGGTCCACTCGACGTCGGCGAGTCCGCCGCGGCCGAGCTTGGTGTGCGTGGCGGGATCCGCGCCCCGGGGAAGTCGTTCGGAGTCCACCCGCGCCTTGATCCGCCGGATCTCGCGGACCGCGGTCTCGGACACTCCACCCTCGGGATACCGGAACTCGTCGATCATGTGCAGGAAGCGAAGCCCGAGGTCCTCGTCGCCGGTGATGGCGTGGGCACGCAGCAGCGCCTGGATCTCCCACGCCTGCGCCCACTGACGGTAGTAGGCCTGATACGACGCCAACGTCCGCACCACGGGCCCGTTACGCCCCTCGGGCCGCAGGCCGGTGTCGACCTCGAGCGGCGGATCCGTACTCGGAGCGCCGAGCAGCGCGCGCACCCGGTCGGCAACCATGTTGGCCCACTTGACCGCTCGGGTCTCGTCGGCCCCCGGCCTCGGTTCGCACACGAACAGCACGTCGGCGTCCGAGCCGTAACCGAGTTCACCGCCGCCGAGGCGACCCATGCCGATCACCGCCAGCGACGCCGGTGCGCTCTCCCCCATCTCGGCCTCGCTGGCCCGGATCACTGCGGCGAGTGCGGCGCCGAGCACCGCCGCCCACACCGACGACAGTGCCCGGCAGACCTGCGGGACGTCGAGCATGCCGAGCACGTCCGCGGATGCGACGCGCGCCAGCTCGTGACGGCGCAACGACCGCGCCGCCCCGACCGCGCGCGTGGGGTCGTCGTAGCGCGCCGAGGACGCGAGGATCCCCCGCGTGACGTCCACGGGGTCGACGTCGAGCAGGCGCGGACCGGTCGGGCCGTCGGCGAACAGCCGCAGCACGTCCGGCGCCTTGATCAGCAGGTCGGGCAGGTAGGCCGAGGACCCGAGCACGATCATCAGCCGCTGCGCGACGGCACCCTCGTCGCGCAGCATGCGCAGGTACCACTCGGCGTCCATCATCGCGTCCGACAGTCGCCGGTAGGCCAGCAGGCCGGCATCGGGATCCGGTGTGTCGCTGAGCCATTCGAGCAGGGTCGGCAGCAGCAGCGCTTGGATCCGGCCCTTGCGCGACGCCCCCGACGTCAAGGCTTTGAGGTGGCCGAGCGCGTTCTCCGGCGCCGCGTACCCGAGTGCGGCGAGCTGCCGGACGGCGGCGTCCGGGCTCAGCCGCAGCGCCTCCTTGTCCAGCCGCGCAACGGATTCGAGCAGCGGGCGGTAGAAGAGCTTGGCGTGCAGCCGCCGGATGCGGTGGGCGTTGCGCTTGATCTCGGCATTGAGGACGCCGAGCGAGTCGGTGCGGCCGTCGGGGCGCATGTGCGCGGCCCGCGCCAGCCAGCGCAGGCCCTCCTCGTCGTCGGCGGGCGGCAACGTGTGCGTCCGCTTGAGTTTCTGCAGCTGCAGCCGGTGCTCGATCAGCCGGAGGAACTCGTACGACGCGGTGAGGTTGGCGGCGTCGTCACGACCGACGTACCCTCCCGCCGCGAGCGCGGTCAACGCGTCGATGGTGCTCTGCACCCGCAACGACTCGTCGGCCCGGCCGTGCACGAGTTGCAGGAGCTGCACGGCGAATTCGACGTCCCGCAGGCTGCCGCGGCCGAGTTTGATCTCGCGTTCCCGCAGCTCCGGCGGCACCATCTCCTCGACCCGGCGGCGCATCGCCTGCACCTCGGGAACGAAGTCCTCCCGCTCGGCCGCGGTCCACACCATCGGGTTGAGCGCGTCCACGTACCGCTGCCCCAGTTCGAGGTCGCCGGTGGCCGGACGCGCCTTGAGCAGCGCCTGGAACTCCCACGTCTTCGCCCACCGCTTGTAGTAGGCGATGTGCGAGTCCAGCGTGCGGACCAGTTCGCCGCGTTTGCCCTCCGGCCGCAGGGCCGCGTCCACCTCGAAGAATGCGGACGATCCGATGCGCATCAGCTCCCCGGCCAGACGGCTGGCGCAGGAGTCGGCGGGCTCCGCGACGAACACGACGTCGACGTCGCTGACGTAATTCAGTTCGCGCGCACCGCATTTGCCCATCGCGATGACCGCGAGGCGCGACTCGCACGGGCCGTCCGGATGGATGGTGGCCACGGCGACGGCGAGGGCCGCGGTCAGCGCGGCGTCCGCCATGTCCGACAGTTGGCGCCCGACCGTCTGGTACGGCAGCACGGGCTCGTTCTCGACGACGGCGGCCAGGTCGGCCGCCGCGAGCAGCAGCATCTGGTTCCGGTAGGTGCGGCGCAGCGCCTGCACGGCATCCGGTCCGGTGACGGCGGCGCGGTAGACGAGGTTGGTCTCCGACGCCGACGGGTCGGGGACCGCACGGACCGCCGCGAGCAGCTCGTCCGTGAGTTCCTTGCGGGTCGGCAGCATGACGTCGCCGCGCAGCAGCGGCCAGATCGTCGGATCCGAGGCGAGATGGTCACCGAGCGCGCTCGACGCCCCGATCACGCCGAACAGCCGACCGCGCAGCCCGGTGTCGGTGCGCAGCCCGGCGTCCAGTTCGGCCCAGCCGTCCTCGCCCAGTCCGTCCCGGATGCGGACCAGGGTCCGCAACGCCAGGTCCGCGTTCGCGGCCCGCGAGAGCGACCACAGCAGCTCGATGCTCTCGGCGTTGACCCATCCGAGGGTCGCGAGCTCGCCCGGCGCGGTCGGTTCGACCAGGCCGAGTCGGCCGACACCGGGAATCGTGGACCGGGCGGTGGGTGGCTTGACCATCGTCGTGCTACAGCCCCAGGGAGCTCTTGAGCTCGAACGGCGTCACCTGGCTGCGGTACTCCTCCCACTCCCGGCGCTTGTTGCGCAGGAAGAAGTCGAAGACGTGCTCACCGAGCGTCTCGGCGACCAGCTCGGACCGCTCCATCTCCGCGAGCGCCTCGCCGAGGCTGCCCGGCAGCTCCTTGTACCCCATGGCCCGACGCTCCGCGGCGGTCAGCGACCACACGTCGTCCTCGGCCTCGGGCGGCAGGGCGTAGCCCTTCTCGATGCCCCGCAACCCGGCGGAGAGCAGGACCGCGAACGCCAGGTAGGGGTTGCAGGCGGAGTCGGGGCTGCGGATCTCGACGCGCCGCGACGACGCCTTGTTCGGGGTGTACATCGGCACCCGCACCAGCGCGGACCGGTTCGACGGCCCCCACGACGCCGCCGTCGGGGCCTCACCGCCGTGCACCAGCCGCTTGTAGGAGTTCACCCACTGGTTGGTCACCGCACTGATCTCGTTCGCGTGCTCGAGGATGCCCGCGATGAACGCCTTGCCGGTCTCCGACAGCTGCATCGGATCGTCGGGATTGTGGAAGGCGTTGTTCTCGCCCTCGAACAGGCTCATGTGGGTGTGCATCGCGGAACCGGCGTGCTCGGCGAACGGCTTCGGCATGAAGCTGGCCCGCACACCCTCGTTCCGCGCCACCTCCTTGACCACGTACCGGAACGTCATGACGTTGTCCGCCATGGACAGCGCGTCCGCGTACCGCAGGTCGATCTCCTGCTGTCCGGGCGCGGTCTCGTGGTGGCTGAACTCGACGGAGATGCCCATCTGCTCGAGCGCGTCGATGGCGTGCCTGCGGAAGTTCGGCGCCGAATCGTGCACGGCCTGGTCGAAGTAGCCGCCGGAGTCCGCGGGGATCGGCGGCGTCCCGTCCATCGGGCCGTTCTCCAGCAGGAAGAACTCGATCTCGGGGTGCACGTAGCAGCTGAACCCGAGGTCGCCGGCCTTGCTCAGCTGACGCCGCAGCACGTGACGCGGATCCGCCCAGGACGGTGTGCCGTCCGGCATCGCGATGTCGCAGAACATGCGCGCCGAGTGCTGCCGGCCGTCCTTGTGCTCCCACGGCAGGATCTGAAAGGTCGACGGGTCGGGCATGGCGACCGTGTCGGCCTCCGACACCCGGGAGAAGCCCTCGATGGCCGAGCCGTCGAAGCCGATGCCCTCGGCGAAGGCACCCTCGAGTTCGGCCGGGGCGATCGCCACCGACTTGAGGTAGCCGAGGACATCGGTGAACCACAGCCGGACGAACCGAATGTCGCGCTCCTCGAGTGTGCGGAGCACGAATTCCTTTTGGCGATCCATGCACGCGAGAGTAGGCACAGTGCGTTAAATCTGTGTTACATGCCCGGATTGGTTACGAACACGTGAGGTCAGCACCCGGATCGGTCAGATCGGTCAGGTAGGCCACGACCGCGTCGTCGACGCACGAGACCCCGTTCAGGGCCACGGTGTGCTGCGTTCCGCGGTAGGTGATCAGCGCCGCGCCCAGCTGCTTCGCCAGGTCGACACCGGCCTGGTACGGCGTCGCCGGATCCTGCGTCGTCGAGACCACCACCATCCGCGGCAGCCCGGACGCGTCCACCGTGTGCGGCTCGGCGGTCGGCGCCACCGGCCAGAAGGCACACGCGTCGAGCGGAGCGGCGCCCGTGCCGAGACCGTCGTCGAGGAACGGCGCCGCCCGGCGGTACGCCTCGTCCCCGGCCGCCGCGACCGCACGGTCGGTCACCGGAGGATCGTCCACACACCGGATCGCGTTGAACGCGTCGTTGATGTTGCTGTACGCCCCGTCGTCGTCCCGGCCCTGGTACTGGTCGGCGAGCATCAGCAGCGCGTCGCCGCGCCCCTGCGCGAGCGCGTTCAGCCCGCTGCGCAGTGCGCCCCACAGTTGCGGTGAGTACAGCGCCTGCTGGACGCCGGTGATCGCGTCCTGGTAGCCGAGGCCGCGGGGATCCGTCGTCGCGGCGGGCCGGTCGATCAGCGGATCGACCAGCGCCCGGAACCGGGCCACCGCCTGACCCGGATCCGCGCCCAACGGGCACGACGCGGTCGTCGCGCAGTCCGCGGCGAAGTCGTCGAAGGCCTGCTGGAACCCGGCCGCCTGCAGCACCGTCTCCTCGACCGGATCCTGTTCGGGATCGATGGCACCGTCGAGCACCATCGCCCGCACGTTCCCGGGGAAGGTCTCGGCGTAGGTCGTCCCGAGCCGGGTGCCGTACGAGAAGCCGAGATAGGTCAGTTGCGGGTCGCCGAGCACAGCGCGGATCACGTCCATGTCCCGGACGACCTCCCGGGTGCCGACGTGGGCCAGGAAGTCCGACCCCATCCGGTCCGCACACGTGGCGGCGTAGTCGGCGTTGACGTCCTCGGCGTGGGCGATCCCGGCGGGGCTCATGTCCACCTTCGGGTCGGCGCGGTCCGCGTCGAACTCGGCGTCGGTCAGGCACCGGATCTGGGGGGTGGACGCGCCGACCCCGCGCGGATCGAACCCGATCACGTCGAAACGGTCGGCGAGGTCGGTGCCGTCGGCGGTCGTCGCCAGCGACAGCCCCGACGCCCCCGGACCACCCGGATTGACCAGCAGCGACCCGATCCGGTCGCCGGACGCCGCGCGGCGCGAGATGGCGATCTGCGCCGTCGCCCCGGTCGGGTCGTCGTAGTCGACCGGCACCGTCACGTACGCGCACTCGAGTCGGCCCGGGAGCGGACCGTCGGTCGCGAAGTCGGCGCACGATCCCCACTGCACCGACTGGGAGTAGAACGACTCCAGCCCCGCCGGCACCGGCCCGGCCGCGGGGGTCGGCACCGGCTCGGCCACCGGATCCGCGGTGTCGCCACCCGAGCAACCGGCCACGACCACCGACACCACGATGCCCGCGACGACCGCCGCGGGAGTCCTCCTACGCATGTGGACGATGGTGCCACGGGCCGCCGAACGCCCAGGTCGGGCAGGATCTGCCCCGGATCTCGGGGCCGATCCTGCCGAACCGACGATCGGAACCGGCCGTGCGGTCGACCACGTCCAATCCGGCATGATCCCCGTCTCCGTACACACGACGATGGCGAAGCAGGACGGTGTCGTGTTCGGCGCCACCGGGATCACTCGTCCGTCGCCGAGACCTGCACTGGGCGGACGTCGGCACCGTGCGCGGTCTGCGTGTCACCGAACTTCCCCTGACGGTGCTCGAATCAGCCGTCGAACTCCGCGACGGCGCTGCGTTGACGGACCGCGCGTTGCAGCGGCACACGACACTCCCCGTCCTCGTAGCGGTGCACGAACGGAACAGGGGTCGTACGGGCGCGCGGGCGGCAGCGCAGCTCCTGCACTCCGCCGGAGCCGGTGGGCACAGCGAGGCCGAGAGGATGCTGTTGCAGCTCCTGCGGTCGTGGGGGCTGACGGGTTGGCGACCGCACGTGACCAGCTGCGGATACGAGATCGACGTGGCGTTCACCGACGCCCGGATCGCGATCGAGGTGGACGGCTGGGCCTGGCACCGCGACGTCGACCGGTTCAACCGCGACGCGAAGCGGCAGAACGTGCTCGTCAACGCGGCTGGCACGTCCTGCGGTTCACCTGGCACCAACTCCGGTGCGATCCCGACGGGGTGCGCGATCAGATCCTGGCCGCGTTGGCGACCCGCCGATGATCGATCGGGCAGTACAGCCCCGTGGCCCGGGGCCGATCCTGCCCGATCCGACGTCCGGGGTGTGACGAACTGCACCGTCGCGACCGGGCGCGACGGTGGCAGACTGGCGGTGTCATCACCCACAACCCGGGGACCCGCACTGGGCCTCGAGGCACGAAAGGGGCACTGATGTCCGAGAACCCTGCGTCTGAGAACCCTGCGTCTGAGAACGCTCCCGTGTACGGCGGTGCACCGACCCAGCCGGTCCGGCGCACCAAGATCCGCACCCACCACCTGCAGGCCATGAAGGCCGAGGGACAGCGCTGGGCGGAGCTGACCGCCTACGACTACTCCACCGCCCGGATCTTCGACGAGGCCGGCATCCCGGTACTGCTCGTGGGCGATTCCGCCGCGAACGTCGTGTACGGCTACGACACCACGGTCCCGGTCACCGTGGACGAGATGCTTCCCCTGGTCCGCGGCGTGGTCCGCGGCGCCCCGCACGCCCTGGTGATCGCCGACCTGCCGTTCGGCAGCTACGAGGCGTCGCCGCAGCAGGCACTCGAGACCGCCTTCCGCTTCATGAAGGAGGGCCAGGCGCACGCGGTGAAGCTGGAGGGCGGCGAACGCGTCGCCCCGCAGATCGCGGCCCTGACCGCCGCCGGCATCCCGGTCCAGGCGCACATCGGATTCACCCCGCAGTCGGTCAACAGCCTCGGCGGCTTCCGCGTCCAGGGGCGTGGGGACGGCGCCGAGCAACTCGTGGCCGACGCGATCGCCGTCCAGGAGGCAGGGGCGTTCTCCGTGGTCATGGAGATGGTGCCCGCCGAGCTGGCCGGGCAGGTCACTCGCAAGCTGACCATCCCGACCGTCGGCATCGGCGCGGGTGTGGAATGTGACGCCCAGGTGTTGGTCTGGCAGGACATGGCAGGCTTCACCAGCGGCAGGACCGCCAAGTTCGTCAAGCGGTTCGCCGCCGTGGGCGACGAGTTGCGGGGTGCGGCCACCGCCTATGCCGCCGAGGTCCGGGCGGGCACGTTCCCCGCGGAGGAACACAGCTTCTGACGCGCCGCCTCCCGATGGGTGGAATGTCACATCGGGCGCCTCCCACGCACACGATGTGACGGTGCCCCGGCGGATCAGTGGCACACTCGGGTGAGTCCGCGGCCGGATCACCGGTCGCGGTCGCCCACCCGCCCGGCGGCGCGGCCCGCGTCGCCGCCCGACAGTCTGGGGTCGCCACATGTCCTTGCGCCGTTCCGCTTTCGCCGTCGCCGGGTCGGCCGCCGTGCTGGCCCTGGCCGTGGGCTGCGCGAGCGACGGGGCTCCGGCTCCGACCGCGACCGGGGGCACCACCGCCGTGCCCGCGCCGGGCACCGCCGCGCCGGGGGCGGCACAGTCGGGGGCCGTGATCCCGGGTGACTCCGGCGGGGTCACCACCACCCAGGCGGAGCAGCTCTGCTCCGACATGGCGGCGCAGCTGCAGAACTGGCGCACCTACACCCCGACGATCGGCAAGGGCGGACTGAACACCGTCGTCGGCACGTGGGCGGCCCGCAACGGCGTCAACATGCTCGATCTGGTCGCACACAAGGCGAGGATCGACGTGATCACCTCCGCCCAGTGCCCCGACGTCCGGGACGGTGCGCTGTACGCGCTCGAGATCCCGGACCTCGCGTCGGGCCTGATCGGGTTCTGACGGTGCGCCGGAAGCCGTACCCGCCGATCGGGCCGCACCGGACCGGGATGCTCGACGTCGGTGACGGCCAGCGAATCCGCTGGGAGCAGAGCGGAAATCCCGACGGCAAGCCGGTGGTGTTCCTGCACGGCGGCCCCGGCGGCGGCGCCACGCCCGACCACCGCAGGTTCTTCGACCCGCAGGCCTACCGCATCGTGCTGTTCGACCAACGCGGCTGCGGCGGATCGACCCCGCACGTCGCGGACGGCGCCGACCTGTCGGTGAACACCACCGCTCACCTGATCGCCGACATCGAGGTGCTCCGAGGGCATCTGGGAATCGAGCGGTGGCAAGTGTTCGGCGGGTCGTGGGGGTCGACGCTGGCGCTGGCGTACGCGCAAGCGCACCCGGACCGCGTCACCGAGCTGGTGCTGCGCGGCATCTTCCTGGTCCGCCGCAGCGAGATCGACTGGTACTACAACGGCGGCGCGAGCACGATCTACCCGGACCGATGGGAGGAGTTCCTGGCCCCGGTCCCCGAGGCGGAGCGCGGCGGGGACCTGGTCGCCGCGTACCACCGCCTGCTGCACGATCCGGATCCGCGGGTCGCGACGGCCGCGGCGGTGGCGTGGTCCGCGTGGGAGGCGGCCACCAGCGAGTTGATCCCGAAAGTCGACCACGTGCAACGCAATTCGGAGGAACGGTTCGCACTGGCCTTCGCCCGGATCGAGAACCACTACTTCGTGCACGACGGCTTCCTCGCGGAGAACCAGCTGCTCGACGGGATCGGCGCGATCGCGCACATCCCGGCGGTGATCGTGCAGGGCCGCTACGACGTCGTGTGTCCCCCGACGACGGCGTGGGCGCTGCACCGCGCGTGGCCGGCGGCGCGCCTGCACCTGGTCGACGACGCGGGGCACGCCGCGGCCGAACCGGGCATCACCCACCACCTGATCGAGGCGACGGACGGATTCCGGGACCGGTGACGAGCGCACTGCGCCGTTCACGTGCGTCCTGTAGACCTGATGCATGAGCAAGGCGCAGCGCAAGTCGGACACCCGAGCAGTACTCCGCACCGTCGACACCCACCGGAGCAGGCTGGCCGACCTGGCGGACGCGGTGCGCGCCGACGAACCCGATGCCGTCCACCAGATGCGGGTCTCCGCCCGTCGCCTGCGCAGTGTCCTCGGCACCTACCGGTCGCTGTTCCCGCGGGACGAGGCGCAGCCGGTGCGGGACGAGTTGAAGTGGCTCGGCAGCGTTCTCGGCGCAGCGCGGGACGAAGAGGTCCTCGCCGCCCGGTTCGAGGAGCTTCTCGACGCCCAGGCCCCGGATCTGGTCCGGGGCACGGTGCGGTACCGGCTCGTCACCGCGCACCGCGAGGGCTACCGGGAGGCGCACGCCGACGCGGTCGCGGTCCTGGCCGGCGAGCGCTACCGGGAACTGCTGACACTCCTCGACATCCTGTACGGCGAAGCCGAGAGTGTCGGCGCGGGCGCGGTGGGCAAGGAGCTCCGCAAGTCCCGCAGGAAGGTGCTGAAGGCGGGTGCGTCGGCCGGGCTGGGCGGCGCCGATCCCGGCCCGGCCGACGCGCTGCACGCGACCCGCAAACGCGCCAAGGCCCTGCGGTACGCGGCCGAGGCCGTCACCGACTCGCGAAAGTCCGCGAAGAAGGTCGCGCGCGGCGCCGAGGACCTGCAGACCGTCCTCGGCGACTTCCAGGATGCGGTGGTCGCCCGCGCCCGGATCCTCGACACCGCCGATCGGGCCCGGGCCGCGGGCGAGGACACGTTCACCTACGGCGTGATCGCGGCGGCCGAGCAGGCGCGGCAGCACCGCGCCGTGACGGCGGCGTGCACGGTGCTGGCCGTGGTGCGCAAGCGCAGCGTGTGACCGCCCGTCACCCGTCGTAGGCGAACCGCACGGTCCGGGCGTCGACGTCCGCGGCGGTCAGCCGAACCGACAGCCGCTCCCCCTCGGGTGGGCTTCCCGCGCACTTGGCGATCACGACGGGGTCCGTGACGAACACCTCCGCGTCGCGCTTGCCGTTGGCGCCGCGCAACACGACGGCGTCGAACCGCTCCCCCTCACGACCGGCGAGCACACTGGCCTCCGCGACGTCCAGGCACGCCCGGTCCACCTTGCCTGCGAGCGAGTCCGAGCCGCGCATGATGTCGGGGAGGGTGGTCAGCGCGTCCCGGACCCACTGTGGCACTTCGGTTCCCGCGCTGACCGCGAGACAGATCTCGGTGCCGAACCGGTCCGACAGGCGGCGCAGCGGCGCGGTGACGTGCGCGTAGGGCGCCCCGATCCCCGAGTGCGCGACGAGTTCCGGGACGGTCCCGTCGAACGCCGCGTAGCCGGCGCCACGCAGCAGCGCGGTCGCCTCGCTCATCATCACCAGGGTGTCGGGGGTGTTCGGTTCGAGCGCGGCGAGCATCGCACCGACCGGGAGCCGATCCGGCCACGCCAGACCGAGCGCGCGGGCGGTGCGGCGCAGGGCGTGAACCTCATCCGCCGGCGCCGGCGGCAGCGTACGCAGCAACCCGATTCCGGCGCGTTGCATCAACCGCGCCGCACACATCCCGGTCAGCAGCGACACCTCCGCATTCCAGTCGTCGACGTCGGTGCGCGGAGCCACGTCCAGTCGCCACCCACTGCCGTCGGCGACCACCTCCTGCTCGGGCAGCTTCAACTCGATCGCTCCGCGGTCCAGCGCGGACGCCATGCGGAGTTTCCCGAACTCGGGCAGTGCCGCGATCGACGGATGCAGCGAACCCGAATCCGAGTCGGCCTGCACACCTGCGTAGTCGAACCGCGCCACCGACCGCACCAGGGCGCGGGTGACGCCGAAGGACACCGGTTCGGCGCGCTCGTCGACCTCGATCCGCCACAGCGCCGCCGGCCGGACGCGGCCGGGCAGAAGGCTCGCCGCGTCCTCCGAGAGCACCCGTGGGTGCAGCGGCGACGACCCGTCCGGAAGGTAGAACGTCTGTCCGCGGCGCCGCGTCTCGATGTCGAGAGCACCGCCGGGTTCGACGACCGCGGCGACGTCCGCGATCGCGTAGTGCAACACGAAGCCGGTCGCGGTCCGCTCGAGGTGCACGGCCTGGTCGAGGTCCATCGACGTCGGCGGATCGATCGTCACCAGGGCGATGTCGGTGCGGTCGGCGCGCTCCGCGGCGAACCGGTCCCGGGCGGCCAGCGCCTCGGACCACGCCGCGGGCGGAAAGGTGCCCGGCAGCGCGAACTCCCGGCGGACTGCGTCGAAGTCGATGCCGCGGGCGAAGATCCGGGTGGTCACGGGCCGAGCCTAGTGTCCGCGGCGGGGCACGCGCGGGGACCGACCGACCGCGGCGCGACCACCCCCGACGAGCGCGATCGATGGCCGCGGCGGCGGTTCAGTCGTCCCAGTCCCGATCGGCCTTGTCCGCGGCCCGGTTCCGTTCGGCCGCGATCTCGAGTGCCCGCTTCGCCGTCTCACGGTCCGGGTACGGCCCCATCCGGTCGAGTCCCCTGGCGTCCTTGCCCTGCCGGACCGACCCGTCGGCCACGCAGTAGTACCACTGTTCGTCCTCGCTCATTGCTCCAGTGTGCGCCCCGGTCGCCGGGAACCGCCGAATGTCGAACATGTGAATTTCCACGAGACGTGAAAGTTTTTCGGGGACTTCACTTGAGCAGAGCTCACAACCGTGACATTCTTACGCCGCAGCGGGCCACGGCTGTCGATTCCGCCTCGGCGACACGTGGCCTTTTGATCTGCCCTGGATCAGCTGTACCGCCACGACCGTGAACGGAGAACCACCCCGCATGGAGCCCATGTCCTACCTGCTCTACGACGCACTGCTGCCGCACCTCGGCGATAAGGACGCGAAGCACTGGGCGACCCTTCTGGTCATCAACCCCGTCTAGGCGACCCGAGTCGACGATGCCCTCGTTCCGCTGGACGGGGGCATTTTCGTGTCGCCGTTTCCGCACCCCCGTCAGGAGGATCGGGCGGACGAGTTGGCCTGTAAGCCGGATCCTGTTCCCGGCGCATGCGCCGGGCGGCGACCATCCATCTGGGCACACCGTCGCCGGGTACCTCGAGCGGTCCACCCGCAGGCTCGGGCGAGCAGCCCTCGAACACCTGCGCAGCCGCACCTTCGAGAAGGTGCGGCCTTCGACCTTGCTCCGGGCGGGGTTTACCTAGCCACCCCGGTCACCCGGGGTGCTGGTGCGCTCTTACCGCACCGTTTCACCCTCACCGACGCCATGCCCTCGAAAGAGCGTGTGCCGGCGGTCTGTTTTCTGTGGCACTGTCCCGCGGGTCACCCCGGGTTGCCGTTAGCAACCGCCCTGCTCTGTGGAGTCCGGACTTTCCTCGGCACCGGGCCTGCACGCTGGATGCGTACGGTTCCCGCCGCCGCGGCCGCCCGACCAACTCGTCCGCCCGTACAGAGTACCCGGCAATAGAGTCGGGGCATGACACGGTATGTGGCTCTGTTGCGGGGAGTGAACGTCGGCGGGATCACCATCAAGATGGCCGACCTGAAGGAGACCGTCGGCGACGCCGGCTTCACGAACGTGAAAACCGTGCTGGCGTCGGGCAACGTCCTGTTCGACTCCGACCGCACCGACTCCGCCGGGATCAAGGCCGACATCGAGGCCGCCCTGCGTGAGCGGTTCGGGTACGAGGCGTGGATCGTGCTCCTCGACCAGCCGACGCTCGCCCGCATCGTCGACGACTTCCCGTTCGACGCCGAGCGCGAGGGCTGGCATCCATACGTGCTGCTGTCGTCGGATCCGGCGATGCTGACCGAGATGCTGACCGCCGCAGCCGATCTCGAACGCGGCGACGAGACACTGCAACTCGGCGACGGGGTGCTCTACTGGCACGTCGAACGCGGCCGGACGCTGCAGAGCCCCTTCGGAAAGCTGTCCGGCAAGGCGAGATACAAGTCCACGACGACGAACCGGAACCTGCGGACGCTCCGCAAGCTGCTGTAGCGCGCGAGTTCGGTACCCGAAGCGACCGAACCAGCGCACAGCTCTACAGGTGGGAGGTGTCGTTGACCAGGCGGACCGAGGCACCGCCGTCGGGGTAGAACTCGGCGATCGACAGCGATGCGAGATCCAAGTGCAGGCGGTACAGCAGCGTGGGCCCGACGTCGAGCGCCAGCTGCAGCAGCGTCTTGATCGGCGTGACGTGGGAGACGACCAGGACGTTCTGCCCCGGGTGGTCGCGGATCAGATCCGCCTGGACGGCCTCGATGCGGACGCGGACCTCGTCGAAGCTCTCCCCGCCGGGCGGACGCACCGACGTGTCGCGGAGCCACGACCGATGCAGGTCGGGGTCGCGCTGCGCGGCCTCCCGGAAGGTCAGCCCCTCCCACTCGCCGAAATCGGTTTCGGTGAGGCCGTCGTGCACGCGGACCTCGAGGCCGAGCGCGTCGGCCGCCGCCTGCGCGGTCTGCCGGGTGCGCCCGAGTGGTGAGGACACCACGGCCGCGATCCCCCCGCGGGCGCCGAGCCGCGCCGCGGCGGCCGCGGCCTGTGCGCGTCCGACCTCGGTCAGGTCCGGATTCCCGCGGCCGGAGTAGCGGCGTTCCACCGACAGCGGTGTCTGGCCGTGCCGCAGCAGCAACAGTCGCGTCGGGACACCGACGGCGCCGGTCCAGCCGGGCGCGGCCGGTGCGGCGGCCGACGTCGCCGCCGGTGCCACCTCCGGGATGTCGGTCGGGGCCGCTGTGGGCGCAGCGGCGACACCACCGGAGGGAACCCCGACGACGGTGCCCGCGGTCTCGACCACGGTGCCGTCCATGGCCAGGTTGGCGAGCCGGTCGGCGTGGGCGTTCTCTGCCCGCGGGATCCACGTGTAGGTGACGACGTCGAAGTCGGCGGCCAGCTCCCGCGCGCGGGCCGCGAGCGGAATCATGTCCGGGTGCTTGACCTTCCAGCGACCCGACATCTGCTCGACGACGAGTTTCGAGTCCATTCGGACGTCGACGGCGTGGGCGCCGAGCTGGGCGGCCGCGGTCAGTCCCGCGATGAGCCCCTGGTATTCGGCGACGTTGTTCGTCGCGATGCCGATGTCGGCGTTGCGTTCGGCGAGGACCCGGTCGTGGTCCGCGTCGAAGACGACGGCGCCGTAACCCGCCGGGCCGGGGTTGCCCCGCGAACCACCGTCAGCCTCGACCACCACGCGTGCGGGACAGGTGTCCGATTCGCGCACGGAGCCCCCCTGCGTCGCCTGTGCGGTCACAGACCGGATTCCTTGGTGCGCACCATGATCGCGCTGCACTCCGGGCACCGCACCACGACATCGGGTGCGGTCGCGGCGATCCGGGCGATCTCGCCGCGGTCGATCTCGATGCGGCACGCGCCGCAGCGCCGCGCCTGCAGCAGTGCCGCGCCGACACCGCCGCCCGCACGCTGCCGGTCGTACACGGCGAGCAGGTCGTCCGGGAACTCGGCGACGAGCCCGGCGCGGTCGGATTCGCAACGCTGCTGCGCGGCGTCGAGGTCGGCGAGCGCGTCGTCGCGCCGACGGGTCGCGTCCACGAGCGTGTCGTCGATCCGATCGACCTGACCGCCGGCGCGTTCGTAGTCGCCCTGCGTGGCCTCGCGTCGTTCCATCACCTCGAGGAGCTCCTCCTCGAGAACGCCCTGGCGGCGGGTGAGGCTGCCGAGTTCGTGTTCGAGCTCGGTGAGCTGCTTGGCGCCGACGGTGCCGGACTCGAGCAGAGCGCGGTCGCGTTCCTCACGCTTGCGGACGGCGTCGACCTCGCCCTCGAGCTTGCTGATGTCGCGGTCGAGGTCGTCGAGGACGATCTGGACGGCGACGGCGGCGTCCTTGAGTCCCACCCGGTCGGCTTCGAGGCGCTGCACCTCTTCCTGTTCGGGAAGGGTGCGCCTGCGGTGCGCGATCCTGGTCAGCTCGGTGTCGACCGCGGCGAGGTCGAGCAGCTTGGCCTGGATCCGGGGTTCGACATTCACGCGGGCATCGCTCCTGGTTGTGCTCTCGAGGGTGGGTATCGCATACCGTACCGCCCCGCCGCGCGGGCCTCCCCCACGGCGCGTCATCCCACACCCCTGGCTGAAGGTGCCCTTCGTGTGAACTGGTCCCCGGAAGTTGGACCGGGTAATCGGAAGCCTAGGCGGCGAGGGCTTGGGCCCGGTATGTGACCGGGCTCAAGCCGTCGAGCTTGGTGGAGATCCGTTCGGTGTTGTACCA
>NZ_JBIAOU010000010.1:0-180921 GCF_042879035.1 Rhodococcus sp. NPDC003318 | reverse complement strand
GTGTACACCAAGTGGATCGAAACCGAGTGGGACAACGTCATCGAGCCGTACGCGGGTGCCGGTGCGGTCGCCGACGAGGACGAGACGCTGCCGCGGCAGACCGTCGTCGTCGAGGTCGGGGGTCGTCGGGTGGAGGTGTCGCTGCCCGGTCAGTTCTCCGTCGGCACGGGCGCGCCCGCGGTCGGGGCGATCAAGCGCAAGCCCAAGGCCCGCAAGCGGGGCGGTGCCGGTGGCGCCGCGGCGTCCGGTGACGCGGTGACCGCGCCGATGCAGGGCACCGTCGTCAAGGTCGCCGTCACCGAGGGCCAGGAGGTCGCCGAGGGTGACCTGATCGTGGTGCTCGAGGCGATGAAGATGGAGAACCCGGTCACCGCGCACAAGGCCGGTGTCGTCACCGGTCTGGCCGTCGAGCCCGGTGCCGCGATCACCCAGGGCACCGTCCTCGCCGAACTGAAGTAACACCCCGCACCCCCCCGTGAGTCCTTTCGGCCCGGATACGGGCCGAAAGGACTCACGGGCGGCGAAGCCGCCTACCCTGGTGACATGGCCGAACTCCCCGACATCCGCATCGGGACGTTCGAGCGCGAGCAGGCGGTCGAGCTCCTGACCCGACACCTCGGCGAGGGCCGGTTGACCCTCGCGGAGTTCGAGGACCGCTGCGCGCGAGTGACGGCGGCCCGCACCAACCACGACCTCGCGGTGCTGTTCGCGGATCTGCCCGGCATCGCCTCGCCGCCGCCGTCACGCCGGCGGTTCCTCTGGCTGCTCGTCCCCCTTCTGCTGGCCGGTCTCTACGTCGCGCTCGCCGCCGCCGACGCGACCCTCTGGTTCCTGCCCGCGGCGCTGGTCGTCGCCATCGGCGCCGGTCTGATCCACGTGGCCACGCGGCGACGGCGTGTCCGTGTCCCCGACTTCCTCGCGACCGGGCGCTCAGGTCCCGCGCCGACGGTCGCGTCCCCGCGACGCAACCTGACTCTGGTTCCGTACGCACTCGTCCTGCTGGCACCGGCGCTGATGCTCCGGCAACCGGTGGTTGTGCTCGCCGCCGTCGGGTTCCTGATCTACGCGGTCGTCCAGGCCATCGACGACTGAGGGCGTGTCTCCCAATTCCCTTGTCGGCGCTCCTGGCGCCCAATCGCCGCCCCGCTGCGTTGTCGTCGGCGCCGATACACAACCCGGTATCGGCTTCTCATCCGCGCAGGAGCGGAGCCCGCGGAGCGACTCCAGGGGCTTGCTGGACGACGATTGTTCTGCCAGGTGCATCCGAGGGGAATCGAGAGACACGTCCGCACCTCCGCCGCTCGTGCGCGGATAGTGTGTCTCCGAACCCTTGAAACGCGCACGAGCACCGGAGGTGCCTGGTCGATGCCCCAACTGCTGCATGTCGATTCGTCTGCGAACCTCGTCAGTTCCGTCTCCCGTGACCTGACGGGACTCTTCGCCGACACCTGGCGGGCCCGCGGCCCCGAGTTCACCGTCGTCGCACGGGACCTGCACCGCGACCCGGTGCCGCACCTGCCCGATGCGGAGTTGCACTACGCGGCGCGACTGCGGACCCCCGACGCGACCTCGGATCCGGCGGCCGAGGCTCGGCAGGCCGAGCTGATCGCCGAGGTGGCGGCCGCGGACGTGGTGGTGATCGGTGCGCCGATGTACAACTGGTCGCTGCCGTCGACGCTCAAGGCGTGGATCGACCACCTGCACGTCCTCGGTACGACGGTGCCGTTCGACACCGCCGACCAGCCGTTCGCGGGCAAGCCCGTCGTGGTCGTCTCGAGCCGCGGCAACACGTACGCGCCGGGAACGCCGGGCGCGGGCACCGACTTCACCGTCCCTCCGCTGCAACAGGTGCTCGGGGTGTCGATGGGGATGGCCGTCACGGTCGTGACGGCGGAGTTGACGCTGGCGGAGCGGATTCCGGTGTTGGCGCCGCTGAAGGAGCAGGCCGATGCGAGTCGCAGTGCCGCTCGGCACACCGTTCGGACGTTGGGCGGTACTCTCGGTGGTTAACCGCGACAACAGTTTTCGCGGCACCAACTCGGAGGAGTGAACATGGCCGTAATCGCCGTCCTGGAGCTGACCTTCAAGCCGGAAACCCTGGACAAGGCAAAAGAGGTGATGACCCGCGTGCTGGCGGAGACCCGCGCGTTCGACGGTTGTGTCCGCGTGGACGCGGTTGTCGACGCGAAGGACCCCAACGTCCTGCGGTTCGTCGAGACCTGGGAGTCGGCCGAACACGACGCCGCGTACCGCAAGTTCCGCGCCGGCGAGGGTGCCATCACCGACCTCGGACCGCTGCTCGCAGGCGCGCCGTCGTTGACGCTGGGCACCGTCGACCCGGCGATCTGACCGCCGACGGCACGATCCCGGGCGCCGTCGTGCGCTGCGGGATCGTGCCGAGGTACCAGGACGGACGGTGAGGGTCAGCGATTGCGATAGGCCGGCGGCCGTTTCTCGACGAAGGCCGCCATCGCCTCGACCTGGTCTGCGGTCGACGCCGTCAGCACCTGCTGGCGGTTCTCCATTTCGATCGCGGTGTCGAGGGACGTCGTCTCCAGGGCGAGCCACATCCCGCGCTTGGTCAGCGCCAGCGACATCGGGGGTGCGGCGAGCAGGTCCGCCACCGCGGCGTCGACGCGGGCGGACAGTTCCTCTGGGGCGACGACGTCGGCGAGCATCCCGATCCGCAGTGCCTCGTCGGCGTCGAACCGGCGGCCGGTGAGCATGAGTTCGTGGGCGCGTCCCGCGCCGACGATCCGGGGCAGCAACCAGGACGTGCCGATGTCGCAGCCGGAGAATCCGACGCGGATGAAGGACACCGCGAACACTGCGGGTGCCGCGGCGATCCGGACGTCGCAGGCGAGGACCAGGGCGAGTCCGCCGCCGGCCGCGGCGCCGTTGACGGCCGCGACGAACACCTGCGGTAGCCGCCGGATCTTCTGGACCAGCGACGCGATCCGGGTCTGCACGGCCAGGGTCGTCTGCACTGCGCCGAGATCCTCGGTCCCCGGGACGACACCGAACCCGCCGAGATCGAGTCCGGCGCAGAATCCCCGTCCGGCGCCGGTGAGCACCACGACCCGGCACCTGGTGTCGGAGGCGAGGGCGTCCAGTTCGGTGTGGAGGGCGTCGACGAGATCGACGGTCATGGCGTTGAGCTGCGCGGGCCGGTTGAGGCGGAGAACGACGACGCCGTCGCTCGGGCGCTCGACCTGGAGCGGTGGATCGGACTCGGTCACGAAGCCTCCCTGCGTGGTGACGTCAGTCGAGGTTAACAACTCTTGTAACGTGGCTGACGGTCACATCCGCAACCCTCGAGGAGCCCCATGTCCGACCCCGACGCGTCCGGCCGGCAGATCCTTCTCACCGAGCAGCGAGGTCGCGTGCGGATTGTCACGCTGAACCGGCCGGAATCCCGAAATGCGTTGACCTCCAGCCTGATCACCGACCTGCGTGCCGCACTGGACGCAGCCGACGGGGACGACGGCGTCGACGTCGTGATCCTCACGGGCGCCGATCCCGCGTTCTGTGCCGGGCTGGATCTGCGGGAACTCGGTGCCACCGGCGGCAACGCCGAGCGGGTCGCGGACGACGGCGTCCCGATCGGGCATCCGTGGCGTCCGCTGTCCAAGCCGGTGATCGGCGCCGTCAACGGCGCGGCGATCACCGGCGGCCTCGAGCTGGCCCTCGCGTGCGACTTCCTGATCGCGTCCGAGCGGGCGCGGTTCGCCGACACCCACGCCCGGGTCGGGGTGCTCCCCGGGTGGGGTCTGACCGCCCGGCTGCCTGCCGCCGTGGGGCGTGGTGTGGCGCGGCGGATGAGCCTGTCCGGCGACTTCGTCGATGCCGAGCAGGCGCTGCGTGTCGGTCTGGTGACGCAGGTGGTGCCACACGAGCAGTTGCTGCCGACAGCGCTGGAGGTTGCGATCACCGTGGTCGGCAACGACCAGTCGGGGGTCCGGACGCTGCTCGAGTCCTACCGCCGCGCGGAGGACCACCTCGTCGACCCGGCCCTCGCGGTCGAGGACGCGACGGCGCGGGCGTGGATGGCCGGCTTCGAGCCGGCGACGGTCGCCGCCCGGCGTGCCGACGTCATCGGACGGGGACGCGAGCAGAACGACCGCTCCTGACGCGGAATCGGTGAGCCCTTGACGCCGGTCCGCGGCGGAACGTTTGATGGGGGCCGGATCTCGACGAGCGGAGGGCGATCATGGTCGTGGACGAACCGGCATCGGGCCGACCGACCTCACTGTCGATGACCCTGTTGATGACGCCGGACATGGCCAATTTCTCGGGCAACGTCCACGGCGGCACCCTGCTCAAACTGCTCGATCAGGTTGCCTACGCCTGCTCGAGCCGGTACGCGGGCACCTACACCGTCACGCTCTCCGTCGACCGGGTCCTGTTCCGGGAGGCCATTCACGTCGGCGAACTGGTCACCTTCTCGGCATCGGTGAACTACACGGGCCGGACCTCCATGGAGGTCGGTATCCGCGTCGACACCGAGAACATCCCTGAGGGAAAACAGCGACACGCCAACAGTTCCTACTTCACGATGGTGGCGGTCGACCCGGCGGGGCACCCGGTGCCCGTCCCCCCGCTGCCGGTGACCACCGAGTTGCAGAAGAGGCGTTTCGCGGCGGCGCAGGTGCGCCGCCAGGCGCAGCGCTCGGCATTCTCCGGCGACGACGAAGTCCCGCCCGCGCCGGAGAGTGTCGCGACCGGCGCACCGTGATCCGAAAGGTGGCTTACGCGAACCCGATTCGCGTGTTCATGTCCCACATGAGAACGTTGTCGCTCTAGGCACGCGGCGGCAACGTACCGTCGTCGGGTCGAGCCGTCACAGGACGCGCACATCTACAGTGCCCCTTCCGGTTCCGCTGCCGCGGTGGTCTGGTTCGTGTCGCCCCGCAGTCCGAACCAGCTGAGCAGTGCGGCGACGAGGGCCGCGATCGCGACGACGAGGAAGGCGCGGGAGAAGCCGGATCCGAGGGCCTCGAGGGCCAGATCGTGTGCGGCCGAACCGGGGACGCCCGGAGGCAGGCTGTTGACGGCGATCGGACCGCCGGCTTCGGCGATCCCCATCGCCGGACCGAGTTCGGCGGGCGGCAGGTCGGCGGCCGGAAGCGACGACAGCAGCGCGTTGCCCGCGGTGCTCAACGCGACGGCGCCGGCGAGGACGGGCCCGAGGGCGAAACCGAGGTCGCGGAGCAGGTTGGTGGTGGCACTGGCCGTGCCGGTCAGGTGCCGGGGAACTGAATTGACCGCGATCGCCGTCATCGGCGACAGCGTCAGCGCGAAGCCGATACCGACCAGCAGCGACGGCAGGACGAACGCGGACACGGCGGGGTCGGTGACGTCGTTCGTCGAGGCGAGGAGAGCACCGGCCGTCATCGCCGCGAAGCCCGCGGTCAGGAGCCAGCGCGCCGCGATCCGGGCCTGCAGCCGCGAGATCACCGGGATCAGCACGAACGCGGGACCCTGCAGCAGCAGGAACAGCAGGCCGGTGTACATCGGGCTCTGGTGCTGGACGGGGCCGAGCCACATGCTCGTCGAGAAGCAGGCGCCGAGGAACGCGAACATGCCGATCACGGCCACCAGCGACGACACCGTGAAGGGCCGGATGAGGAACAGGCGCAGATCGAGCAGGGGGGACGTGACGCGCAGTTCGATCGCGACGAAGGTGCCGAGCAGCGCGGTGCCGACGACGAGCGCGGTGACGACGCGAACGGTGGTCCAGCCTTCCTCCGGGCCCTGAACGAGACCGAACAGCACCAGGATCAGGCCGAACGCCAGGGTCAGCTGGCCCCACAGGTCGGGCCGGCGGTCGGGCTGACGCTCCGATTCCTGTGCGCGCCAGGCCGTCAGGACCGCGACGGCCAGACCGGTCGCCGCGACCACCGCGTACGCCCCACGCCACCAACCGAAGTCGGCGAACATGCCACCGAGCAGAGGCGAGATCGCGGAACCGGCAGAGAGGAAGCCCGCCCAGATCGCGATGCCCCGCATCCGCGCCTGGGGCGTCGGGGCGGTCGACGCGACCAGGGCGAGTGAGGCGGGGAAGACGGCACCGGCGCCGAGGCCGTTGATCGCCGATCCGGCCCACATCCAGCCGATGGTGGGCGATGCGGTGCACACCAGCGACCCGGCGATCACCAGCAGCGAACCCCCGACGACCAGCTTGCGGTGGCCGAACTTGTCACCGAGCACACCGAACGTGAGCTCGAAGACCACCACGGGAATCATGAACGCGGCGGTGATCCACGTCAGCTGCGAGCCGACGGCGTTGAAGGTCTGCTGGAAGACGCCGTTGAGCGCGCCCGGCAGTGCGTTGGCGATCTGCGCGACCATCACGGCGAGGGAGGCCGCGGCGAGGGTGCCTTTCGCTCCCGAGGTGAGTCGTGACGCCGCGGGAGGGGCCTGCGGCGGCGGGTACGACTGCGGGGACGGGGCCTGGGTCTGGTGGTCCTGGGTCACGGAGAACTCCTGCGGTGCGGGGGTGGGGCGGGGTGAGAAGTCGGGGAGTGCACGCGATTTCCGCTGCGCTCGGGGGGAACGGGGAGGTGGGGGTGTGGCGCGGGCGGTACCGCGGCGATGTGATCCCGACAACAAAGTAGATGCTCGCACAACATAGAGTCAAGTGAAATATCTCATCGGTAAGTCAATGGCTCACAAGTTGTCCGAATTGGGGCGCGATGTGCCCGGCGGGGCGGCTTCCCCGACGCTCTACGCTGTGCGCATGGCAACCCTGCGCGATGCACAGAAGCAGCTGACGAGAAGGCTCCTCCTGGAGAAGGGACTGGAGCTGTTCGAGTCCAAGGGCTACGTCGCGACCACGATCGACGACATCGCGGCCGGCGCCGGGACCACCCGCACGACCTTCTACCTGCACTTCACCTCGAAGGCGCAACTGATGTCGGCGCTGATCGTGGAGGTGGACGCGATCCTCACCAGTGCCGACGACCCGCCGCTGTCCACGGTCGTCGAGTCCGGAAGCCGGGACATGGTGCGCACCTGGCTCGACCGGAAGATCGACCAGTGGGCGGTGATCCGGCCCTACGTGATGGCGGCCCACCAGGCCGCACCGACCGAACCCGAGATCGCCGAGTCGATGGAGAAGTGGTTCGAGGACACGGTCGCCGCGATGAACGAGGGCCTGGATCGCGCGGGGCGGTTCGAACCGGAGAACCGTCGGATCCGGTGCCTGCTCGCGTTCGGTCAGTTCGAGCACCTGTCACTGCGTTGGTTCCGCATGGGATGGAAGACGGTCGATCGCGAGACCGCTCTCGAGACCCTCACCGACTCGTGGTGTTTCCTGCTCACCTAGGGTGTGGCTCCCGATCCCCGCTGCGGCGCCCCGGCGTCCCGATCGCCCGCCTGCGGCGTTGTCGTCGGCGCCGGACGATTGGTCGCGCCGGGTGCATCCGACAGGGACACACCCGGGACCGAAACGTAGACAGCCTCCCGCGATCGTCGAACGATCGCGGGAGGCTGTCGGGTTGTGGAGTTTCTGGTGCCGGTCAGTGCGAGAGCGCGAGACCGTCACGGTTGCGGGCGGAGTCGTAGCCCCACAGCCAGTCGGTGTACTTGTAGCTGGACGTGTCGCGGGTACGGAACAGTTCGTTGCGGGCCTCGCGGCCGGCGCCGTCCAGGTGCCACAGGTCGCCCCACATGCGGCCGGTGGTGAGGATGCGGTTGCAGCGCGGTGCGCGTTCGGTGTTGACGTCGCGCAGGATCTGCGGCCAGTTCGCCGTGTCGCCGCGCAGGTCCTCGGCGGCGTAGTCGGACAGGCACTTCGCGTCCTCGAGCGCCATCACCGCGCCCGACGCCAGGTACTGCAGCGGCGGGTGCGCGGCGTCGCCGAGCAGGATCATCCGGCCGTCGATCCAGTTGTCCACCGGGTCGCGGTCGAACATCGGCCACCAGCGGTCCGTCCACATGTGCTTCAGCGCCGAGCGGACCGTCTCGTGGCAGTGGTCGTAGGCGGGCAGGAGTTCCTCTGCGCTGCCCCACATCTCCTCGCCGCGCAGGAAGGCGGGCGACTGGAACACCGCGACCTGGTTGAGCATGGCGCCGCTGCGCAGCGGGTACTGGATGAAGTGGCAGCGCGGTCCGATGTAGCCGACGACGTCCTCGAGTTCCTCCTCGAGGCCGGCCTCCTCCATGGGGATGGTGCCGCGGAAGGCGACGTAGCCCGACCCGACCGGCTTGTCGTCGTGCAGCTTCGGTCGCAGTACGGAGTGCAGGCCGTCCATGCCGAGGACGACGTCCGCGCTGTGCACGCTGCCGTCGGCGAGGGTGACGTGGGCCAGATCGCCCTCGGTCACGACGTCGGTGACGGTGGCGTCGTTCACCAGGGTCGCACCGGCGCGCCGGGCGGCGGAGACGAGGGCGGAATGCAGGTCCGAGCGGTGGACGACGAAATACACTCCGCCGTACCGCTGCTGGTACTCCCGTCCGAGATCGACCTTGGTGAGCACCTCCGCGGTGATCGCGTCCCGGAACACCAGGTTCTTCGGCAGGACGCCCTTCGCGATGACCTCGTCGAAGATGCCCCACTCCTTGAGGATTCGGGAGCCGTGCGGGCCGATCTGCAGTCCCGCACCGACCTCGCCGAACTCGGCGGCGCGCTCGAACAGCGTGACATCGGCACCCTTTCGGGCGAGGGCGAGAGCGTTCGCGGCTCCGCCGATGCCGCCTCCGGCGACGATGATCCGTGCGCCCTTCAATTCGGACATGACACTCCTTGTCGATCGATTCGGTTGGGTCAGTGCGCCATGACGGGACTGCGCGGCGCGTCATCCGAGGCGGGGAATCGCTTCCACACCACGGTGAGCAACAGCGACGCGATCAGCGCGCTCAGGGCGAAGAGCAGGAAATTCGAGTGTGCACCCAGGCCGGCGGCGAGCAACCATCCACCGATCTGCGGTGCGGCGACGGCGCCGACCCGGCCGACACCGAGCGCCCAGCCGAGTGCGGTGCCGCGCAGGTGGTCCGGGTAGTACGAGGCGACGGCCGCGATGATCAGGCACTGCGTTCCGTGTGTGCCGACACCGGCGAGCACGAAGATCAGGTACACCACCGCGGTGGGGGGTGACAGCAGCAGCGCGAGCAGGGCGAGGCCCGCGACGAGCGCGGCGACGATGCTCGTGGGAATGGTTCCGAACCGGACGCCGCCCCACGCGGTCACGAACGAACCCGCGACGGCGCCGAGGTTCAGGGCCAGTGCGAACGTCAGGGCGCTGCCCAGGTCGGTGCCTGTGTTCTGCATCAGCTTCGGCAGCCAGGTGCCGAGTCCGTACCAGGCGAGCAGCGTC
This sequence comes from Rhodococcus sp. NPDC003318, assembly GCF_042879035.1. Lineage (NCBI taxonomy): Bacteria > Bacillati > Actinomycetota > Actinomycetes > Mycobacteriales > Nocardiaceae > Rhodococcus > Rhodococcus sp. NPDC003318. Next base: position 171,604 of record NZ_JBIAOU010000010.1, on the reverse strand, counting down.
ACCATGGTGGCGAGGGCGAACATGATGCTGATCGCGCGGAACCGGGATCCGAGCAGCGCCCGGAATCCGGAGGCGTCGGTCGCGGGAGCGTTCTCGGCGGGCGTGGACGACGGCAGGTACTTCAGCGCGAGCGGGACCAGGACGACCAGCGGCACGACGGCGAACAGGAACATCGGTCGCCAGCCCCAGTTCGGGATGACAGGGATGCCGATGAGTGCCGCGATCGATCCGCCGATCGGGACGCCCGACATCATCATGGTCGCGACCGCTGCGCGCCAGCGTGCCGGAACAAGCTCCGCGGCAAGTGCATTCGACGTCGGGACCAGTCCGCCGAGGCCGAGGCCCGCGATCAACCTCATCGTGCCGAACATCGCCGGACCGGTCGCGAACGAGCACGCCATGGTGAACACCGAGAGCACGATGAGGCAGCCGATGACGGCCTGCTTGCGGCCGATGGCATCGGAGAGTCGGCCGGCGAGGACCGCGCCGAGCATCATGCCGACGAAGGCGAGGCTGCCGAGGGTGCCCGCGGTCGAGGAGCTGATGCCCCACTCCTTCTGCAGGCTGGAGATGACGTTGCCGTAGACAATGAGGTCGTAACCGTCGAAGACGACGAACAACCAGCAGACGATCACAGCGATCGCGCTACCACTGTGCAGGACGATCTTGCGATCGTCGTGAGCGGGCGGGACGTCGGGTGCCGCTGTCGACATCGTGGCCTCGTTCGCTCGGGGGGATTCTGATCCGCGCATTGCTCCACGGTGCTGCGTGTGAGCTGGGCCCTGCAATAGAGTTCTGTTGTGCAGAATCATGGGAGGTCGGCGAAGAAGCCGTCGAAAACGATCACCCGCCCGTCGTACGCGCTGGAGTCGGTGGACAACGCCCTGCGGCTGCTGCAGATGCTCCGCGACGTCGGCGCGCTGCGACTCAAGGACGCCGCCGGGGAGCTCGGGATCGCGCCGTCGACGGCGCACCGCCTGCTGTCGATGCTGGTCTACCGGGGTTTCGCGGTCCAGGACGAGAAGCGTCGGTACCACCCGGGTCCGGCGATGGGGGTGGGGCCCGCGCAGCAGGGCTGGACCCGCGAGCTGACCGATCTGTCCCGGCCGCACATGGAGGCACTGGCCATCCTGTCGCGGGAGACCGTCAACCTGGTGATCCGGGTCGGTTCACAGGCCCGGTTCCTCGCCACCGCGGAGTCCGAGTCGATGCTGCGAGTGGGGGACCGGCAGGGTCAGGTGCTTCCCGCGGAGGACGCCGCGGGCGGTCGGATCCTGTTGGCGGAGTTGCCGAGACAGGTTCTCGAGCAGCTCTACCTGCGGCCCGCGGAGGAGCCGCACATCGATCCGCGGCCAGCTCCCGATCCGCGGGCGGACCGGCGGTTGGCGCCGGGGGAGTTCGAGATCTTCGTGGCCGAACTCGAGGCCGCGCGGCGGGTCGGGTTCGCCGTCAACGTCGAGCGGACCGAGGAGGGGGTCGCCGCGTTCGGGGTCGCGGTCCGCAACGCGCGACGGCGGGCGATCGCGGCGATCACCGTCGCGGTTCCGGCCACCCGCTACCGCCAGCACCTGGACGGCAGGCTGGTCGTGCAGATGCAGGCGGCAGTGCGTGATCTCGAGATCGACGTGGCGCACATCGAGTGACTGCCGCGCACCCGGACCCCACAAGTTCTGCACAGAAGAATTGAATGCACTGCTCGGCAGCCTGCGACCTACGTTGGGACCAACGCAGAACGTGTCCCGCTTCACCAGGAGAGGTCATGACGGCAACCGACGACACCACCGACCCGGAACTCCGGCAGCTCTACGCCGACTTCGAGTCCGAGAACCTCAACCCGCTGTGGACGCAGCTCGGCGACCTGATGCCGATGGCGCCCGCATCCAGGGCGGTTCCGTTCGTGTGGAAGTGGTCGACCCTGTATCCGCTGGCGCAGCGTGCCGGCGACCTCGTTCCGGTCGGTCGCGGCGGCGAGCGTCGCGCGATCGCGCTGGCCAACCCCGGTCTCGGCGGCGTCCCGTACGTGACGCCGACGCTGTGGGCCGCGATCCAGTACCTGGGTCCGAAGGAGACCGCCCCCGAACACCGGCACGCGCAGAACGCCTTCCGGTTCGTCGTCGAGGGTGAGGGCGTCTGGACGGTCGTCAACGGTGATCCCGTTGCGATGCGTCGCGGCGACTTCCTGCTCACCCCGGGCTGGAACTTCCACGGTCACCACAACGAGACCGATCAGCCGATGGCGTGGATCGACGGTCTGGACATCCCGTTCGTGCACTACACCGACACGGGGTTCTTCGAGTTCGGTTCCGACGGCGTCACCGACGAGGGCACCCCGGACATCTCGCGGTCCGAGCGACTGTGGGCTCATCCGGGCCTGCGTCCGCTGGTCGGCCTGGACCGGCAGACGAGCTCCCCGATCGCCTGCTACCGGTGGGAACACACCGACCGCGCACTGACGGAGCAGCTGGCGCTCGAGGACGAGGGTCACGCCGCGACACCGGAGCCGGGGCATGCCGCGATCCGGTACACCAACCCGACCACCGGTGGCGACGTCATGCCGACCATCCGGGCCGAATTCCACCGGCTGCGTGCCGGCGCCCACACGCGTCCGCGCCGCGATGTCGGGTCGACCGTCTTCCAGGTGTTCGAGGGGCAGGGCCGGTTCCTGCTCGGCGGCACCGAGCACCTCGTCGGCAAGGGCGACATGATCGTCGTGCCGTCGTGGGTGGAGTGGTCCCTGAGCACGGACGAGGGCGTGGACCTGTTCGCCTTCTCCGACGCACCGATCGTCGAACGTCTGCACTTCAATCGCACCCATGTTTCCGAAGGAGCCTGATCCACATGCGTCTCGCAACCCTCCGCAAGGGCGACGCCACCGTCGCCGTCCGTGTCGACTCCGACACCACGGCCACCGTCATCGACGGCTATGCCGACCTGTCCGCACTGCTCAGCGATTCCGACTGGAAGTCGTTGGCGGAGAAGGCGTCCGGTGAGAACGTCGCTCTCGCCGACGCCGACTACGCGCCGGTCGTCCCGAACCCGAGCAAGATCGTGTGCGTCGGCCTGAACTACGGCACCCACATCAAGGAGATGGGCCGGGACCTGCCGGAGTACCCCACCCTGTTCTCGAAGTTCAAGGAAGCCCTCACCGGCCCCTACGACGACGTGATCGTGCCCGCGTACGCCGCCGGCCAGATCGACTGGGAGGCCGAGCTGGCCGTCGTGATCGGCAAGCAGGCGTACCAGGTGTCCGAGGCGGACGCCGCGGAGTACATCGCCGGCTACTCCGTCATCAACGACTACACGATGCGCGACTACCAGTACCGCACGCTGCAGTGGGACCAGGGCAAGACCTTCGAGAAGACCAGCGGCTTCGGTCCGTTCCTCGACACCGACTACGTCCTCGGCACCAAGATCGAGACCCGGCTCGAGGGTGAGGTCATGCAGTCGGCCAGCACCGACGACCTGGTGTTCACCCCGGCGAAGCTGGTGGACTACCTCTCGCACATCGTGACGCTGCAGCCCGGCGACGTGATCATCACCGGCACCACCGGCGGTGTCGGACACGCCCGCAAGCCCGCCCGCTACGTCCAGGACGGGGAGACGGTCGAGGTCAGCATCGAGGGCCTCGGTTCGGTGCGCAACAAGACCATCGTCAAGTAGGAGCACCGGCTGTGGGGTTCAACGATCTCGACCTGTCCGAGCGGCTGCTGATCGCCCGGCGCGGTACCGCGTACTTCGCGCAGCGCCTCGCCGAGTTGACCGACGAGGAACTTGCCGAGCCGACCCCGCTCACCGGGTGGTCGCGCAAGCACCTGGTGGCACACGTCGGCTACAACGCGGCGGCGCTGTGCCGGTTGATGGACTGGGCGGCCACCGGGACCCCGACCCCGATGTACGAATCGACCGAGCAGCGCGGCCGCGAGATCGAGGAGGGCTCGACGCTGAACGCGGCGGCGCTGCGGAACCTGTTCACGCACACCGTCGCCCGGCTCGACGAGAAGTGGCGGCACCTGCCGTCGTCGGCGTGGTCGGCGGAGGTGCGGACTGCGCAGGGTCGTCTCGTGCCGTCGTCGGAGACCGCCTGGATGCGCACCCGTGAGGTGTGGATCCACGCCGTCGACCTCGGCAACGGTGGACAGTTCGGGGACTTCCCTCCGGTGGTCCTCGACTCCCTCTTCGACGACATCGTCGGGATGTGGCGCCGCAAGGAACTCGGTGCCGGTCTCGTGCTCGAGGTCGAGGGCCGCGAGCCCGTCGCGGTGGTTCCGGAATCCGATGCGGCGGTGAAGGTTTCCGGTCCGCTCGCGTCGATGGTCCGCTGGGCCGCCGGACGCGGCGCCGTCGGGCTCACCTCCGGTGCCGACGTCACGCCACCGCACTGGCTCTGACGTCGGCGAGTGAACGGGGCTGCAGGACCGCGATCCGGTCCGCGGCCCCGTTCTCGTTTCCCGAGAACCCGGGCCGGTTCTTGCCGATCAGGCAATCCAACTTGCTCGGATGTCACGGTCTGGCGCACTGTGGGGGTATGGACGCGACGAACGAGGCGATGAGCGAGGCCGACGAGTGGGACACCCGCTACCGTGAGCGCGACCGCGTGTGGAGCGGCGAACCCAACGGTGCGCTGGTCCACGAGGCGACCGGCATGCGGCCCGGTCGCGCCGCCGACATCGGCTGCGGCGAGGGCGCCGACGCGTTGTGGCTCGCCCGCCACGGATGGTCGGTCACCGCGCTGGACGTCTCGCGGGTCGCGCTCGACCGGGCGCGGGCGCACGCAGACGGCGCCGGGGACATCACCTGGCTGCACGCCGGACTGCTGGACGCCGACCTGCCCGCGGGCGGTTTCGACCTGGTGTCGGCCCAGTACCCGGCGCTGCGCGTGACCCCCGACCGGGCCGCGGAGCGCGCGCTGCTCGCGGCGGTCGCCCCCGGCGGCACCCTGCTCGTCGTCCACCACGACATGCGTGACGCCGACGCGATGCGCGATCGTGGCTTCGACCCCGACGACTGGGTCGCACCCCGCGACGTCGCGGCGCTGCTCGACGCCGGATGGCGCATCGACGTCAACGAGGTCAGGGAGCGGTCGATCAACGGCGGCGCCGGCGCTCACCACACCCACGACGTGATCCTGCGCGCGCACCGTCTGGCCTGAGCCCCGCGTCACGGTGCCCCGCCCCGCCCCGCCCCGCCCCGCCCGCACCGCCCGGCTGAAGGGCGCTTTCGTTCGGTTCAACCGCACGAAGGTGCCCTTCACCCACGTGTGGGGCGACGGCGGATCAGGTAGGCCAGGTGCCCGCCGACCGCGCGATCACCCGTTGCCCGGACCAGATCGACGGCTCCGGCGATCCGGTACACCGGCGGGAGCTTCTCCCCGTTCGCCTCGGAGGCGAGGAGGAGATCGCCGCTGTCGGTGAAGGCGACGGCCTCGCCCTGCGGCTGGTCGGGTGACGCGACGACGACCGTCGGATCCCCGGTCAGCGCCGCGGCGACGTCGTGGTCCTCGACGTGCTAGAGGAAGACGTCCTTCTTGGTGCGCAGGGCGGCGGTCGACCCGTCCGCGGAGAGTGCCGCGCCGGTGATCGGCCGCACCTCGTCGTCGTTTCCCAAGGTCGCCACCGTTCCGGCGGCAACCAGTGCGGTCGGGGTCTCGGGGGACAAGGTGTGGACGGTCGCGCCGTCGGCCGTGGTGTAGACGGTCGCCTGCGCGGCGTCGACCTTGGTCACCAGGACCGGTGCCCCGGTCGCGGTGAGGACAAACGCTTCGACGTCGTGGGCGCCGTCGGCGAAAGTCACCGGCAGCAGCCTCTGCTCACCGGTCGACGGGTTCACTCCGATGAGTGCGATCGACTCGCGGTCGCCGTCGTTGTCGCCGGTGTCCGCCAGCCAGACAGTACCGTCGCTGCCCAGCACCAGATCTTCGACATCGCTTGTGGGGAAGCCGATCTCGATCCGCCGGATGATCTGGCAGCGGGAGTCGAGTACGGCGAGCCGGTCGTCGCTGCCGCGGTCGGCGATCGCGAAGCCGCCGTCACCGGACCAGACGAGGCCGGACAATTCCTCCAGCGCAGGGTCGGTTGGCGTGCAGTGGACGGAAGGGGCCGTGGCGTCGGCGCGGTGCGCCTCGGCCGCGGCCACGGCGGGTCCCGCCATGCTGACCAGGACGGCGGCCGCGGCTACCACGTATCTGCTGCTGTGCACGATGTGTTCACCCGGCCGTCTGTTGCGTGTCGGCTCCGGCAGCGGCGGAGTTCACGGCCGCCGCCCAGGCTGCGAACATGAACGACGCACTTGCCTGCCGCCCGGTCCGCGACGTGCTGCTCGAGCAGAACCCACACGTAGCTCCCGCGCAGGCGTCGGCGTTGGTGATGGAGGGCCTCGTCCTGGTCAACGGCCGACCGGCCCGGCACCCCGGCCAGCTCGTCCGGCCGACCGACCGCGTCACCGTCGCCGGTGCCCCGACACCCGTGCGGCCTCGCCTCGTGGCCGTAGCCTGACGAACCGACCACGGTGGCGTGGCCGGTTCGTCGACCTCAGTCGGTGCGCTGCGCCGCCAGTGCCGCGGTGCGCTGATCGATCCAGGTACGCATCGTGTCGACACTCGACTGCAGGTCCTCCGCGCTGAGACTGTCACTGAGCGGGACGGATTCGGCCAGCTGGTCCAGGGTGTCGGACGCGAGTCCGCTGGTGTACATCCGGTCGAACAGATCCCAGTAGGCCGCCTGGTACACGTCGGTGAACGCATCGGACGCCAGGAACCGGGTCTTCAGGGCGTTCGACGACTGCCGTCCACCGCCCGCACCCATACCGGCACCTTGAGCTCGACCCTGCTGCGCGCCCTCGGCGCCCGCCGTGCCGGCCGCACCGGCCGCACCGGCCGCACCGGTGTTGCCGCGGCGAGTCATCCCCTGCTGCGGTGCCGTTCCCTGCTGTGCTGCAGTGCCCTGCTGTGCTGCCGTTCCACGCTGCGGTGCCGTTCCCTGCGGTGGCGTCGTGCCGTCGGTCGGCGCGCCTGCGCCCGCCGCGGCACCGCCATCGGTCGCCGTGACCGCGCCACCGTCGGCCGGGGCGGCGGCGCCACCGCGACCACCCATCCCCATCGAGACCGTGTCGTTCGGGCCGGTGGTGGTGCCGCCCGTCATCGCCATGTTGAGGTCCCAGGAGACGACGGTGATCTTCCCCGTGTCGAGGTCGTACCAGAGATAGTAGTTCTGGCCCGGTCCGCTCATGTCGTCGCCGTTGACGAGCAGGTTCTGTGTGGCCACGTAGTCGGCGAACGAGTCGACGTCGACCCAGTCCGCCAGGTGCGCGTCGAACTCCTCGTCACTCGCCGAGTCCAACCACTTCAGGAAGTTGATGATCGGCTGCAGGTTGCCGCTGCCGACGGCGTTGATCTGCTTGAACTGGTCGGCGTAGGCGGACTGGTCGTCGCCGGCGTACTCGAACCGCGAGTTCGCATCGGCCTTGTAGAGGTAGCCGTCGGAGTCGAACAGTGAGTTGGCGTACCCGTCGTCGGGGTGCTCGAGCAGCAGCCGGGTCGTGGTGGCGCTGTCGTTGATGGAGTACACGGCGTAGGTGTAGCGCTGGGACGCCTGGTCGGTGTCCGCGGTCAGCGACAGTGCCATCGCCTCGTTGAGCACGGGGGAGCCGGGCCGGATCGACAGTTCCGTCAAACCCTGGTAGGCGCGGCCGGATTCGTTCTCGTCGAAGCTGACGAGCAGCGGCAGCGACGTCGGATCGTCCGCCGACGCCTGCTGTGTCATGCCACCCATGCCACCACCCATCGCGCTGCCCCCTGCGGGTGCCTGCCCGCCCTCGGGAAGTTGCGCACCCTCCGGAGCGGTGACACCGTCGGGAAGCTGGAACCCTTCGGGCAGTTCCATTCCTTCGGGCAGTTCCATTCCCTCCGGTGGGGCGAAACCGCCGCCGCGCATGGCGTTGTCGCCGCGCACGCCCATGAGGGTGGAGTTGCCCTTGATCCGGACCGAGACGTCGCTCACGAGGGTGCCGTCGATGGTGATGTCGGCGAGCACCCACTTCTTCTCGCCGGTGCTCTGGAACGTGTCGATCATGTCCTTGTACTCGGCATCGCTGATCTCGAGGGACACCTCGTGGTCGACGGTGGTGTCGAACAGGTCGACGGTGCCGGTGATGTTGTCGGTGATCTCGGACGCGATGACGGTGGCGTCACCGGAGATCTGGGGTCGGATGCGGGTCGCACCGAAGACGGTCGCCATGACCGTCACGAACGCGACGAACACCACCAGCAGCTTCCAGTGCTGACGCAGTGACGTCGGGATCCGGTGCCGGAGACTGAGTTTCGGGACCGGCGGTCCGGCGGTGTTCGTCGGTTGCATCAGATGTCCGTCTGGTCGTATCCGGTCAGGACCGTGACGCGTTGGCCGGTGTTGACGCCGCTGAGCGCGGAGATCAGTTCCGTCGGCTTGCGTTCCTTCTTCAGCTGCGCGGTGTAGTACAGCTCGTTGAGGGCGCCGGCGCGGACCGCTTCGGTGGAGACGAGCTCGAATTCGGTGCAGTACTGGATCAGGACGTCCTCGACGAGGGCGGCGTACTCCTGCTCCGGCGGCACCTGCACCTTGACGACCTGACGCTGGACGTCGAGCTTGAACCAGTTGAACTTGTTCATGATCAGGAGCACGAGGCAGATCGCGACGGTCGCGGCGATGGCCAGCAGGTAGAACCGGGTACCGGTGGTCATGCCGACCGCCATCACCAGGAAGATGAACCCGACATCACGGGTTTCCTTGATGGCGTTGCGGAATCGGACGACGGACAGGGCACCGACGAGGGCGAACGCGCGGGCGATGTTGGAGCCGACGACGAGCATGATCAGCGAGATGATCATGCCGACCATGACGAGGGTCTGCACGTAGGACTGGCTGTAGGAGACGTTCTTGTGGGTGTAGCGGTAGACCCAGCCGATGATCGCGGACAGCACGAACGCCAGCGACAACGACACGATGATGTCGAATGTGCTGAACGTCCCGCTCAGGTCTTGCAGGTCGAAGTTCATGGATTTCCTGTCGTAGGTGTGGAATACGGCGAAGAGCGGTGCCCGGCGACGGTCAGCTCGCGGCGGGGGTGGCGGCGTCGAGCACGTCGGCGGGGGCGAGGCGGTCGTAGCCTGCGGGCAGGACGAGTTCCGGTGCGCCGCTACGCGAGTGCGGTGCGAGCCCGAACGCCTCGATCGACTGGCAGTACTTCGAGACCCGGATCACCGACATGTTCAGGCGGGCAGTCAGATCCGTCGCCCAGTACGGGACGCGTTCGTTGGCCTTGAGTTCGACGATCGCGAGCTTCGGCGGGATGATGAACCGGTTCTCGGCACCGGAAGCGAAGTGGAAGTCGCGGTCGCGGCCGTGGATCTTGTGGTCGATCGTCACCCGCAGTCCGAGGTCGGCCTCCCGGCCGACGAACGCCTCCCGCAGGTAGCCGGTGGTGACCATCGGCCGCAGGTCGAGGTTGCCGATCAGCGTGGTCACCTCGTTCACGAACGGTCGCTGGGCGGGATCGCACTCGATGTCCTCGCGGCCGTTGAGCCAGCGCTGCGCCACCGCGTAGGGCAGGGCGATGCGACGTTTCTGGGTGACCCGGTTGACGCGTTGCTTGATCTCGATCTGCACCGGGGTGTCGTCGGTGCAGTCGGACGGCTGGCCGTACAAGCGCAGGCGCAGTTTGCGGCGGAATTTGAGGCCCTCGATCTTCTCCCAGTAGAAGCGCAGATCGGGGGTGTCGTAGTACAGGGAGGTCACCGGGTATCCGCCGTGCGGTGAGTACGGGTCGGTGTCCATCCGGGCGGCCAGTTCATGCCGCAGTTCCGGGACCTTCATCTCGTCGACGAAGTACTTGATCTCGTACCGGTTGAACGCGTGCAGTGCACTCGCGGTCTGCTGGAAGCCGATCGGGGCTACGGGGGCCCGTTCCGCCGACTCGGGTACGGAATCCGGGTCGGATCGTTTCCGGAATCGGTCGAACACACTCATGGCTGCGGCATCTCCCGGATCAGTCGTTTACAAGGTGAACGACTCGAGTACAGTCCATGAACGTCAAAAGAAAGTTCAAAGAAGCTGGCAATCGGCTGGGAGTCGACTCGGCGGGCCACGATGCCGGTCGGCGAATCCCGGTGTGGGGGGACCGCGTCCGGCCTGTCGAGATCGGTGGGGATACGCTCGCTGCGGAAGTGAATGCATGGGGTGGATCACCGTATTCGCCGGCGAGGAGTGACGATGACCGACCTGGTTTCGACCGGATTCAACGAGAAGCTCGGGCTCACGCTGACGGCGCGTGGACCCGAACGCGTCGCCGCGACGGTGGACTTGACTCCCGAGCATCACCAGCCGTTCGGAATCGTCCACGGCGGTGTGTACTGCGCGGTCATCGAGACCCTCGCCAGCATCGGTGGTGCCGAGTACTGGACCGGCCCGGGCCGCACCGTCGTCGGGGTCAACAACAACACCGACTTCCTGCGTGCCGTCAGCGAGGGCACCCTCGAGGCGGAGGCCCTGCCGATTCACCGCGGCCGCACCCAGCAGCTGTGGGCGGTGACGCTGACCGGCGCCGACGGGAAGCTCGTGGCCCGTGGACAGGTTCGGCTGGCGAACCTCGAACGCCCGACCGCGTAGCCGCGCCGCGGGCCGTCACCGGGTCACAGCCGCGACGGCGGTGCCGTCACATTCGCGACGGCGGTGCCGTCACATTCGCGACGGCGGTGCCGTCACATTCGCGACGGCGGTGCCGTCACATTCCCCGGCGCAGCGTCACCCGGTAGGTGTAGTGCTCGGGCAGGAAGTAGCTGACGGACACCTCGTCGACGCGGCCCTGCGCGTCGGAGTAGACCCGGTCGATCCGCAGCATGGGGTGCCCGACGTCGCAGCCGAGCGCCGCGGCGACCGCCTCGGTCGCCGGCGCCACGGTGATGGACTGCGCGGCCTCGCTGATCGGGCTGCTCAGGTGCGGCTCGAGCAGTCCGATGATCGTCGACGTGCCGACCGCGCGGTCCATGAGTTCCGGCGCGTCGGTGATGTGCCGGGCGATGTGTTCGGGAAGGTGCACGGTGGTGTGGACGAACGGGGTGCCGTCGTGGATGCGTCGGAACACCACCGTGTGCACGATGTCGGTGTCGATGCGCAGCCGGGCCGCGGCCTCGATGTCGACCCGGCGGCGCAGCGGCTCGAGTACCTCCATCGCGGTGTCGTCGGAGAGGTTCATCAGGTCTTCGATGGAGCCGTGGTGGCGCAGGTAGCGACCGGTGGTCCGCGAGTCGGTCGCGAACGTGCCGCGCCCGGGTACCCGGTAGACGACGCCTTCGGCCACGAGATCGCTGAAGGCGCGACGGACGGTCTGCCTGCTCACGGAGAACTGTTCCGCGAGTTCGAATTCGGTGGGCAGACGGACACCGTCCCGGTAACGCCCGTCCGCGATGTCGGCGCGCAGCGCGCCCGCGACGAGCTGGTACGCCGGAACGGTGTCCTTCTCCCTGGTTCTCATGACCGTCCGATGATAGTGGGCCAGTCGGTCAGATCCCGCCGCGCGCGACGAGTTGGCCGGCGATGACGTTGCGCTGGATCTCGTTGGTGCCCTCGCCGACGATCATCAGCGGCGCGTCGCGGAAGTAGCGTTCGACGTCGTATTCGGTGGAATACCCGTACCCGCCGTGGATGCGGACCGCGTTGAGGGTGATCTCCATCGCCACCTCGGACGCGTACAGCTTCGCCATGCCGGCCTCCATGTCGCAGCGGTCGCCGGCGTCGTACTTCTCGGCGGCGAACCGCGTCAGCTGCCGGGCAGCGGTCAGCTTCGTCGCCATGTCCGCGAGATAGTTGCCGATCGACTGGTGCTTCCAGATCGGCTGCCCGAAGCTCTCCCGCTGCTGGGCGTACGCGAGGGCGTCCTCGAGCGCGGCGGCCGCGACACCGAGCGCGCGGGACGCCACCTGGATGCGTCCGGTCTCGAGGCCCTTCATCATCTGCCCGAAGCCCTTGCCCTCGGTGCCGCCGAGGACGGCGGTCGCCGGGACCCGGTAGTTGTCGAATGCGAGCTCGCAGCTCTCGACACCCTTGTAGCCGAGCTTGGGCAGGTCACGCGAGACGGTCAGGCCGGGGCCGTGTTCGACCAGCACGATGGAGATGCCCTTGTGGCGCGGTGTCGCGGCCGGATCCGTCTTGCACAGCAGTGCAATGACATCCGAGCGGCGGGCGTTGGTGATCCACGTCTTCGCGCCGTTGATGACGAGGTCGTCGCCGTCACGCTTGGCGTTCGTCGTCATCGCCTGCAGGTCGGAGCCGCCGCCGGGCTCGGTCAGCGCCATCGTCGCGCGGATCTCGCCGGTCGCCATCCGCGGCAGGTACTGCTGCTTCTGCTCCTCGGTGCCGAACAGGCCGAGCAGCTTCGCGACCACGGTGTGTCCGCCCATCGCGCCGGCGAGCGACATCCACCCGCGGGACAGCTCCTCGGTCACCTGCACGTAGCACGGCATCGACACCGGGGCGCCGCCGTACTCCTCCGGGATCGCCAGACCGTAGATGCCGATCTTCTTCATCTGCTCGATCCACTGTTCGGGGTATTCGTTCGCGTGCTCGACCTCCTGCACGGTCGGCTTGACCTCACGGTCGACGAACTCTCGAACGGTCCGGACCAGGAATGCCTCTTCGTCGTTCAGGTAGTAGCTCACGCGGGACGTCCTCGCCGTGTCGCGGGCCCTGTGAGCCCGGGGAAGAATTTGTACGGCCATTGTTGCCGAGTGGTCGTACAGATGTCAACGCGTGCTCCTCTCGTCCACGTGCGAGCCCAGGGCCATTGCGCGAATCGCGGGCGCATCCCGGTGGAGGCGCTGGTCGGTTCCGGTTGGTGCGGCACGGCCCGGCCGCGCATAATGGCCGTACATTATTGGCAGCGGTGGGCGAGGATCCGTCTGCTCACCCGAGAACACATCCCGAAGGGATCGACAGTGATCGCAGCACGGCGACGAGCAGCACTGGTAGCGCCCGGGTCCGACGAACGCAAGGCCCGCAAGGCACTCGAGTCCGCGGCGGACGAGGTCGTGCTCGATCTCGAGGACGCCGTCACGCCCGCCCGCAAGGACGAGGCGCGCGACCTCGTCGCCCGCCTCGTCCGCGAGTACGGCGCCACGCGGGCCGTCTCCGTCCGGGTCAACGGCCCCGGCACCGAGTGGTTCCGGGCGGACCTCGCCGCGGCCGCGGAGGTCTCCGGTGAGCTGGCGTCGATCGTGATCCCCAAGGTCGAGTCCGTCGCCGACCTCGATGCCGCCGACCGGCTGCTGCGCGGCGCCGAAGGGGTGCCGCTGCGGGTGCAGGCGCTCGTCGAGACCCCCACGGGTGTGCAGAACGTCGTTGCGATCGCGGCCGGTCCGCGGGTCGTCGCCGTCATCATCGGCTACGCGGATCTCGGTGCGGCGCTGGGTCGTTCGACATCGGTCCGGCCCGCCCAGTGGCTGTACGTGCAGGATCGGGTACTGCACGCCGCCCGCGCGGCCGGGGTGGACGCGATCGACGGACCGTTCCTCGGCATCAAGGACGACGAGGCGTTCCGGGACGCCACCCGATGGGTCGCCGACCTCGGCTTCGACGGCAAGTGGGTGATCCACCCCGCGCAGATCGACACGGCGCAGGAAACCTTCACGCCGACGGCCGAGCAGGCCGACCAGGCCGAGAAGGTCCTCGCCGCGCTCGAGGAGGCCGAGACCCTCGGCGCCGGAGCCGCTCAACTCGACGGCCAGATGCTCGACGAAGCCGTCGCCGTCGCCGCCCGTCGCACCCTGGCCAAGATCGGAGCCTGACCGATGACCGCACCCACCCACACCCGCACCGTCGCCGTCGGCGGACCGTACTTCGACGAGCTCACCGTCGGCCAGGTCTTCGACACCGCGCCCGCCGTCACCCTCACAGACGGGCTCGCCGCGGCGCACCACGCGATCCTCGGTGACCGACTGCGGTTGCCGCTCGACGCGCACCTGTCGACCGCGGTCGCCGGCGGCCCGCTCGCGCACCCGGGACTGGTCACCGACGTCGCGATCGGCCAGTCAACCCTTGCCACCCACCACGTCAAGGCCAACCTCTTCTACCGGGGGCTGCGGCTGCACCGGCTGCCGCTGATCGGTGACACCCTGACGACCACCACCGAGGTCGTCGGGCTCAAGAGCAACTCGGTCAAGCCCGGGCGGGCCGCGACGGGGCTGGCCGCGCTGCGCATGAACACCGTCGATCAGGACGGCCGCACCGTCCTCGACTTCCACCGCTGCGCAATGCTTCCCGTGCGTCCGGGCACCGACCCGGCGACCGCGGTACGGACCGACGACCTGTCGGCGATCGGCGCCGACGGCCAGCCGAACTGGGTCGTGCCGGAGGGACTGGACCTGGACGCCTACCGACACCGCGTGCCCGGTGCGCACTTCGACGCCTCGCTCGTCGGCACCCGGTTCACGTCGAGCGGTGACGTCGTCACCAGTGCACCGGAACTCGCCCGCCTGACGCTCAACATCGCGGCCACCCACCACGACGAGCGGGTCGGCGCCGCCGGGCGTCTCGTCTACGGCGGACACACCATCGGGATCGCGCTCGGGCAGGCCGCGCGGGCGCTGCCGAACCTGGTGACGGTGCTTGGGTGGCAGTCCTGCGATCACACCGGTCCCGTCGCCGAGGGCGACACCCTGACCAGCGACCTGTATGTCGAGAGTGCGTCCGCGCTGCCCACCGGCGGCGGCACCCTCGACCTGCGCTCGATCGTCTTCGCCCACCGCGGCGGTGCCGACCCGGCGCCGGTGCTGGACTGGCGGTTCACCGCGCTGTTCGCCTGAGGGATGCGGCTCCGCCGCAGTGGTGGGGGGGGGGGGGGGGGGGGGGGGCCCCCGCGCCCGCGCGCCCCCCCCCCGCCGGCCCGGTCCCCCGCCCCCGGCCGCGGGCCCCGGCCGCGGGGGGGGGGGGGGGCGCCGGGGGCGGGGGGGGCGCCCGCCCCGGCCGCGGCACCCCCCACCCCCACCCCCCCCCCCCCGCCCCCCCCCCCGCCCCCCCCGCCCGCCCGCCCCCCCCCCCCCCCGCCCACCACTGCGCGAAGCGCGGATCAGCGGTACGCGAGCACCGTGCGGCGTACCGCGTCGGCGGTCGGGGCCGCCAGGACCTCGGCCAGCGGGGAATGCAGGAGCACCACGTCGCCGTCCGCACCGACGACGACGCGTCGCGCCGGTCCGCCCGGGTCCGTGACCGGGGCCAGGTACCCGTTCAGGGCCTCGGTCGCCGCCAGACGCTCGTCCGCGCCGACGACGTCGCCGGTGGGTGCGCGACGGTCCACCGCCGCCGCGATCACCCGCCACGGGTCGAGCGGGCCGTACGGTGCGTCGCTGGACAGGGCCACCGGGATCCCGGCGTCGAGCAGGGACCGGCAGCGGTACAGGTCCGGCTGGTCCGCCGGGTCGACGTCGCGCAGGTAGTCGTCGCCGCGGTCGGCGAGGAACCCGGGCTGGGTGACGACCCGCAGCCCGAGTCGCCGTATCCACGTGAGGGTTTCACGGGGAACCACCGCGCCGTGCTCGATCCGGTCTCCCGGGACGGTGCCGACCTCGTCGAGGACGACCAGCAGGATCAGCAGTGCCTCCCGGGTCACGCAGTGCACCGCGACCGGTCGCCGGGCGGCGTGCGCGGCGCGGATGGTGCCGGCGAGGGTGTCCAGGTCGGGAAGCCCGGAGTCGGCGAGGACGATCTTGTACGGCCCCACCGTCGGACCCGCGGACGAGTCGCCGCGCCCCGGCTCGGCCAGCGGCGCTCCCAGGAGGTGGACCCGCTGCGGCAGGTCGCCCGAGGTCATCGCCGCCTCGATCGCCCGCTGGGAATCGGGCCGCAGGTCCGGCGTGGCATCGGTGACGGAGGTGATCCCGAAGCCGGTCAGGGCGGCACCGACCGCGGCGAGCGACGGGGGGCCGGACGTGGGCAGTCGGGTGCGCAGCCAGTCGTCGGCGCGCCACACCCGCCCGGTCGGCGCGCCCGTCGCGTCCCGTTCGACACCGGGGTGCTCGGCCGACACCAGCCCGGTCGCGGCGACCGCCGCCGAGTTCAGCACCCACATCGCGCCGCTGCGGTGCTGGATCCGTGTCGGCCGGTCGCGGTGCAGACGGTCGAGGGCGGCGGCGTCGAGATCGCCGGCCACCGATTCGATGTAGCCGACGCCGCGGACCCAGCCGTGGGCGTCCACCGGTGCGGCGGCCAGCGCGGCCGCCAGTTGCCCGGCGCCGCGGACCGCGGGCGGCCCGCACCGCACGGACGCCGCGTCCGCGGCCGTGGCGTGCAGGTGCAGGTGATGGTCGGTCAGGCCGGGGATCAGCGCGCCGCCCCCGGCGTCGACCAGTTCGGCGCCCGCGCGTGACAGGTCGGGGCCGACGGCGACGATCCGGCCCGCCTCGATCCGGACGTCGACCCCCGTCACGCCGTCGACCTCGGCATCGACGACGAGCAGGGGTGCCGTCATCGCGCCACCACCGTCGAGATGCCCGCCGTGGGAATGCCGAGGGACCGCAGGACCGACACGGTGTCGGCGCCGAGGTCCGGCGCCGTTCCGGGGACCTGACGTCGGCGCGGCTGCACGACCTCGACCTCGCCCTCCGCCGTGTCGACGACCCACCGGTCACCCTGCCTGCGGGTCGGGGGAGCGGGGCCGTCCGCCGCGGCGGTGAGCGTGCCGGCCACGACGTCGGTCATCGACACGTCGATCAGCCGTCCGGGTGCGTCCGCGGAGCAGGCGAGCGCCGCGGCCGTCAACCCGGACAGGGGGTCCGCGATGGCGTCGCCGACGAACATCGGACCCCGCTCGTCCACCGCCACCAGTCCCGCAGACGCCGCGATGTCGTCGCCGAAACCCACACGCCCGCTTGCCCGACCACCCACGGTGATCGACACCCACGTGGCGCCGCGGGCGGCCGTCTCCTGCGCATCCAGCCCGAACCCGGCCAGCGCCCGCGGGCGGGACGCCTCGATCACGATGTCCGCGGCGGCGACGAGTTCGGCCAGCGCCGCGCGGTCCGCGGGCACGGCGGGATCGAGGCACACCGACTCGTGACCGGCGTGCATCAGCGTGTAGAAGTCGCGGTTGCCCCGGCGCGCGCCGTCGGGGCGGGACGGCGTCTCCACCTTCACCACCCGCGCGCCGGCGAGGCCGAGCAGATGCGCGCACAGCGGCGCCGCCCACAGCGACCCGAAGTCCACGACGAGCAGACCCTCGACACTGCGCGTCCCGCGCAGTGGTGCACTTTCGGAGGCCCGGGCCTCCGAAAGTGCACCAGTGCGCGAAGCGCACACCCCGAGCATCTCGGCGCGTTCGGTCAGCTCGTCCCCGGTGTGGGTGGACAGCCAGGCGGCGACCGCGGGCCACGGGTCGGCGGGATCGAGGTCCGCGCAGACCAGCGCGCCGAGCAGTAGCGGATCGTCGGGTCGGGCGCAGGACACCGCGGCCCAGCCGTCGGCGGTGCGCAGCAGCCGCCCACTACCGCCGAGTGTGACGTCGCCGCGACGCGTGAAGCCGGTCAGCGCGGCCCGTTCGGACAGCAGTCGCGCGCCGTCGACCTCCGGTGCGCGTCCGGCGAGCGCAGCCGACGCGGTGATCTGCGCTGCGAGGGTGCGGGCGACGGTGGCGGCCGCACCCGGGGGGACGACGGGCGGCCCGTCGGGGCGGCCGGTGAGGGCGAGGGCGCCGGATTCGGCCCAGTCCCGCACTCGGCTCGACGGTGACGCGGCGGCAGTGGACACGTCGCGATGGTACCCCGGTGTCCGAGTCGAAAATCCTTTGCTGGCAGGCTGGAACGATGGGATCACCGCACGACGTCATCACCCCGGCCGCACTCGCCGCCGGCGCCGCGGACTGGCCGCTGCTCACCGAGGGAGCGGCCGTCGACCGGCCGTTCCTCGTTGTCGATCTGGACGCAGACCTCGACGCCGCCACCGCCGCGCGGGCGGCCGACCGCGCACTGGGCGCCCCCCGCCTGCTCATCGGCCGGCGGACTCGCACGGAGCCGCTGACGGCGCCGCAACTGCAACTGACCGCAGCGCTCGACACCACCCTCGCGCCGCCCGCGGCCGCGACCGACCGGACCCTCGTCGCCGCACCCGACCCGGCCACCGCCGTCGAGGAGCTGACGGCGGTGGTCTCCGACCAGGAACACGCGGCGATGGTCCTCGGCCACGTGCTGCGGGCAGCCGAGTCGTTGCCGGTCCCGGCGGCCGTCGACATCGAATCGCTCGGGTACTCGACACTGCTCGGCACGCCCGGCTTCCGCCGCTGGCTCGCGGCGCGCGGTCCGCGGCCGCTGCCGCCGCCGGCGCCGCAGGTGCCGGTGCTCGTCGACCGCGAGGGCGATCGGCTGCACGTGACGTTGAACCGGCCCGAACGACGCAACGCCTACGGTGCCCAGGTGCGCGACGGCCTGGTCGAGGCGTTGCGGCTCGCGCAGGCCGACGACACCATCACCTCTGTCCTCCTCGACGGTGCCGGGCCCGTGTTCTCCGCGGGCGGCGACCTCGACGAGTTCGGCACCACCCCGGATCTCGCGACCGCGCACCTGATCCGGACGAGGGCGGGCGCCGCGCGACTGGTCGCCGCGCTCGCCGACCGCATCGAGGCACGCGTGCACGGCAGCTGCGTCGGCGCCGGCATCGAGGTGCCCGCGTTCGCGTCCCGAGTCGTCGCGGCCCCCGGCACCGTCTTCCGGCTGCCGGAGGTGTCGATGGGCCTGATCCCCGGCGCCGGAGGCTGCGTCAGCGTGCCGCGCCGGATCGGCCGCTGGCGCGCCTACTGGCTGTGTGCCGTCGGCATCGCGCTCGACACCGAGACGGCGCTCGCCTGGGGCCTGATCGACGAGATCGCCTGAGGATAGAGAAACGCCCCGGATCCGAGGAGGAATCGGATCCGGGGCGCGGGAACGTCAGTTGCGTTGTCCCGCAGCCGACAACGCCGCGTCAGAGGTGCCGGGCACACCCAGACGCTCCGCCGCGGCGGTGAGATTGCGGCGCCGCTCGTCCACCGTGTCGCCGGTCCAGAGCGTGTCGGCCCACAGCACCAGATCCTCGACACCGCTGTCCCGGTAGGCGGAGAGGATCCCCGGGTCGGTGGTCGACACCCGCACGTAGCAGGGGAACGGCTCGGCGTTGCCCGACTCGCGGCGCAGCCGGCGCAGTTCGGTGACCAGTGCCACCGCTTCGTCCGGGGTCGGGGTTCCCGACGCGAACCACGCGTCACCCAGCCGCGCGGCCCGGGCCAGCGCCGGTGGCGTGTTGCCGCCGAGGACCACGGGAATGGGCGCGGGACGCGGGTGTACCTGCACCCGGTCGAAGGTGAAATGCTTTCCCGTGTGCTCGAATTCGACTCCCGACCACGACTTGCGGAGGATGTCGAGACATTCCTCGGTGCGGGAGAACCGGGTACGGAACGGCACCGAGAGGGCGGCGAATTCCTCCTCCAGCCACCCCGATCCCACGCCGAACAGCACGCGGCCGCCGCTGAGTTCCTGCACCGAGATGGTGGTCCGAGCGGTGTGCAGCGGGTGCCGCAGCGCGGTCACGTACACCGCGGTCCCGAGTTTGATACGTGACGTGACCGCCGCGATCGCCGCGTGGGCCACCCACGGGTCGATCAGTTCGGTGTCGGTGTCGACGATCGTCGCGTGATGCTGCACGGTTCCCGTCGTGGGATGTTCGCTGCCGTATCCGGCGGGCCGCAGGACGTGCTCGCCCAACCACAGTGCGTCGAAGCCCAGCTCGTCGGCACACACCGCGAGCTCGACGAGTTCGGTCACCGTCATTCCGTATGCACTCAGTCCGATCGACCCCACGGGCCACTTCCTTTCCGTTCGAGATGGTTTCGGGCGCTCGCGCGGATCGCCGCGCTCACATCTTGCTCAGCGAGTCGGCACCGCCGACGAGCATCGCCGCGGCGACGCCGACGGCGGTCACACCCGTCATGATCAGCGCGATCGCCGCCACCTGCGGGTAGCTGCCGTTGGACCAGGCGTCGAACAGGATGGTGCCCATGACCTGTGTCTTCGACGCCCGCACCAGCAGCGAGGCCGTGAATTCGTGGGTCAACAGCACGAAGATCAGGGCCGCGGTGCCACCGAGGCTTCCCCGCATGAGCGGCAACAGGATCCGGGTGTTGGTACGCAGGAACCCGGCACCACTGACCCGGGACGCCTCCACATAGCTGTCGCCCAGGGCGAGCATCGTCGACAGTTGCATCCGCGTCGCGAACGGGAGCATCAGCGTCACGTACACGAGAATCACCACCCACGGCGTGCCGTACAGCACCAGCGGACCCTCGGTGTAGGTGAGCAGGAAGGCCGCGCCGAAGATCACCGCGGGGACACCGAGCGGCAGGGACACCAGGACATCGGCCAGCAGCCGCAGGGCGGGGTACCGCACGCCGCGGACGATCAGGCTGGCCGCGACGAAGCCGAGCGGTAGGACGATCGCCATCGCGGTCAGCGAGAAGACGAGGCTGTTGGTGATCGCGGACGGCACCGCAGCGGTGCTGAACACGGCCTCGAAGTTCGTCAGGGTCAGCGTCGAGAAGTCGATCGTGCCGCGCCAGTAGCGGGACAGGGCGACGAACGCGAGCGCGAAGACGGGCAGGACGGTCGACAGGAAGGAGAACAGCACGATCAACGCGACGCCGAGTCGGGAGGGCCTGCCTTGGGAGCGGAACGCCTTGCCGCCGTGGGTGACGAAACGCTTCTGGTTGCCCAGCAGCGCCTTCTGCGCGAACACGACCGCGATGCCCGCCAGCAACAGGGGTGAGCCGAGTGCCGCGGCGGTGGCGAACTGCGCCGGGCTGTCGCTGATCTGGAAGTACATCTCGGTGGTCAGGACGCTGACGCCGGTGTTCGTTCCGAGCAGCAGGGGAGCGGTGAACTGGCCGAGCCCGAGCAGGAGCGCGACGCCGCCCCCATAGATCAGCGTCGGCCGCAGCAGCGGCAGCGTGATCCTGAAGAACACCTTCCACTCGGGCATCCCGGAGACCTGCGCCGCCTCGAGCATCTCCGAATTGATGTTCGAGAATCCGGAACTGACGAACATGTACACGAACGAGCTCAGTGAGAATCCGGTGATGATGACGATCCACTGGATGGAGTAGATGTCGACGGGGCCCTCCTCCAGGTGGGACCACCAGGGCAGGTTCCGCAGCGCCGCGTTGAGGTAGCCCGGCCGCGGGGACAGCAGGAACGCCCAGCCCGCGATCGCCGCGACCGACGGGATGACGATCGGCAGGATCGGCAGGATCCGGAGGAATTCGAGCCGGCGGGGCAGCCGGCTCGCCGCCCACGCCAGCGCCGTCCCGAGCACCATCGCCACCACGAGTGAGCCGAGGGCGAGGCCGACGGTGTACTTCAGGATCTGTCCGATCCGGTCGAGCCCGAACGCCCTCGAGTATCCCGCGGCGCCGTCCTCGAACGCGGTTGCCTGCAACCGGACGATCGGGACGACCACCAGGTAGCCGAGGAAGGCGACGAAGGCGAGCACACCGAGACGACGCGCGGCCGAGCGCACCCTCGCGTTCGCGAGGGCCGAATGCCCGCCCGCCGCGGGTGCCGCCGGCGAGGTCGGGAGAGTCAGTGTTGCCATCGAATTCACCCCACCAGCGCAGTCAGTTCACGGGACTTGTCGGTCGACAGTGCCTTGCCCTCGCCGTCGAACATCCGGCCGTCGACCGGGTCGAACGCGAGCACCATCCGCGCGCCGCGATCGATCGCGCGGGGAGCACGGGACGAGTCGAACGTGGACACGCGCGCGTGCAACTCCCGGCGTCTCGCGTCGGGTGCGGCCGCCGACAGCATGACGTCGAGGTGCAGGCCGCCGAACTCGACGTCGTCGACATGCACCGCGATGCCCGCCTCGCCGGCCCGCAGATCGTGGGCGTCGGAGACCAGACGCACCTTCTCCGGCCGGACCCTCAGGACGAAGTCGCGGGTGCCGGCGGCCGCCCGAGGTTCGGCCCCGATGAGTTCGGTGCCGTTCGCGTACCAGCGGCCGTCGACGTACTCGCACGGCAACCGGTTGGACATCCCGGTGAAGCCGGCGACGTACTCGTCACCGGGCTCCTCGAACACCTCACGGGGAGTGCCGATCTGCACGATGCGGCCCGATCTCATGATCGCCATGCGGGTGCCGAGGGCGAGCGCCTCGCTCTGGTCGTGGGTGACGAAGACGGCGGTGAACGGGGTGCGCTGGTGCAGATCGTGCAGCTCGGCGCGAACCTGGTCGCGCAGCCGGGCGTCGAGGTTGCTCAGCGGTTCGTCGAACAGCACCAGGTCCGGCCGGGCGACCAGCCCGCGGGCGAGGGCGACGCGCTGCTGCTGTCCGCCGGAGAGCTCGGCCGGAAGCCGGTCGAGCAGGCGCTCGCAGTCGACCAGCGCAGCGGTCTCCTCGACGCGACCACCGCGCAGTTCGTCCTGCATCCTGCGGGACTTCAACGGATAGGCGATGTTCTTGCGCACCGACATGTGAGGCCACAGTGCGTAGGACTGGAACACCATGCCGATGAACCGCTTGTCCGGAGTCAGGTTCACGCCGCGATCGGCGTCGAACACCACCTGGTCGCCCAGGGTGATGGTGCCGCCGACGGGCTGTTCGAGGCCGGCGAGGCACCGCAGGGTGGTGGTCTTGCCGCAGCCGCTCGGGCCGAGCAGGACGAGGAACTCGCCGTCCTCGATCTCGAGGTCGAGATGGTCCACGGCGACGGTGGGCGGCTTGCCGTCGAAGTTCTTGAGGAGCTGACGAACGGATACGTGGGACACGGGAACTCGCTTTCTGACCGGGCTGGGTCGGGGTGTTACGACGAGAGGGCGACCGCGGGGCGCGGGACGGTGTCCGGGTCCACCCGCGCCTGGCCGTCGGCGGTCAGTTCGTAGAGGCGCTGAGCATGGTCGTCGCCACTGCCCCAGAGCACCGCGTTGGTCAGGGCCCGGCGATAGTAGCGGTGAGCGGTGTGCTCCCAGGTGAACCCGATCCCACCGTGCACCTGGACGTTGTCGGCGGTGGTCCGCGACGCGGCCTCGCCGCACACTATCGCGGCGATGGCTGCGGCCTCGGCCAGATCGTGGTCGCTTCCCGCCTCGACAGCCCAGACAGCATGGGCTACAGCAGTTTCCGCGAGCTCGAGTGCGACGGCGGCTTCCGCCAACCGGTGCTTGACGGCCTGGAATCCACCGACCGCACGGCCGAACTGGACGCGGCTGCCGGCGTAGCCGACCGCATCGTCGAGGGTGCGTCGGGCGACGCCGAGGCTGTCGCAGGCCAGCGCGACGAGCGCACGGTCCCGGAGCCGACTGATCGACGCGTTCGGGTCCACCAGGACCGCCGGTGCGCGGTCCGCGGTGACCGTCGACAACCCTCTGGTGGCGTCGGTCGTCGGCATCGGTGCACGCGACAGTGCCTCGGCGGCAACCGCGTACAGGCCGGTCACCCCGTTCGGGGACGACGCGAACACGAGCACGACGTCGGCGCCGAGCGCGTCGACGACGAACGACGCGGTGCCGGTGAGCACGACGGTGTCTCCCGTCCCGTCGGCGCGGAAGTCGACGTCGGTGTCCGCGGTCGGCACCACGGTCGTGACGATCGTCCGGCCCGCGGCGATCCGCCCGAGGTGGTCGTCGGCCACCGCGGACGCGGGGGCGTCCGTGAGGGCGGCCGTGGCGACCACCGCGGAGAGGTACGGCACCCGCGACAGTTCGGCTCCCAGGACGGCGAGCACGGCCGCGACGTCGGCAAAGGAGGCTCCGAGTCCGCCTCGGTCCTCGGGAACGGCGAGGGCGCCGATGCCGACCTCCCCGGACAGTAGTGCCCACAGGTCCCGATCGAACGGTCCGTCACGGTCGACTCGCTCGGATCGTCCGTCGGCGGGATCGATCCGGTCGACGGCCGCCTCGACCGTCGAGACGAGCATCGCGCGGTCGGCGCGGTCGGCGGGTGTCGTGCCGAGAATCATGGTGCAGCCCTTTCTGCGATGGTCGCGCTGCCGGAGGTCAGTCCGAGGAGGGGAGCGGTCGCGGCGCGGTCAACTCGAGGTTCACGCCGTCGACGGTGAGCGGACCGAGCCCGGGTGTCACGCAGAGCACCTCGACGCCCGCTCCGGAGTACCGCTTGCCGATGACCAGCGGTGTCCCGCCTGCCGGATTCCGCGGTGGTGCGGTGTCGGTCACCGCGCCGGCCACGGACATCGGTGCGCCTCCGCAGAGGAGCGGGCCGTCGCTGTCTCCGATCTTGACGACGATCACTTCGGCGTCGGACACCGAACTCTTCAGACGTTCGCCGACCTTCATGGGGTATTCCTTTCCGATGCCGGTCCTGTCGGGGCCGGCCTGGTGCGTGTTGGCTACTGGCTCGAACCGAACATCTGCTCGAACTGGCTGCGGAAGGCGACGGTGTCGTCCGCGGTGACGGTGCGGCTGCTGGTCCAGATGTTGTCCGCGGACGTGGTCGCCGTCTCGATGTCCGGAAGCACCGCCCCGGCGCGATTGGCGATCGCGGTCTGGCCGGCCTTCGTGACGAGGAAGTTGGAGAACAGCTGGGCGGCGTTGGGGTGCGGGGCCTTTGCCGTGACCCCGGTGAGGAACGGGGCACCGAACACCGGCGACGCCAGCCCGAAGTCGACGGGCGCACCCTTCTCCTTCTCGGTGGTCAGGGGGAGTGTGTATGCGGCAGCGGCGATCTCGCCGGACGTGAGCGCCTGCGCGATCGCCTGCGCCCCCGTGTAGGTGCGTGGCTTCTGCGCGGCGAGCTTCGCAACGTAGTCCGGGGCAACCGTCTCGTTCAGGTAGTCGTAGAAGTCGACGATAGCGGCCGAGATGGGCAGGATCACACCGATCTTGCCGCCCGCGAGTTCGGGGGCGAGCAGGTCCTCGTACCCGGACAGACCGTCCGGAACGCGGTCGGTGTTCCACCCGTAGGTGAGCACGGCCGCGGACGAGGTGAAGATGGTGCCGTCCCGGAGGAACTTGTCGGCGTCGAATTCGGGAGCCGAGAACGCCGGGCCGGTGACGGGTACGTAGTAGTTCTGGGCCAGACGCTCGGCGACCCACGGCTTCGCGGCCGACGCCACGACGTCCGCCACCTGGTTCCCGGTCGCCTCCTCGGCGGCCAGCTTGGTCTGCAGGTTCGCGTCGTTGTCGCGCACGATGTCGACCTTGATGCCGTACGCGGATTCGAAGGCGGACGCAGCGGTCTGGAGGTTGTCGGTCGCCTGACCGGAGTAGTAGGTGACCGAGCCTTCCTCCTTGGCCTTGTCGATCACCGCCTGCCACGAGGAGTCGCCGCTGGGGCCGAGGTCGTCGGCCGAGACGTCGACCGTGTCGCCGGAGCCGCACGCGGCGGCGGCGAACGTGACTGCGGCAACGCCGAGGCCGGCCAGAACGCGCCGGAAGTTCGTGATTCTCATCGAGGGGGCCTTTCCGGAATCTGCTGGGGGATGTGGTCACCGCTGTGGTGCGGGGTGGGCGGCGCGTGCCTCGCGCCAGGTGAGGCCGCGATCCGAGCGGGGCTCGGGCGGCAGGCCGAGGACCCGCTCGGCGATGATGTTGCGCTGGATCTGGTCGGTACCCCCGGCGATGCTGTAACCGGGCGCACCCAGGACGTGGGCGTTCCACGTGAATGTCCCCGGGACACCCGTGTCGGCGACCAGGTCGCGGCCCAGGATCGCCCGCGCCGCCGCCGACACCGCCGTGAGCTTGTCCACCCACTGAACCTTGCGGATCGACCCGACCGCACTCGGCGCCGCGCCACCCTCGCGGGACTGCCGATCGAGCAGCGTGTCGACCCGGGCAAGTTTCTGCCGCAGGTACACCCGGGCCATCAGGTCCCGCACCCGTGGATCGGTGTCGCGGCCGAGTTCGATTGCGGTGCTGATCAGTTGGGAGAACTGACCACCGATGCTGCTGCTGTCCGATCCCCCTTCGCGCTCGAAGGCGAGCGTCGTCAGAGCGACACCCCATCCCTTGCCGACCTCGCCGAGGCGGAGGCGGTCGGGGATGCGGACCTCGTCGAGGAACACCTCGTTGAAACTGGTGCCGCCGGACATCTGACGGATCGGACGGATCGTGACCCCGGGAGCGTCGAGCGGAACCAGGAACGCCGTGAGGCCCGCGTGTTTCGGCTGGTCCGGATCGGTGCGAGCGATCAGCTCACCCCACCCGGCGAACTGGGCTCCCGATGTCCACACCTTCTGCCCCGTGACCACCCAGTCGTCGCCGTCACGGACGGCGCGGGTCGACACGTTGGCGAGGTCGGAACCGGCGTCCGGTTCGGAGAACAGCTGGCAGGCGAGAAGGTCTCCGCGCAGCATCGGGGGCAGGAAGCGCTCCCTCTGGTCCGCGGTGCCCAGCAGGTGGATCGTCGGGGCCACGAGATGCCTGGTCACGGAGAAGAGTTCGTGGGGCCGAAGCGGGCAGTGCTCGTTCTCGATCCGGGTGAACGTCTCCGCGAACGTCGAGTCCACTCCGCGCCCGCCGACCTCGACCGGCCAGTCCAGCGCCGCATAGCCGGCGTCGAACTTTGCGCGTTGCCATGTCCGGTGCTGGTCGAGGAGGCTCCTCTCCTCGTCGAAGTCCATGTCGTGGAAGACCGCGACATCGTAGGGGTCGTCGACCCTGTCGAACCCGAGCCGGGCCGCGGTGGCGAGAACCCACTCGCGTGCCTCGGATTCGAACGCGGAAAGTGGCATCGTTCCTCCGTAGGGCTGGTGGAGCGGCGGGCGCGGCCGCTCAGACGTCCAGGTTGTAGAGCTTGGCGGCATTGTCGTGCAGGATCTTCCGGGCATCCCCCTCACGAAGATGCCCGAAATTCCTGCGGAGGTAGTCGTCGGGTCGTTGCGCATCCGACGCGGGTCCCGGGGACATCGACGTCGGGTGCGGGTAGTCGGTCTCGTACAGGACGTTGTCCGCGCCGATCTGGTCGATTGCGCTGAGGGCGGAGGCCTGCTCGAACCAGAAGCAGCCGTAGATCTGCCGCTTGAAGTACTCGCTCGGCAGCAGTTCGTAGTTCGGGTGCTCCCTGTGCACCCCGCTGTTGCGCCACTGCCAGTCCATGCCCTCGAGCGCGAACGGCATCCACCCGATCCCGGACTCGACCGACACGAACTTCAGGTCGGGGAACCGGTCGCAGATTCCGCCGAAGATGAGCTGCGACAGGGTCCGTGCGTTGTCCATGAAGAAGGAGATGCCCATCATCGCGTAGTTCGCGGCGACGCCGTTGCTCTCGTGGCCGAAGCCGCTGAGATCGACCTCGCCGGAAGCGATGTGGAAGTTGATCGGCAGCTTCTTCTCCTGCGCGGACGCCCACAGGCGGTCCCAGTACGGGTCCGTGAGCATCGGGAGACCGAACGCCGCGGGGTTCTGGGTGAAGACCAGCCCCTTGTGTCCGGCGGCGGCGACGCGCTCGACCTCGGCGAGGGTGGCCTCCATGTCCCAGAAGGGCAGGATGCCGACGGGGATGTAGCGCCCGGGTGCGAAGTCGGCCCACTCGGTGAGGTAGTCGTTGTACGCCCTGACGCAGGCGATCTGAAGTTCGTTGTCGCCGTTGGACTGCAGCGTCTTCGAACTGAAGACGGCGACGTTCGGGTACAGGACCTGGGCGTGGATGCCGTACTCGTCCATGAGGGTCAGGCGCTTGGCCGGATCCCAGGACCGGGGGTCGGTGTCGGTGAATCGGGGCGGGCAGTTCGGCGGGTACTCGTGCCAGCCGGCCATCGCGGGGGAACCGACGGCGCTCATGCGAGTGCCCGACACGAACCAGGCCTCGTCACCGCGCTCGTCGTCCCAGCGGACGTGGGGGACGAGGTCGCCCCACTTCTTGGTCGACACCCGGGAGGTCCACAGGTCCGGCGGTTCCACGACGTGGGTGTCGGTGTCGATGATCTTGATGTCTCGAAGGTCGTACACGTTTCCTCCTGAAGCGAGGGGCGGTGGTGGACGGGTCACGCCTGGGGCGGGAGGGCCTCGCGGGCGGAAGCTCTAATATTCGAATATTAGAGGGATTTAGGTCACAGTGGAAGGGTTGTTGAGATTTCAGTCACTACCGCGTGCGGACATGTCGGACTCCGGCCGGCGCGCCGCGGCGGAAGACGAGGTCAGTGCCTCACTTGACGGCGCCGGAGACCTTCAGCGCGATGATCTCCTCCCAGCTCAGGCCGTGTTCGAGGAGAACCTCCTCCGTGTGCTCCCCGTGCGCCGGAGCGGGGGTGAGGGCCGGAGCCTCGCGGTCGAACTGGACCGGCGCGGTGACCAGGTTCAGCGACCGGCCATTCGGGTAGTCGACGGGATGCACGTAACCGTTCTCGACGGCCTGTGGATCGGTGACCACGTCACCGGGCCGGCGGAAGACGTCCCACTGACCCTCCTGCTTGCCGAGGATGTCGACCCATTCGGCGAGGGGTCGCTTCTCGAACGTCGCGGTCAGTTCGGCAGCGCACTCGCGTGAGTTCTCCGCCCGGGCGTCGAACGTCGCGAACCGCGAATCGTCCACCAGGTCCGTGCGTTCGATCGCCTCGCACAGGCCGGGCCAGTACTTGTCGCTCTGCAGCAACGCGAGATGGATGTACCGATCGTCGCTGGTGCGGTAGATGTTCGACACCGGGTTGACCGGCGCGTCGCGGTTCGGATAAGGCAGTTCGAGCTCGCCGATCAGCTGAGCGCCGACGATGGTCGGCTGCATCGCCCATGCGCCGACCGAGAGGAGGGACGCGTCCACGACGGTGCCCTCCCCGGTGCGTTCGCGGTGCAACAGGCCCGCCGCGATGCCGCCGGCCAGGGCCATGCCGCTCTGGACGTCGCCGAACCCCGGTCCGGGCATGTTCGCGGGCCAGTCGAGGTCGTCGGGTGCGATCGAGCCGGCGGCACCCGAACGTGCCCAGTAGGTGATGCCGTCGAATCCGCCCTTGTCGCTCTCGGGGCCCTCGGGACCCTGAGCGGTGCCGCGTGCGTAGACGATGCGGGGGTTCCGGGCGGTGATGTGCTCGACGTCGATGCCGAGCTTCTGCCGGGCGTCGGGCAGGAAGTTCGTCATGAACACGTCGGCGTCGTCGATCATCTTCATGAGCAGTTCGTGTCCGTCGGGGTGCGCGAGATCAATGGCGACACCCCGCTTTCCGCGGTTCGAGACCTCCCACAGACCGGACATGCCGTCGACCTGGCCTGGCACGCCCCATGCCGCGGTCGTGCGCATCGGGTCGCCGAACGACGCGTGCTCGACCTTGATCACCCGGGCGCCCCAGTCGGACAGGATGGCCGCGGCGGAGGGGACGAACGCGTACAGCGCGACCTCCACCACCTTGATTCCGTTCATTGCCTTGGTCATTGGAGTCTCCTTGACTCGGTGTGGAGAAGGGATCAGTAGAGGGATTCGCCGCCGTCGACGACCATGTTGGTTCCTGTGACGAAGGCGGATCCGGGTGAGAGGAGGAAGAGTGCGGCCTCGGCCATGTCGGCGGGTGTTCCGGCCCGGCCCATCGGGACGGTGGCGGCGCGCTCGTCGAATAGTGAATTGCGTTCCTGGGAAAGGGGAGTGGCGGTGATACCGGGGGACAGTGCGTTCACGCGGACGCCGGTTCCCGCGAGTTCGTACGCCGCGACGCGGACGAGCTGGTTGACGCCCGCCTTGGACGCTGCGTACGGGGCAACTCCGGTGCGTGCCCCGAGCGCGCGGATGGACGAGGTGACGACGATCGAACGGTTGGCGTCGGGGGTGCCCGCCATCCGGCGCGCGGCGGCCTGGACGCAGAGGAACGTCCCGGTCAGGTTGAGGTCGATCGTGCGCCGCCAGTCCTCGAGGGTCAGATCGAGGAACGCGGCAACGGAGCCGCTGCCCGCGTTGGCCACGAGTCCGTTGAGGACGGGGAACTCCTCGTCGACCTGGTCGAACAGCTCGTCGACCGATTCGGGGTCACCGACGTCGGCGGTGATCGAGACGATGCGTTGTCCGGCATCGGCTTTGGTGCGAAGCTCCGCGGCTGTGCGAGCGAGGACCTCGGCGCGGCGGGCGGCGAGCGCGACGGTGGCGCCGGCCTCGACCAGTCGAGTGGCGATGCCGTGTCCGATGCCTTCGCTGGCGCCGGTGACGAGAATGTTCTGACCGAGGAGGGGCTGGGTGGTGGCCATCAAGAACTCCAAACTGTATGAAATATCCGCATGTTTTGGAGGGTGTGGGGATGCGCGAGATCGACACGGGTGACGCGTGCTACGGGGCGTCGCGGCGGGAAGTGGTGTCCGGCGGATTCGGCCGGGTCGACCTCACTTCCAGTCGACGCGGTCCCGGGCGATCGTGGGATTCTCGCCGAGAACGATGGTGACCGATTCCCGCATGTGTGCGATCGCGAGGTCGCGCGCGGCGACGGCGTCGCCCGCCAGGACGGCGCGGGCGATCTCGGCGTGCTGCTCGTCGAAGGCGTCGCGTTCCATGTCGCTCCACTCCGTGGCGTGGTATCCGAGGGCGCGGTCCGAGTACAGGTGGGCCAGCGCCGATGCCATCAGTGCGACGGGATAGTTGCCTGCGAGTTGACGAAGGGAGTCGTGGAAACCGAGGCTCTCCTCGATGAATTCCCGGTTGGAGGCGGCGTCGTGGTCCTCGGGTTCGAGTCCGCGGAGCACGTCGGGGTCGACGTCACCGCGGGCGACCTTGTCGGCCGCCATCGCGGCCGTGAGGCCTTCCATCTGGACGACAGCCTCGATGACCTCGGCGAAGCGGATGTCGTTCGCCTGCAGGTACATCGACATGGTGTCGCCGAAGGCGGCACCGGTCGGCTCGGCGACACTGGGGCCGCCGCCCAGTCCCTGGCGAACGGTGACCAGGCCCTGCACCTCGAGCAGTCGGAGTCCCTCGCGGACGGAGGCCCGGCCGACCCCGAAGTTCTTCGCCATCTCCTGCTCCGACGGCAGGGAGGCGCCTGGGCTCAGCCCGTCGTCGGCGATGGTGCGTGCAACCAGGCGCGCGACGGTGCGCGACACCTTCTCCCCCCGGGTCGCGGCGATGGCGCGTCGGGTGGCGAGGTTCCTGATCGGGTCTTCCCCCGCCGGCTTCGCCATCTCGTCCCTCGTTCTCACTCGTTGCACAGGTCACCACGCATCCGGGTCCGGGGACACGTTATGCGAATCCCCAAGCTTAGTGGGCGAGGCCGGACGTTTCCGTCGACGTCGCCCCGGTCTGGTCGGTGTCGTTCGTCAGCGGCCCATTGCGGTTCGCCCTCCGTCCACGGGGAGCAGCACCCCGGTGGTGTAGCTGGCCGAGGGTCCGGCCAGGTAGAGGGCGGCCCCGACGATCTCGTCGGGACGCCCGACGCGCCGTGCCGGCAGATGGACCATCTCGCTCGCCACCACCTCCGGGTCCCAGGCCGCCGCGATGTCGGTGTCGAACGCACCGGGCAGGATCGCGTTGACCCGGACGTTCGGCCCGTACTCCTGCGCAAAGCCCTGCGTCATGATCTCGAGCGCCGACTTGGCGGCGGCGTAGGGCAGCTCGCTCGGCATGGGCCGCTTGGTGGCGATCGAGCTGATGTTGATGATCGAGCCCCCGCCGGCGGCGGCCATCCGCGGCGCGATGACGGACATCAGGCGGAACGCGCCCTTGACGTTGACGTCGAAGACCTTGTCGTACAGGGCCTCGGTGACGTCGGGGAGGCTGTCGTAGACGGGCGCGATACCGGCATTGTTGACGAGGATGTCGATGCGGCCGAACTCTGCCTGGACGAGATCGGCCAGCTGTTCCTGGGCATCCCACTCGCCCATGTGGCACGCGAACCCCACCGCGCGCCGACCCGTGTCGGCCTCGATCTCCTTGGCGGTGGCCTCGCAGGCGTCGAGCTTGCGACTGACGATCGCGACGTCGGCACCGGCAAGTGCGAACGCCCGTGCCATCTGGCGGCCGAGCCCCCGGCTGCCGCCGGTGACCAGGGCGACCTGCCCGGCGAGGGGTGTCGCATCGTCGATGTGTTCCGGCATGTTGTCTCCGATTCTCTCCGCGGTGCCGGGCCTCGTGCGGGCGACACTCGCGCTGGTCTCGTGGGGCCGTAGCCGTGCCGGTCCTGTGACGCTCGACCGGTTCTCCTCGGCTCGTGACATGCGCCACATCGGCCTGTACGTTGAACTTACCAACTACACGAAATATTGCAATGTTTTCTTGTCGCCTATTTCGGCGGCCGTCCCGGGAGGAACCCATGAGCGC
The DNA here is from genome assembly GCF_042879035.1 of Rhodococcus sp. NPDC003318. Classification (NCBI taxonomy): domain Bacteria; kingdom Bacillati; phylum Actinomycetota; class Actinomycetes; order Mycobacteriales; family Nocardiaceae; genus Rhodococcus; species Rhodococcus sp. NPDC003318. The sequence goes on along the minus strand of NZ_JBIAOU010000010.1, from coordinate 139,397 downwards.
CTCACTGCCGTACACCGCCATCGTGACCGGAGGGACCGGTGGACTCGGCTCCGCCGTCACCGAGCATCTGTTGGAGCGTGGCTGGCGCCTCGTCGTACCCTGGTGCCTGGAGGGCGAACTGGACCGTGTCCCAACGCATCCCGACCTGGAGCTGATCCGTGCCGACCTGTCCGACGAGAAGGATGTCGAGGCCGTCGTCGCTCTCGCCACCAAGGACGAGGAGCGGCCCCTGTTCGGTCTCGTCAACCTCGTCGGGGGATTCGTCTCCGGACACCGAGTCCACGAGACCCCGATCGAGGTTCTCGACGCCCAGCTGTCGATCAATCTCCGGATCGCCTACGGCGTGGTGCAAACCGCACTTCCGCACCTGATCCGCGGCGGCGGTGGCTCCGTGGTGTGCATCGGTTCGGCCGCCGCGGTGCGGCCCTTCCCGGGTGCCGCGACCTACATCGCCTCGAAGGCCGCGGTGGCCGCGCTGGTCGAGGCACTGGCCGTCGAGTACGCCGGGGACAACATCCGGGTCAACGGGTTGCTCCCGACGATGATCGACACCCCGGCCAACCGGGAGGCGATGCCGGAAGCAGACCGGACGAGTTGGGCCCGGCCGTCCGACATCGCCGAGGTGATCGCGTTCCTCCTCTCCGACGCCTCCCGGGCGGTGACGGGCGCGTCGATTCCCGTGGCCAACACCGCAGGCTCTCGCTGACGCCGAGTACGAACACGGGGTGTGGGCCGGAATCTCCTTCCGGCCCACACTCCGTTCGTCGTCATCGGTCAGCGAGGAGCTCCAGAGCACGCCGGGCGAGCGGTTCCACGAGTTCCCCGCGCTGTCCCATGCGTTTGTCCGAGGTCTCGCCCCGCACGAAACGGGCGTACAGCTGCTGCAGGATGACGACGGTCTTCCAGCAGCCGAATGCCTCGTACCAGGCGATCTGTGACAGATCCAGGTCGCTTCCGGCCGCGTAGCGCTCGACGACCTCGGCCCGGGCGGGCAGGTCGAGCCCGTGCATGCCGGGAACCGCGACGAACGCGGCATCCGAATCCGGCGGGACCGTTCGGTCGGGCCAGTAGTTCAGCAGGGTTCCGAGGTCGACGAGGACGTCGCCCGTGGTGGCCATGTCCCAGTCGAAGACCGACTTCACCCGGTCGGGGTCGCCGGGTGCGAACTGGCAGTTGTCCACCTTGTAGTCGTTGTGCACGATCCCGGCCCGCTGGGAGGCGGGAGTCGCGGCACGGATCCGCCGGCCCACCTCCTCGACGATCTTCGCGGTCTCCGCGGACGGAGCGTGTTCGGCGACGCCCTCCCACCGCGACGACCAGCCCCGCACCTGGCGTTCCAGATAGCCCTCGGGGCGGCCGAGATCGGCCAGGCCGCACGACGCGGGGTCGACTGCGTGCAGGTCGGCGAGGCCGTCGACGACGGCCAGGCCGATGCGGCGCCCGGCCTCGGGCAGATCCGCCATCGACTCGGGTACCGCGTCCCACACGACGATGCCCTCGCGGTACTCGGAGACCAGGAATTCCGCACCGATCACCGAGTTGTCGCCGCAGTACAGCACGGCGTGGGGTGCCCGGTCGTACCGTTCGTGCAGGCGGGAGAGCACCCGGTACTCGCGGCCCATGTCGTGGGCCCCCGGCGCGATCCTGCCGAACGGGGGACGGCGCACCACCAGCCGGCGGTCACCGACACTGACGCAGTACGTGAGATTCGCCGAGCCGCGCGGGAACTGGAGTACCGAGAACTCTCCGTCGAGGCCCTCGACGTTCGCCCGCAGGTGTGCTGCGAGGGCGGGCCAGTCGAGTTGCTCTCCGTCGCGCACCGGGGCGATCTCGTCGCACGGCTCGCCGGCGACCGCCGAGTCCGCGCCGGACATCACCACGTTCCCTTCGGCGCCAGCCCGAACTTCTCCCCGGCGTTCGCATCGAGTACGGGGAGATGGACGGACGGGAACAGTCCCGGTGCCGGCTGTGCCGCCGCGAGCAGCTGCTTCGCGATCTGCTGCTTGTGCAGCTCCGTCGCGCCGTCCGCCAGGCCCATGTGGTAGCTCTCGAGCAGCCACTTGCCGAAGGGCATCTCGGTGGAGATGCCGAGGGAACCGTGCAGCTGAATCGCCCGCGACACAACACTGTTCAGGACCTTCGGCATCACCATCTTGACCGCGGAGATGTCGGCGATCACCTTTTTGTAGTCCCGCAGATTGTCGATCTTCCACGCGGTACGCAGCACCAGCAGCCGGAACTGTTCGAGCTCGACCCACGACTCGGCGATCATCTCCTGCACCATCTGCATGTCGGACAGGCTCTTGCCACGGGTTCGGCGCGAGACCGCACGCTCGAGCATCATGTCCAGCGACGCCCGGACCAGGCCGACGGTGCGCATCGCGTGGTGGATCCGTCCGCCGCCGAGCCGCGTCTGCGCGACCGCGAAGCCGTTGCCCTCCCCGCCGAGCAGATGGTCCGCCGGGACGCGGACATCGGTGTAGCGGATGTACGCGTGCGTGCCCTCGGACTCCGAGTGCCCCCAGACGCCGACATTGCGGACGATCTCGATGCCCGGCGTGTCCGACGGCACCACGAACATCGACGCGCGGCGAGTCCGCGGGGCCTCGGGATCCGTCACGGCCATCACGATGAGGAACGACGAGAACCGGGCGTGGGAGGAGAACCACTTCTCGCCGTTGATGACGTAGTGATCGCCGTCGCGGACGGCGCGGGTGACGAAGCTCGTCGGATCGGATCCGCCCTGGGGTTCGGTCATCGAGTAGCACGACACGATGTCGCCGTCGATGAGCGGACCCAGATAGCGGGCCTTGAGTTCCGGTGTTCCGTAATGGGCGAGGATCTCCGCGTTACCGGAATCGGGTGCCTGGCACCCGAACACGACCGGTCCGCTGTGGGTGCGCCCGAGGATCTCGTTGAGCAGCGCGAGCTCGAGCTGCCCGTAGCCCGGTCCGCCGAGGTCGGGGCCGAGGTGGCACGCCCACAGCTCCCGTTCGCGCACCTTCTCCTGCAGCGGTTTGATCAACTTGTTCCGGGTGGGATCGGAGACGTCCCACGCGTGCTCGACGATCCGGTCGACGGGTTCGACCTCCTCGGTGACGAACCGGTCGACCCAGTCCAGCTTCTCCTGGAACTGGGGGTCGGTTTCGAAATCCCATGCCATTGCGGTCTCCTAGAGTTCGGGTCTCGGTGCGCGCTGCGGGGTCAGCGCGTCAGGACGGTGCAGGCACTGATACCGGGAGCGCCGTACACGTGCGTGAATCCGACACGCGGGTTGCCGGGCACCTGCCGGGCCCCGGCGTGGCCCCGCAGCTGTACGACGTTCTCGTACACCTGTCGCAGACCGGTGGCGCCGATCGGCTCGCCGTTGGCGATGCAGCCGCCGTCGGTGTTCACCGGGACGGACCCGCCGATCTCCGTGGCGCCGGACCGGATCAGGGACTCCTGCTCGCCGTGCTTGCACAGCCCGGTCTCGGCCAGGTGCATGATCTCGGCGCCGGCCTCGGTGTCCTGGATCTGCGCGACGTCGACGTCGCCGGGGGCGATGCCCGCCGTCTCGAACGCCGCCCGGGACGCGGTGACGGTCGGGCCGTCCGCGCGTTCCGGCGACACCCACGGGCTGAACACCTCGAACGACCCGAACAGGCGCGAGCGCAGTTCGGCCGCCTCGACGAACACGGGCGTGTCGGTGTAGCGGTGAGCATGGTCTGCGCGGGCCAGCACGAGCGCGACGCCGCCCTCGGCCGGTGAGCAGAACATGAACTGGGTCAGCGGGTCGCTGACCATCGTGGCCGCGGTGATCTCCGTTTCGGACAACGGGGTTCGCCGCCACGCGTGCGGTGCGAGGGCACCGTTGCGGAACGCCTTCGCGGCGACGGTGGCGAGCAGGCTCTTCGGCAGATCGTGCTCGACCAGGTACCGCTGGATCTTCATCGCGAAGAACTGAGTGGTGACCATCATGCCGGTCTCGCCGTACCAGTGGCCCAGCCCGTTGTCCTCGGGCCGTGCGTTGAACGCGCCTCGCGGGTGCTTGTCGAACCCGACGACCAGGCCGAGATCGCTCTCGCCCGAGCGGATCCGGCTGAGGGCGGACGTGAGGGCGCTGCCGCCGGTGGCGCACCCGTTGGAGACGTTGACGAACGGCAGTCCGGTCAGGCCGAGATCAGACACGAGTGTGTCCGCGTTGCCCGCGGAATCGCTGCCACCGTAGGCGAACTGGATGTCCTTGAACTCCACCCCGGCGTCGGCGAGCGCCTGCCGGGCCGCGTACGCGCCCTGGTCGCGTCCGCTGACGCCCTCGGTGCGCCCGAACTTGTGGATGCCGATGCCGACGATCGCGACCTTCACGACGATGCTCCTTCGGTGGTGGGCTCGAACGCGAATGTGCGCACCTCGGTGCCGTCCTCGTCGAGGTGGTTGACGATCGTGGTGAGCCGCACGCCCATGCCGATCGTGAGCGCGTCGGCATCGGCGACCGTCAGTCTCGACTCCACGATCACCTCGCCGAGGTCGACGTAGCCCACTCCGAACGGAGTGAACGGATCGACGGTGCGAAACGGCGTCTTCGGGGCGAAGGACTGCACCGTGTACGACCACAGCGTTCCTTCCCTGGGCAGGGTGATGGTGCCCATCGAGGAGCCACCGCACCGCGGACACGAGTCCTGCACGGGGAACGTGACCGTGCCGCATCCGGTGCACGTCGCACCGACCAGTGCCGAATCCGGTCCCGCGGAGTCGAAGAGCGTGCTGTCGATGTACCGCCACGCGGGTGCTGTCGTCATGCCGCACCTCCCTCGGTCGCGATGCGCCACACCGGGATCACGACCGCGTTGCCCTCGGAATCCGCACCGAGATCCTCGAAATCGCACGTCACCGGCGTCCCTGCGGTGACCTCGGCTCGGCCGGGCAGGTTGCCGATCATCCGGACGCCGTCCTCCTCGCCGTCGACGTCGACGACGATCACCGTGTACGGCACCGGGAACAGGGGATGAACCTGATGCTCGACCACGGTGTGCGCGTACACCGTTCCGGTGCGCGCCACCGGCTGCCACACCGGATCGGTGGCGCCGCAGTACACGCAGCGCGGCCGCGGGAGGTGGATCCGCTTCCCGCAGGACGTGCAGGTGAGGACCGACAACCGGCCCTGTGCAGCCTCGGCGAAGAATCCGCTGCTGCCGCGGTCGACGACGGTCGGACGAAGCCTGTCCGCGGAGACCGGGGCGCTCATGCCGCCACCAGGATCAGAGCGCTGGCGGCCGGCGGGGGAGCCGAGGTCACGAGCGAGACCTGTGCTCCCGGCACCTGGCTGGTGGAGGTTCCGCGGATCTGCCGCACGCCCTCCACGACGTGGTTCATCCCGTGGATGTACCCCTCGGACATGTGTCCTCCACTGGTGTTGATCGGGATCGATCCGCCGAGATCGATCTGGCCGTCGGCGAGGAAGTCGCCGGTGTCGCCGCGCTTGCAGAATCCGTAGTCCTCGATCTGGATGAGCGCGGTGATGGAGTAGCAGTCGTAGATCTGCGCGACGTCGACGTCGGCCGGCCCCAGGCCGGCCCGCGAGTACAGGGTGTCCTGGCACACCTGCGACGGCAGGACGGTGATGTCCTCCCGCATGAGGGTGGGATACATGATCCCGGGCTGCGGGCGCGGGCACGTCGCCATCGCAGCCGAGCGGATCAGTGCCGGAGGCTGTGCGAGATCGCGCGCGCGCTCGGCCGTGGTGACGACGACCGCTGCGGCGCCGTCGGTTTCGAGGCAGTAGTCGAACAGGCGCAGCGGCGACGACAGCATTCTCGAGGTCAGGTAGTCGTCGAGTGTCATGGTGCGGTTGTGCATCTGCGCGGCCGGATTGGCGTTGGCGCGTCTGCGGGCGACGAGAGCGATCTCGGCGAGCTGCTCGGACGTCAGGCCGGTCTGCGTCATGTACCGCTCGGAGACGAGCGCGAAGTACTGGCCGGACGACAGCAGCCCGTAGGGGCCGAAGAACTCCTCCATCGACTCCTGGCCGCCGACCTCCGGGGTGGTGACGGGTGAGAGCCCGAATCGGCGTCCCGAACGGCCGTTGAGTGAGCGGAACACCACGACCGTGGTGGCCTGGCCGCTCATGATGGCGGCGACGGCCTGCGCGACCATCGCGCAGGGGCCCGAGCCGCCGGGCCCTGCCTCACCCCAGTAGGTGAGGTTGGGGACGCCGAGACCGTCGGCCAGCGCGGCACACGACACGAGATCCATGTCGTTGCGGACGATTCCGTCGACGTCGGCGACGGTGAGTCCGGCGTCGGCGAGGGCGTTGGCGGCGGCTTCGACGGCGAGAGCCGTGACCGACACGCCGGAGTCCCTCGAGAAGGCGGTCGTGCCGATTCCCGCGATGGCGCACGCGTCGTGGCGCCAGCTGGTGGCTGTGGACATGGGAGGTCCCTTCGGAAGTGGTGGGCTGTCAGTGCGCGGTGAGGCCGCCGTCGGCGGCGATCGCGGCGCCGGTCATGAACGAGGCCTCGTCGGAGAGAAGGAACGCGGCGACGGTGGCCATCTCGCCGGGAACGGCCTTGCGTCCCATGGGGGTCGCCTCGATCGCATCGCTCCGGGTGGGGACCCGGATGGTCCCGTGGAGCGCCGCGGTGTTCGCGGCCAGTCCGGTGCTGACGACGCCCGGGCACAGGCAGTTGGCGCGGATGCCCTGCTCGGCGTAGCCGAGGGCGATCGAGCGCGTCAGTTGCAGCACGCCACCCTTCGATGCCTCGTATGCCGGGGTGTTGAAGTTCGGCGCGACGAGAGACGCCACCGACCCCACCGTCACGATCGAGCCGCCACCGGCGTCGAGCAGGTGGGGGATCGTCGCCCGCAGCGGCAGGAACGTGCCCGTCAGGTTCACGCGGAGGGCGATGTCCCAGTCCTCGAGGCTCAGTTCGTGCGCGAGGCCGGCCCGGGTGATGCCCGCGCACGTCACGACCCCGTCGAGCCCGGACAGTTCCAGTGCAGCGGTCTCCACGGCGGAGGCCACGGACCGCTCGTCGGCGACGTCGCAGTGGACGGCGACGGCGGTGCCGCCCGCCGCCCGCACCGATTCGGCGACGGTCTCGGCCGCGTCCTTGCGGGCGTCGGTGACCGCGACCGCCGCGCCCTCGGAGGCGACCCGGTGGGCGACGGCGGCGCCGATGCCGCTGCCACCTCCGGTGACGAACACGCGGCGCCCTTCGAGGCGTGCAGGCATCTCGGTTCCCTTCGTCACTGCAGGAGGAGCCCGGCATCGACCGGCAGCGACGCCCCGGTGATGTAACGGGCCTCGTCGGAGGCCAGGAAGAGGACGGCGTTGCTCATGTCGATCGGCTCGACCCAGCCGACATCCATGACGTTGCGGGCCTTCGACCGCTCCCACAGGTCGTCCGGTCCCGGGTTCACCAGGTCGGGGCCGAACACCGCAAACGTCGCATCGTTGTGGAGCATCGGCGTTGCCACCGCGCTCGGGTTGACGGTGTTGACGCGAATCCTGTTGCGCCCCAGTTCACCGGCCAGGGTCCGCATCAGGCCCATCACACCCGCCTTGGATGCGTTGTAGTGCCCGATGTTCGCGGAACCGCGGAACGCCTGAATCGAGCTCGTGATCACGATCGAGCCGCCGCGTCCCGCCTCGATCATGGCGGGCACCACCGCCTTGACGGTGTGGAACACCCCGGTGAGGTTGACGTCGATGACGTCCTGCCATTCGTCCTCGGTGAGCTCCCAGGTGGGTGCGAATCCGACGATGCCGGCGTTGGCGCAGACGACGTCGATGTGGCCGAACTCGGAGATCGCCTCCGCGACTGCGTCGTTCATCTGCTGTTGACTGCGTACGTCGGCGATGCGGGACGCCACGCGACGTCCGGTCGCGGCGACCATCTCGACGGTGTCCTTCAGGTCCGCCTCTGTCGGCAGCGGATAGCGGACCGATGCGATGTCCGTGCACGCGTCGACGAGGAAGACGTCGGCACCCTCCTCGGCCAGGCGGACCGCGTGCGAGCGTCCCTGTCCGCGAGCGGCGCCGGTGACGAGAGCGACCTTGCCGGATACCCGTCCCATGGATCGAGTCCTTTCGTGATCAGTTGAACAGCTGGTTGAATCGGGTCTTCAGGGCCTCGAGTGCCTCGGGCGTCATCGCCGCGGTGTCCTGCGGCGCGACCTTGTCGATCGTGATGACGGCGCTGGCGATGTCGGGCAGGACCGAGGCGGCGCGGTACGAGATGGCCTCCTGTCCGGCGGGCGTGACGAGGTAGTTGGCGAGCAGCTGCGCTGCGGCCGGGTGCGGGGCGTCGGTGAGGATGCCCGCGTACATCGGTCCGCCCCAGACCATGTCGTCGAACCCGGAGTCGACGGGTGCGCCCGCCTCGGCTTCCTTCGTCTGGTCCTGGACGAAGGTCGCGGCGGCGATCTCACCGGACGCCAGGGCCTGAGCGAGGGGCAACGCGCCCGGATAGATCCGCGGCTTCTGTGCGGCGAGCCGCTCCATGTAGTCGGCGCCGCCCACCCGGTCCAGGTAGTTCTCGTAGAGGTCGATGTGCGCCGCAGACGTCGGCAGCACCGTGCCGATCCTGCCGCCGGCCAGGGCCGGGTCGAGCAGGTCCTCGTAGCCGGTCAGACCCTCCGGAAGGCGATCGGTGTTCCAGGCGAACGTACCGACGGACGCGTTGGTCACGAAGTCGTGGCTGGGTCGCAGCAGCGCGGCGGCGTCGTACTCGGACTCGTTCACCGCGGGACCGAGGGGCGCGGTCAGTTCGCCGGTGGTGCCGAGCTGCTCGCTCCACGCCGGGGTGGCCTGCACGACGATGTCCGCGACGGCGTTGCCGGTGGTCAGCTCGGCGCCGATCTTCTGGTGCAGGTTGGCGTCGACGTCCCGGACGACGTCGACCCGAATCCCGTACTCGTTCCGGAACCGGGAGGCGAGTTCGGTGAGCTGCTCGGTGGTGTTCGACGAGTAGATGGTCACCTCGCCCTCGGCCTTCGCCTCCTCGATCAGCTGCTGCCAGGCGGCATCTCCGGCCGGGCCGGTCGACTCGAGCGAGTCGGTCGCGACGCCGGACGTCGCGCCGGCGCCACCGCAGGCGGTCACCAGCAGGGATGCGGCGGCGAGGGACCCGACGAGGGAGCCGAGACGCCTGCGCCAACGGTGTCCCGTCGGATGATCGGTGTTCACATGGGCTCCTGGTGGGTACGCGAGAACCGCCCAGCGGTCGCGGAGACAGTGGGAAACACTCTGAAAGGGAAGTGGGGTCAGGCGCCGGCGACTCCGGCGAGCGGGGCACCGTCGTCGGTGACGAGCGGTACCACCGCCTTGCCCATCGAGCTGCCGCCGAGCAGGCCGTTGAACGCCGCCCACGCACCGGCGACCCCGCCGGCGTACTCGGTGTGGACCGGCCGGACGGCGCCGTCCCGGATCCAGGTGGCCATCCGCTCGGTGAACTCGGCGCGGGTGTCCAGGTGGTCTTCGAGGAGGAAGCCCTCCATGCGGGCCCTGCGCCAGATCAGCTTGAGCAGATTGTTCGGCCCGGGTTGCGGGGCGGCCGAGTTGTAGATGCTGCTCATGCCGCACAGCGCGATCCGCGCATGGTCGTTCACGACGCGGACGGCGGCCTCGAGGTGCTCGCCGCCCACGTTGTCGTAGTACACGTCGAGGCCGCGCGCACCCACGTCGGCGAGCGCCTTCCGCAGCAGGTCCCTGACCGATCCGTCGTGGTAGTCGAAGGCGGTGTCCGCGCCGAGATCCCTCACCAGGGAGACCTTTTCGGGGGATCCCGCGCTGCCGATCACGGTGGCGCCCATCCGCTTGGCGATCTGCACGACGGTGGTTCCCACGGCGCCCGCCGCCGACGACACGAACAGCACGTCGCCGGCCTGCAGCCGCGCGATGCGCGTCAGCCCGACCCATGCGGTCATGCCCGGGATGCCGAGCAGACCCAGATGTGTTGCGGGGGAGAGGTCGTCGTGGTCCAGGATACGAACCTCACCGGCGGGCACCAGGGAGCGCTCACGCCACCCGTGGTCGTGGAGGACCAGCGTGCCGACCGGAATCGTCGGGTCGGCCGAGTCGGTGACGTGCCCGACGGTCGGGGCGAGCATCGGCGCATCCAACGGGTACGGCTCGGCGTAGGTGGCCTCGCCGCCCATCCGTCCCCGCATGTAGGGCTCGACCGACATGACCCGGTTCACGACGCGGACCTGACCCGGCCGGGGCGCGGGAACCTCCGTCTCGACGAGTTCGACGTCGGAGTCGACGGGGCGGCCCTTGGGCCGGGCGCGGAGCAGCCACTCGCGGCTGTTCACAGGGGGCACGATTCCTCCGTGTGGTTCGGTGGCGGTGGCGGTGGCGGCCGACGGTCGGTTGCCGGGCCGGGTCATGCCGGTTGCATGGCCTCAATCCGGGAGACCAGGTCGCGGCGCACCAGCTTGCCGGTGGCGGTGCGCGGCAGGTCTTCGACGAAGACGATCTCGTCGGGAGTGCGGGAGCCGCGGAGACGTTCACGGCACCATGCGCGAACCTGCTGGGACTCGAGCCGTACGCCCGGGTCGGTGACGAGGACCGCGCAGATACGCTCGCCCCACTCGTCGTCGGCGAGGCCGATCACGGCGACCTCCCGGACGCCGTCGTGGTGCACCAGCACATCCTCGATCTCGGCGGGAGCGATGTTCTCGCCGCCGCGGATGATGGTGTCGTCGGCCCGGCCGCCGATGTACAGGTAGCCGTCCTCGATGCGGGCCCGGTCCTTGGTGGGGAACCATCCCTGCGCATCCAGGACTGTGCCGCGGCCCATGTACTCGCCGCTCACCTGGGGACCGCGGACCCAGAGCAGCCCGGTTTCCCCCTCGGGGAGGGCGGTGACGTCGTCGTCGGCGCGAATCTCCGCCTCCATGCCCGGCACGATGCGGCCGACCGACGAGAGACGATGGCGCAGAGCGGGATCCGCGAGCGCGTCGCGATGGTCGTCGGGGCCGAGGACTGAGATCGTCGAGCTGGTCTCGGTCAGGCCGTAGGCGTTGACGAACCCGGTCGTGGGGAACGCCCGGAGCGCGCGTTCGAGGACGGGTTGCGGCATCCTCGCTCCTCCGTAGGCCAGGGACGCGAGCGTCGGCGTCTCGCCAGGGGCTCCGGCGAGGTGCTCGACGACCCGAGAGAGCATGGTGGGCACCACCATTGCGCTGGTCACCCCCTGCTCTCGGACGAGGTCGAGCCAGCCCTGTGGGGAGAAGTCGGGCAGGTACACCATTCTGCGGCCGGCGTAGATGTTGCTCAGTACCGCTCCCAGGCCGGCGATGTGGTACGGCGGCGTGCTCACCAGTGCGGCCTGTTCCTCACCTGCCGAGGCGAATTCAACGGTGTTGAACAGATACGACAGGAGATTGCGGTGGCGGAGGAGGACGCCCTTGGGCGCCGACGTCGTGCCCGAGGTGAACAGCACGATCGCGGTCGAGTCCTCGGGTGCCGACGGGAACTCGGCCGGTTCGGACCGGTGTGCGAGATCGAGGAACTCGTCGGTGGTCAGGACGTGGTCCGCGGCACCGGCGAGCATGTCCGCGTATGCCACGTCCGCGACGACGATCGGGCTGTCCAACTGGGCCACCAGATCGCGCAGTTGTTCCTCGGGAAGCCGGTAGTTCAGCGGTGCGAGCGGAATTCCCGCACGTGCCGACGCGAAGGTCAGTACCGGAAGGGCGGGCCCGTTCACGCCGACGAACACGACATGACGCGCGCCCCGGTCGCGGAGGACCGTGGCCCCGCCTCCGGCGAGGTCGCCGAGTTGACGACAGGTCACTCCGCCGTCTCGCGGTCCGACGATGATCCGGTCGGGGTGAACCGAAGATGCCATGTCCAGAACAGTTTCGATACTCATTGCACCACCTGGCTGAGTGAGCGCGGTGCAGCAGTAGTGCACCGACCGTTCGGTCTCGTGCGGCACGCCACCCGCTGAGGGGGTGTGGTTCAGGCCACATCGAGGAGGTGATGTGAACTGTAGCAAATATGCGGGTGTTTTGGCGACAATTGTTCCGAGGAATTCGGAAATGCGCTCCGATCTGCGGAAAGGGGTCGATCGTCGCGTCGTTTCGGGTGCGCCCGCGTGGTGGCCTGTTGTGTGGGTCACACGCGCTCGGTAGTATCCTCATGACAAATCGAGATCCGTGAACGGATCTTCTCGTCACGGGGGTTGATCGGGTGCGGCGCAATGTTTTTCACGACGGAACGGCCGAACGTCGGCCGGTGTCTCGTGGAGACGTGTCGCTGCTGCGGCCGCTGAAGGCGGCCGAGACGGTGGCACGCACGATCGTCGCCGAGATCCAGGCCAAGGGACTGGCGCCGGGTGACGGGTTGCCCTCCGAGGCTGTGATGCTCGAGCAGTACGGGGTCAGTCGGGAGTCGCTGCGCGAGGGTCTGCGTCTGCTCGAGGTGCAGGGGATGATCACCATCCGGCGCGGGCCGGGAGGGGGTCCGATCGTCGGGGCGGTGGATGCCGCCCATCTCGGCAGGGTGTCCACGCTGTTCTACAACATGGCCGGCGCCACGTACGGAGAGTTGTTCGAGGCCTGGGTCTGGGCCGAGGCCGAGCTCGCGGATCGCGCTGCGAGCAATCCGGACGCGGAGTTGCGTGTTCGGCGCATGGAGCCGTTCCTCTCGGCGCCCGATCACGACGTCGACGGTCTCGGTCCGTACGTGGAGGAGCATGCCGGCTTCCATCACGCGCTCGCCGAGCTCGCGGGTAACCGGGTCCTGGCCCTGAGTCTCGAGACGTACGGCCAGATCGTGACGCATCACGTTGCCGTCGTGGACGATCCACGGAACCTGCGGGACGTGCTCACCCACGACCATCGGAACATCGCCGCAGCGGTCGCCGAAGGGCGGCGCCGTCGGGCGCGCTCGTTGATGGAGGCGCACCTCGGTGGGGTGGTGGACTACTGCCGCTCCAGGCTGTCCGCGTCGCTCGACTCGCCGATCGAGTGGCTCTGACGCCCTTCGGGTCGGCCCGGCGCCGTTCGCCCGTCGTTCCGGCCTGACGGTCGCCCGGCCGTGGCTCGCCGCCGTGTCCCTGGCGGAGTGTCTGTTGACATTCGATGTGGGACTTGGCTTTCGGCGCTCACACCCGCTTTGTATTCATCATAAGAAATATGCTCGAACCCCTTGACTTTCAAGTTCATCATGAGCAATATCGTCTCAACGCGAGTGACGCCGATCACAGATGATTCGGTTCGGGTTGCGTATCGACTTCTTCGCCCCGGGCCGCGACATGCCGGCCCGCACGGGGCCCCACGACTCGAGTACGACAGCCAGGAGGCACGATGACGCGGTTGGACGGCAAGGTTGCATTCATCACCGGAGCCGCGCGAGGTCAGGGGCGCGCCCACGCGGTCCGGCTCGCTCAGGGCGGCGCCGACATCGTGGCGGTCGACCTGTGCCGCCAGCAGTCGGCGCTGAACTACTCGCAGGGAACGCCCGAGGACCTCGAGGAAACCGTCAGGTTGGTCGAGAAGGAGGGGCGGCGCATCATCGCCCGCGCGGCCGACGTCCGAGACCTGTCCTCGTTGGAGGCGGTGGTCGACGAGGCGCTCACCGACTTCGGACGCATCGACATCCTCGTCTCGAATGCCGGCATCTCGAACCAGGGGCAGGTCGTCGGCCTGACCGACCGGCAGTGGTCCGACATCCTGGACACGAACCTCGTCGGGGCATGGCACGCGTGCCGAGCGGTGCTGCCGTCGATGATCGAACGCGGGCAGGGCGGATCGGTGGTGTTCGTCAGCTCCACCGTGGGGTTGCGCGGCGCGCCCGGGCAGTCGCACTACGCCGCGTCGAAGCACGGACTCCAGGGTCTGATGCTCTCGCTTGCGAACGAAGTGGGGCAGCACAACATCCGGGTGAACTCGGTCAATCCCGGCGCGGTGAACACCGAAATGGCGGTCAACGAAAGCCTTCTGAAGATGTTCCTGCCGGACGTCGAGAACCCGACACCCGAGGACGCCGCGGACCTGTTCAGCGCGCTGACGCTACTGCCGATCCCGTGGGTGGAGCCCGAGGACGTCAGCAACGCGGTCGCCTGGCTGGTCTCCGACGAGGCGCGGTTCGTACACGGCGTCGCGATCCCGGTCGACGGCGGCCAGTTGGCCCGAAGCTAGGAGGTGACGACAGTGAAGACGATCTCGGTCGACAGCGAGTTCTGCCAGGCGCACGGACGGTGCTACGCACGATTCCCCGAACTGTTCGACGCCGACGACGACGGTCGCGGTGTCGTCGAGGGTGACGGCACCCTCCCCGTGACGGTCGACGGTGACGAGGTCGCCGGAGTCTGTCCCGAAGCCGCCATCGATATTGCGTGAGAAGGGATCCGGAAAATGACCGAGCAAGTCGAAGCGCCCGCGGTGACCCCGACCGGTTGTCCGGTCGACCTCTGGTCGGGTGAGTTCAACGAGAACTTCTGGCCGGAGATCAACCGTATGCAGGCCTCGGACACGTTGTCCGTGCACACCCAGGGCGACACACCGTGCCACGTCGCCACCCGATACGAAGACGTGTTCAAGATTCTTCGTGACTGGAAACGCTTCTCCTCCGAGTTCGGCGTGGCGATCCTCGGCCACGACAACCGTGCCGAGCCACCGAAGAACGAGGGTCGGTTCCTTCCGGAGGATCTGGATCCGCCGGCGCAGACCGACTGGCGCAAGCTCCTGAACCCGGAGCTCACCGAAGAGAAGATGCGCCGCTTCGTGCCCGCGATCACCGAGGAGATCGATGCCTTCCTCGACATCGGAATCGCGGCCGGCGGCTTCCGTGTCATGGAGGACTTCCTACGTCCACTTCAGCTGCGCGCGGTCTTCTCGAATCTGCTGAATCTCGAGGGCGATAGCATCGACGACTGGATGCAGTGGGCGCACGACATCTTCGTCGGGGAGACAGCGGAGGCGTCGGAGAACGCCTTCGTCAGCCTCTACACCGCGATCGATGCACTCGTACGTGAGCGGATGGAGCACCCGATCGACGACGATCTGGTGAGCCTGGTGTGCCGGATCGAGGAGATCGACGGTCAGGCACCCACGCTCGCCGAACGTATCGCCGTGGTCCTCCCTCTCTCGATCGCAGGTCTGGAGTCCACCGGCACCGTGCTCGGTGGGACCATCCACCACCTGGCCACGCATCCGGACGATCTCGCCGAACTCGTGGCGGACCCCGCCCTCGTTCCGGATGCAGTGGAGGAGGGGCTGCGGATGTTCGCCAACGTCACCGTGCTGCAGCGAACCACCACGTGCCCGGTGACCATCGGAAGCACGTCACTCGACGCCGGTGAGAAGGTGTGGACGTCCTACAACGGTGCGAACCGGGACCCGGCCCGGTTCCCGGATCCGCACACCTGGAATGTGCATCGGAAGGACAAGAACCACATCGCCTTCAGCATCGGGCCGCATCGCTGTCTCGGATCGAACTTCGCGCGGGTGATGATGACCTGCGTCCTCGAGCGGATTGTCGAGAAGATGCCGCGCTTCACTCTCGCCGACGGCCAGGTGGTCGGTCACCACTCGATGCCGACCCGTGGCATTCACGAGTTCGTCGTCACCGTCCCGTCGAACTGACCCCACTCCAGTCGAAGGATCGTCATGACCAACGCACAACCCGAAGAACTTCTGTCCCTGGCCCACGACGTCGTCGACGCGTGGAATCGCCTCGACATCGACACCCTCCGGGATCTGGTGGACGAGAACATCGTCATCGTGCACCAGAACCGGGGAATCGCCTCCACCGGACGGGACCTGATGCTCGACACGGTGAAACGGATGAGTGAGGTGTTCCCGGACCGCAGGATCGGGGAGACGACGCGGTGGGCAGCCACCGGCAATTCCGTCATGCGGGAGACGACGTGGCAGGGGACCGCAACGGCCGACGTTCCGGGGTTCGGCAACGCGGGTGAGTTCTGCACACTCAACGTCCTGTCGATCATGACCTTCGAGAACGGTCGCCTGACCGAGTGGTGTGACTACGGATGAGCGGGCCGGACCGACCATGTCGTCCGACGGCGCTCGGGGAGTGAACCATGGACCTCGAACTCTCAGTGGTGCGTCGCCGCGCCGTGGCAGACCAGATCGTCGAACTCACCCTCGCACCAGCCGGCGGGGGCGCGCTCCCTGAATGGGAGCCCGGTGCGCACATCGACCTCGAACTCGGTGACCTGGTCCGCCAGTACTCGCTGACCGGGCTCGATCACGTGGCCGACCGATGGACGGTCTCGATTCTCCGTGAGCAGGACGGCCGCGGCGGATCATGCTATGTCCACGACCGGATTGTCCAGGGCTCTGCCGTACGGGTTTCCGCCCCACGCAACCACTTCGCGCTGACGGCCGGGTCGAACAGCGTCCTGTTCGTTGCCGGGGGAATCGGCATCACTCCGATCCTGCCGATGATCACGCAGCTCGAGAGCGACGGTCGCGAGTGGAATCTCTTCTACTGCGGACGTTCTCGCCAGAGCATGGCCTATCGCGACGAACTGGCGCGGTTCGGTGAACGCGTGACGTTCTGGGCCGACGACGAGCGGGGTGTGCCGGACCTCGCCACCCTGGTGGCCAAGACCGACACCGAGACCGTCGTGTATGCATGCGGCCCCGGTGGCCTCCTGACGGCACTCGAAACGGTGTGTGCGAGCAAGGAGAACGAACGCATCCTCCGCCTCGAGCATTTCGTGCCGAAGGAGTCGGCTGCAGAGGGCCCGAGCCACGAGTTCGAGGTGGAGTTCGCGCAGAGCGGCGTCACCGCCACGGTGCCCGCGGACCGTTCGATCCTCGCGGTCGCCGAGGAGTTGGGCGTCGACATCCTCTCGTCGTGCGCCGAGGGTACGTGCGGAACCTGCGAGACGCCGGTACTGGCGGGAACGCCGGACCACCGCGACTCGGTGTTGACGGACGAGGAGCGGGCCGGCTGCGCGACCATCATGCCGTGCGTGTCGCGGGCGCTGTCGGCCCGCCTGACTCTCGACGCCTGACCATCCCGTCCGGGATGCACGACCCGAGCCCACACGACATCTTCGATCAGGAGAATCATGACAACCGACATCGACCCTGCACGGCCACTGGCCGGTCAGCGAGTGCTCGTCACCGGAGCGAGCGAGGGAATCGGTCTCGGCATCGCACAGTCGATGGTCCGAGCCGGCGCCCACGTGTTGATCGCGGCGCGGCGACGTCCCCAACTCGAACTGGCCCGCAAGGAACTGGATGAGCTGACCCGGCGGGGGCAGCAGGTCGCGATTGCCGAACTGGACATCAGGGAGTCCGAATCGGTCTCGGCGATGTTCGACGAGGCGGATCGCACCTTCGGCCCGCTGAACGTGCTGGTCGCCAATGCCGGCAGTGGGTCGATGGTGCCCTTCCTCGAGATGACGGAAGAGATCTGGCAGTCGACGATGGACCTCAACCTGGGTGGCACGTTCCGGTGCTGTCATCAGGCTGCGACGCGGATGGCGGCGAGAACGGATCCGGACGAGAACAAGGCGATCCTCGTGGTGTCGTCGATCCGGGCCCTCGGAACCCGCCCCGGCACGATCCACTACGCGACAACGAAAGCCGGCCTCAACCAGTTCGTGCGCGTCGCCGCGTACGAACTCGCTGCCTCCGGCATCCGGGTCAACGCCCTGTCGCCGGGTATCACCGCCACACCGATGGCGCTCGAGCGCAATCCCGAGGTGTTCACCCGAATGGCGGCGACCGTCCCGCTGGGACGCGCGGGAAGTGTCGAGGACATGGGCGCGGCGGCCGTCCATCTCTGCGGTCCCGCCGCTCGGTTCGTCACCGGCGTCAACCATATCGTCGACGGCGGCGAATCACTCTACTGACCCGCCACCATTCCAGCAGAAAGGCATTCGTACCATGCGGCTTCGCGCTCACTTGCGCCGTGTCCTGACCGCGTCGATCGCGGCGCTCGCCCTGAGCGCCTCCGTGGTCGCGTGCGGCGGCGCCGACGATCCGGCGCCGACCTCCGGTGCGGCCGCCGACTTCGGCCCGACGGGCGACGCGGCGTGGCAGGACATCGTCGACAAGGCCGAGCAGGAGGGCTCGGTCACCTTCTACTCCGCTCAGAACACAGCCCAGAACGAGGAGGTGGCGCGGCGGTTCGAGGAGGCGTACGGCATCACCGTGAACGTGGTGCGTGACGTCGAGGCGAATCTGCAGTCCAAGCTGGGTGCGGAGTGGACGACGGGAAACGTTGTCGCCGACGTGGTCTCGCAGACCGGGGTCGGATGGGTCCGGTCGGGGGGAGAAGCCGGGCGGTTCGCTGTCCCCGTCGGGCCCGCGTTCGACACAGCGGAGTATCACCGTGACGTCAACTTCATCGACGACCACTCGTTCGCGACGGCCGCGGCCATCGTGGCCTTCGGGTGGAACACCGACCGCCTGCCGGACGGTCTGACCACCATCGACGATCTGCTCGACCCGGAACTCGCCGGCGGGAAGGTGGGCATCCAGGAGCCGGTGTCGGCGTCACAGGTCGACTTCTACCAGTACTTGGAGTCGAACTACGGCCCGAACTTCCTGGAGCGGCTCGCGGCGCAACAGCCACGAGTCTATCCGGGCATCCTGCCGATCGCGCAGGCACTGACGTCCGGCGAAGTCGCCGCCGGGTTCTCCGGGGCACTGACCGACGAGGTCGCGGACGGCGCTCCCGTCGACTTCGGTGTCCCCGAGAAGCTCTGGGGTGCACGCTTCTACACGTCCGTACTCACTGCGGCGCCGCATCCGAATGCGGCGCAGCTGCTGGCGAACTTCCTCGTGACACCCGCGGGGCAGACCGCGTACACCCGGAAGACGGCGTCGGTGCTGCCCGACGTCGAGGGAGCGGTCGCGACCGTCGATCGGGTGGCGCAACAGGACCTGAGCAAGCTGACTCCGGAGTCGGTCGACGCCTACCGCGCGCGGTGGAAGAGTCTGTTCGTCAGCTGAACGACGAGAGGCCCGAGAAGGAACCGTGACGTCACGGTGTGTGAGAAGGCGGCACGCACCATGATGTCCGGCCTGACCGAGTGTGCTCCGGGCGGCGTGCGCGGCGCGCCGAGCGTCAGGGCCTGTGCCCGCCGGTGATCAGCGGCCACAGTCCGTCCCCGCCTGCGGCGGCCGCGGCCGCGGTCAGGGCGTCGTCCCAGGACCGCACCGACCCGAAGTCACCGCGCCAGGACAGGAGTCGGTTGGTGAACCGGTGCAGGGAGTGTTCGGCGGTGAAGCCGATCGCGCCCATGGCCTGGTGGGCGTTGCGGACGGTGGTCGAGGCCGCGTGGCCGACGCAGGACCGGGCCGCGGCGATCGCGAACTCGGTTGCAGTGGAGTCGAATCCGTGTTCCATCACGGCGGACACCGCGGCTTCGGCCGCGGCGCGGCCGAGGGCGTCGCCGGTGGCGATGTCCGCGACCAGGTGCTGTACCGCCTGGAACGCGGCCACCGGCCGGCCGAACTGGGCGCGGGTGGTGGTGTGCTCGACGACGATGTCGAGCACCCGGCCCGACGCCCCGGTCATCGCCAGCGCGCGCGACAGGGCGCCGCGCAGGTGCAGTTCCCGGGCGACCGTGCCCGGGACCGCGACGCCGTCCAGTGCGGCGAGGTCCACGACGACCCGGTCCCGCGGCTCGCCGGCGAGGTTCGCTGCCTCGGTGAGGCCGACGTCGGTGCGCGCGACCTCCGCGACCCGCCAGCCGTCGCCGGCCGGCCACAGCACGACCATCGTGTCGGCGTCCCGCGCCCACGGCACCCGGTCCGCGACTCCGTCGGTGCCGAGGACCGCGACGGTGCGCACCGCGGCGGGGTCGGCGGAAAGTTCGGCGGTGTCGGCGAGCCACCCCGCGAGCAGGTCGTTCTCGGCGAGGGGGACCGGAGCCGCGCTCGCCCCGGACGCTGCGAGCAGTACCGCGGCCTCGGGCCAGCCGGCGCCGCTGCCCCCGGACTCCTCGCCGGCGGTCAGCCGGGTGAGGCCGAGTTCGCTGAGCGTCGTCCACAGACCGCGATCGAATTCCGCGGTCGGACCGGTGGTCTCGAAGACCTGGTCGAGCATCCGGGTCAGGTCGTCCAGTTCGTCGCTCACCGCATCCCCAGTCCTCGCGCGATGACTCCGCGCAGAATCTCGCTCGTTCCGCCGCGCAGCGTGAAACCCGGCCGCTGCATCGCGCCCGCCGCGACGAGCGCCGCGTACTCGGGCGACGCGCTCTCGCCGCCGAGTTCGTCGGCGAGGTCCGCGATGTCGCCTTCGGTGGCGGTGCCGAGAACCTTCACCACCGACGCCGCGACGTCCGCGTTCTCCCGGCGTTCGAGTGCCTCGGACACGGCGGTCGACATGTGGTGCAGTCCGACGAGGCGACCCACCAGGGCACCGACGCGTGCGTCCGCGGGAATCCGGCCGGTCGCGATCTCGTCGATCGTCGCGGCGAGCAGGGTGAAGGTGGACAGGAACCGTTCCGGGCCACTGCGTTCGAATCCGAGCTCGGAGGTAACCTGCGCCCAGCCCTCGCCGATGGTGCCGAGCACCAGGTCGTCCGGCACGAACACCCCGTCGAGCTGCACCTCGTTGAAGTGGTGATCGCCGGACATCGACAGGATCGGCCGGATCGTCACGCCGGGGGAGTCGAGCAGCACGATGAACTGGCTCAGCCCGGCGTGGCGGTGCGCGGTGTCGAGCGGTGCCGACCTCGCGAGCGCGAAGAACGCGTCCGCGTGATGCGCGCCGGACGTCCACAGCTTGGTCCCGGTGATCGACCAGCCGCCGTCCACCCGCACGGCCTTCGTCCGCACACTCGCCAGGTCGGAGCCGGACTCCGGTTCGGACATGCCGATGGCCCAGCAGATCTCACCGCGCGCGATGCGGGGAAGGAAGCGCTGCTTCTGCTCCTCGGTGCCGAACTTCAGCAGTGACGGCGCCGCCTGCCGGTCCGCGACCCACTGGGCGGCGACCGGCGCGCCGACCGCGAGCAGTTCCTCGGTGACCACGAACCGCTCCATGAAGGTGCGGCCGTGCCCGCCGTACTCGACGGGGATGGTCATCCCGACCCACCCGCGCTCGGCGAGAGCGCGGGTGAAGGCCGGATCCCACCGGGTGAGCCAGGTGTCGACGCCGGGTGTGAAGGACCCGGCGTCGATCCGGTCATGCAGGAATGCGCGGACCTCTGCACGGAGGGCTTCCGTGGCGGGCTCGGGCGCGGTGGCACTCGGAACCAGCGGTGTGTGCATGACGTCCTTCCGGCGTGTCCACAGGTCCAGGTCCTCGGAGATGATCGTCGTCACCTCGCTGGTGTCACCGTAGATCCTGCTGACCCGGGTGTCCTCGTGGAGGCGTGCGCGATGCCTAGATCTTGTAGCTGCGCAGCACGCCCTTGCTGATGATCGTCTTCTGGATCTCGCTGGTGCCCTCGCCGATGAGCAGGAACGGAGCCTCGCGCATCAGGCGTTCGATCTCGTACTCCTTGGAGTATCCGTAACCGCCGTGGATGCGGAAGCTCTCCTGCGTCACCTCGGAGCAGTATTCGCTGGCGAGGTACTTCGCCATCCCCGCCGCGACGTCGTTGCGTTCGCCGGAGTCCTTGAGCCGGGCCGCGTTCACCATCATCAGGTGAGCGGCTTCGACCTTCGTCGCCATCTCGGCCAGCTTGAACGAGATCGCCTGGTGGTCGACGATCGCCTTGCCGAAGGTCTTGCGCTGCTGGGCGTATCGCGCGGCGAGCTCGAACGCGCGAATCGCGACGCCGCACGCACGGGCGGAGACGTTGACCCGGCCCACCTCGACACCGTCCATCATGTGACCGAACCCGAGACCCGGTGTGCCGCCGAGGATGTCGTCGGCGGAGGCGCGGTAGCCGTCGAAGACCAGCTCGGTGGTGTCGATGCCCTTGTAGCCCATCTTGTCGATCTTCCCGGGGATGGTGATCCCGGGGACGACCTCACCGAAGCCGGCGGGCTTCTCGATCAGGAAGGTGGTCAGGTTCTTGTGCGCCTTGTCGGCACCCTCTTCGGTCTTGACCAGAGCCGCAACGAGAGTGGAGCTGGCACCGTTGGTCAGCCACATCTTCTGGCCGTTGATGACGTAGCCGTCGCCGTCCCGGGTGGCGCGGGTGCGGATCGCGGCGACGTCGGAGCCGAGTTCGGGCTCGGACATCGAGAACGCGCCGCGGAGCTCGCCGGTCGCCAGGCGCGGCAGGTAGTGCTGCTTCTGCGCCTCGGTGCCGTGCTGGCGGATCATGTACGAGACGATGAAGTGGGTGTTGATGACACCGGAGATGCTCATCCAGCCGCGGGCGAGTTCCTCGACGCACAGGGCGTAGGTGAGCAGCGACTCGCCGAGTCCGCCGTACTCCTCGGGGATCATCAGGCCGAACAGGCCCATCTCCCGCATCTGGTCGACGATCTCCTGCGGGTAGACGTCGCCGTGCTCGAGTTCCTGCGCGTTCGGGATGATCTCCTTGTCCACGAATGTCCGCACGTTGGCGAGGATGTCGGACTGGAATTCGGTGAGTCCGGGAGTCTGGGCGAGCCGGGTCATGCGTTGGGGTCCTTCTGATCGGTGGAAGCCACGGGGCGGTTGTGCGGGTCCGAGGTTGCGGTCCGGATGACGCCGCGGGCGGTGAGATCGGCGAGTCGGTCGGTGTCGATGCCGAGGCGTTCTGCGAGGACGTCGGCGGTGTCGTCGCCGTTCGCCGGGGCGGGCTGGGGGGCGGTGTGACGTCCGTCGATCGACATCGGCAGCCCGGGCGCGAGATGCGCACCGATCCGGGGCTGATCGACCACGCTGAACATCGGGTTGTCGGTCACCAGCGGGTCGACGGCCAGTTCGCGGAACGTCCGGTACCGCTCGAACAGCACCGAACTCGCCGCCAGCGCGGCGTGCGCCTCCTCCGCGGTGTGCTCGACGAACCAGGAACGGAACAGTCCACCCAGGGTCTCGCGGTGCCGGAACCGGGTGCCCTCGTCACCGAAGTCCACGCCCAGCGCGCATTCGAGCGACTTGATCGCCTCCGTCGTTCCGGTCAGTGCCGCAAGGTCGTTGAAGTGCCGCGTCGTCATGGCGGCGAGCATGAAACGTACCCCGTCGGAGGTGACGACGTCGGTGCCGTACGTGCCGTAGACCGAGGTGCCGAGCCGTTCGCGGTCGGGGCCGCCGAACTGCGCTTCCCCGAGGTACCCGAGGTTGCCGACGGTGGCGAGTGCCACGTCTTCGAGGGGCAGCACGACGCGCGCTCCCGCGCCGGTGGCCTCCCTCCGGCGCACCGCGGACGCGACCGCCAACGCCGTGTACAAACCGGCGGCGACGTCCCATGCGGGCAGCAGGTGGTTGACCGGACCGGAGATTCCCACCGGCCCGGTGGCGAGTGGGAAGCCCGTCGCGGCGTTGACGGTGTAGTCGACGGCCCCGCCGCCGTCCGCGCGCCCGAGCAGCTGTACGTGGATCAGGTCCGGGCGCCGCGCAGCGAGCACGTCGAAGTCCAGCCAGTCGCGCCCGGCCGCGTTGGTCACCAGCACACCGGCGTCGACGATCAGGTCGGCGATCAGGGCCTGCGCCTCGGGATCGCGGAAGTTGGCCGCCAGAGACCGCTTGCCCTTGTTCAAGCTCGCCCAGTAGATGGACTCACCGTCCTCCGTCAACGGCCACCGGCGGTAGTCGGCGGCGCCACCGATCGGGTCGACGCGGGTCACCTCGGCACCGAGCTGGCCGAGGGTCATCCCGGCGAGCGGCACAGCGACGAAGCTCGACACTTCGACGATGCGGGTGCCGGCCAGCGGCAGTCCGGCCGGGGTGGGCGGGTGGGTCACCTGGACACTCTCCTTGGCTGAGGCGGTCGGCACGTCCGACGTGAAACGTGCCCCGTCCATCGTGCACCGATATCTCCCGCTTGCCCCCACACACTTGCCTATGAGCGGATTAGCGCGAGCCAATGGCGCGAGCCGACAGACGGTACGACTGCATAGTCTTCGCCTATATCGCCCATTCGTGGAAAGTTCTTGCCGGTCCCGGTCCGCGCGTGTTTGTGTCGATGTCACAGCGCGGTGTCACCCCGCCGCCGAGGCCGCGGCATCACGTCACCGCTGAGACTTTCGAAAGGCATGGCACAGCAATGGAACTCAAGGGAACCTCGGTCGCCGTCACCGGCGGCGCCTCCGGACTGGGCCTGGCCACCGCGCGGCGGCTCGTCGACGCCGGTGCGCTGGTCACCCTCATCGACCTGCCGACCTCCGACGGTGCCGCGGCCGCCAAGGAGCTCGGTGGACCGACCGAGTTCGCTGCCGCCGACATCACCGACGCCGAGCAGTTCGCCGCCGCCCTCGACGTCGCGGACGCGAAGGACGGTCTGCGGGGTGTCGTGCACTGCGCCGGTGCCGGCCGCAAGATGCGCATCCTCGACAAGGAGGGCAAGGCGGGCTCGCTCGAGGACTTCGAGTTCGTCGTCAAGCTCAACCTGATCGGCTCGTTCAACGCACTGCGTCTCGGTGCCGAGCGCATCGCCCGCCACGACGAGCGGGACGGCGAGCGCGGCGCGATCGTCATGACGGCGTCGGTCGCCGCGTTCGAGGGCCAGATCGGGCAGATCAACTACAGCGCATCCAAGGGCGGCGTCGTCGGCATGACGATCGTCGCGGCCCGCGACCTGGCCACCAAGCGCATCCGCGTCAACACCATCGCCCCCGGCATCATGGACACCCCACTGCTGGCGCGTCTGCGCGAGGACGTCCGCGCCGGCCTCGAGGCGTCGGTTCCCAACCCGTCGCGGTTGGGCAGCGCGAGCGAGTTCGGGCACCTGGCGTGCTCGATCCTCGAGAACGGCTACCTCAACGGCGAGACGATCCGTCTGGACGGCGCGATCCGGATGGCGCCCCGCTAGTTCTCCGGTTCACCGCCCACGATCCGGCCACGCACCAGTTCGGCGAACGCCTGCCCGACCGGTGACAGCGTGGCCGGATCGAAGGCCAGGCCGAACGACCGTGTGATCGGCGGCTGCACCGAGCGGACCACCGCCCGGTCGGCCACCGCTTCGGCCTGGGACCGTTCGATGATCGTGCCACCGAGACCGGCGAGCACCATCGGGATCCGCGCCTCGCGATGATCGACGAGGACGGAGTTGTGCAGCCGCACCCCCGCCCCCCGGATCGCCTCCTGGATCTCGTCCACGACCGAAGGCCCCTGGGGCGCGAACACCATCGGGATGTCGGGCAGGTCGGAGAGCGGGATCGAGCCCTCCGGCAGGATCGTGTCCGGCGGGTACACGAGCCAGTACTCCTGCCTGCCGAGCTCCACCACCTCGAGCCGCGGGTCGTCGATCGGCAGGTGCGCCACCACGAACTCACTGTGGCCGTCGCGGATCAGCGCGGTCGCGGTCGACTCGTCGACCATTTCGCCGAACCCGACGACGACGTCCGGGTAGGCGCGCCGGAACTCCGAGACCAACGGCACCACCTCCGGTGCGAGCGCCGGAAACGCGCTGATGTCGAGGTGGCCCGTCAACCCGCCGCCGAGTGCGCCGAGCATGTCCTGGACGGCCGTGATGTCGCGGAGGATCTTCCGCGCCGGGCCCACCAGGCTGCGGCCCGCCGCACTGAGCACCATCCCCCGACCGACCCGCACGAACAGTTGCACGCCGAGTTCCCGCTCGAGGCCGCGCAGTGCCTGCGAGATCGTCGGTTGGGCGACGCCGAGCGCCGCGGCGGCACCGTTGATGCCCTCGTGCTCGGCAACCGACAGGAAGTAGGCGAGTTCGCGGCGTTCCATCAGCCCGCCACCGTCCCGCTGTGGTGGCCGAGGGCCGCGGCGACGAACGCCTCCGCCGCCGGGGACGCCGGACCCGATCGCAGCACCAGTCCGACCTGACGGGTCAGCGGCGGATCCAGGCTCCGGACCACCGCGTCGGGCATCTGCTGCTCGGCGACCGTGCGGGGCGCCATCGCGACTCCGGCCCCGCGCCGGACCAGTTCCCACGTCGCCGCGGGATGGGAACAGTCCACCACCACGGGGACGTCGTCGCCGAGGACGGTCAGCAGCGGGTTCGAACCACTGCGGCCGCTGACCTCGAGGATCAGCGGCAGTGTGCGGACCAGATCGTGCGAAAGCGGATCGGGGAGATCCGCGGCCAGGGCGGGCGGCACGGCGAGGACGAGTTCCTGCGTCAGGAGAGGGACCACACGCATGTTCGCGGTGTCGGTCGCCAGGTCGACGATCCCGACCTCGGCGTCGCCGCGGCGCAGGCCCGCAACCACCCCCAGGCCGTCGGGAGCGTCGTGGATCCGGACGGTCACGTGCGGGAACCGGTCGCGGAATCGTCGCGCGAGCCCCACCATCGGGTCGATCGAGAAGGTCGACGAGGTGATCACGTCGACACGGCCGGCGTCCAGTTCCCGGACCGCGGCGACCCGTTCCTTGGCGCGTTCGACGTCGGCGAGGATGCGGCGTGCGGCGACGTCGAGCTTGCGGCCGTCCTCGGTCAGGACGAGCTGCCGGCCGCTGCGGTCGAACAGGGTGGTGCCGAGGCGGCGTTCGAGGGTGCGGATGGCCTGCGACAACGACGGCTGGGACACGTACAGGGCGTTCGCTGCCTTGGTGATGCCCCCATGGTCGACCACCGCGACGAAGTAGGCGGCAAGGTGCAGATCCACCGGCCCATCGTAGAACCGGCGGATCCCCACCGCTGTCACGGCCTCGGTGCTGCGGCGACGGCGGGACGCGGCCGCAACGCGACCGGCTCGCCCCGATGGCGGGCGAAGACGGCCCGCGCCTCGTCGGTGATCGACCACGGAGCCCGCGTCGCGCGGTCCATCAGCACGATCGTCGCCTCCGACGACACCGCGGGTCGCGCATCGCCGGTGTCCTGCCCGGCGATCGTCGCGGCCACCGAGAAGCTCGATCGGCCGACGTGCGTGATCCACAGCGTGACCACGACGGGATCGTGGGAGTACCACAGTTCCTTCGTGTACTCGACGGTCTGCTGACCGACGAGCATCCGGGCTTCGTCGCCGAGGATCTCGAGCAGGCCCTCGTGGTAGCCGACCCGTCCGGGTCGCGCGTGCCCGAGGAACACGGTGCGGGCCTCTTCGAGCACCCGCACGATCGACGCGTTGCCGACGTGGCCCGACGGGCTCAGGTCCTCCTGCCGCAACTGGATCCGGACCCGACGGGCGGCGCCGTCGTGCCCGTCGGGTCCGGTGCCGGTCACGCGACGATCAGCGTCACGACTTCGGCGACGCACGCCGGCTTGTCGGAGCCCTCGATCTCGACGACGAACCTCGTGGTCAGGAACGCGCCCGCGTCCTTGCGCTCGAGGGCGACCGGCGTCGCGATCGCCCGGATCCGCGACCCCACCCTGACGGGGGAGGGAAAGCGAACCTTGTTGCTGCCGTAGTTGACTCGCGCGGATCCGGCGTCGATCGAGTACAGCCCACCGCCGAGGACGGGGAGCAGGGACAGCGTCAGGTAGCCGTGCGCGATGGTGGCACCGTACGGGCCGCTCGCGGCACGCTCGGGGTCGACGTGGATCCACTGGTGGTCGCCGGTGGTCTCCGCGAACGCGTCGATGCGGTCCTGCTCGACGGTCATCCACTCGCCGGGGCCGATCGGCTCACCGAGCGCGGCCTCGACGGCGTCGAGGGAATCGAAGTGCGTCATGTCAGGCCACCTTCTCGAAGATCGCGGCCAGGCCCTGGCCGCCGCCGATGCACATGGTCTCGAGGCCGTAGCGGCCGTCGCGGCGGTGCAGTTCGCGGGACAGGGTGCCCAGCATCCGGACGCCGGTCGCGCCGACGGGGTGGCCGAGGGAGATGCCCGACCCGAGGACGTTGGTGCGCTCGTGGTCGGCGTCGGTGAACTTCCACTCGCGCATCACCGCGAGGGCCTGCGCGGCGAACGCCTCGTTGAGTTCGATCAGGTCGATGTCGGCCAGGGTCAGCCCGGCGTTGCGCAGCGCGACCTCGGTGGCGGGGACGGGGCCGATGCCCATGACCTTCGGTGCGACACCGGCGACGCCCCACGAGACCAGCTTGACCAGGGGCCGCAGGCCCAGCTCGGCGGCCTTCTCGGGGGTGGTGACGATGCACATCGCGGCGGCGTCGTTCTGGCCGCTGGCGTTGCCCGCGGTGACGGTGGCGTCGGGGTCGGACTTGACGAGGATCGGCTTCAGCGCACCGAGCGACTCCATGCTGGTGTCGGCGCGGGGGTGCTCGTCGGTGTCGATCACGGTGTCGCCGCGACGTCCCGGGACGGTGACGGGGACGATCTCCTCGGCGAGCACGCCGGCCTGCTGTGCGGCGACGGCCCGCTGGTGCGAGGCCATCGCGAGGCGGTCCTGTTCCTCGCGCGGGATGGAGTACTCGCGGCGCAGGTTCTCGGCGGTCTCGAGCATGCCGCCGGGGACGGGGTAGAAGCGCCCGCCCGCGGTCTCGCGGGCGCGGACCAGTCCGTCGTGGATCTTCACGCCGCCGCGGGCACCGCCCCAGCGCATGTCGGTGGAGTAGAACGCGGCGTTGCTCATGGACTCGGTGCCGCCGGCGACGACGACGTCGTTGGCGCCCGAGGTCACCTGCAGCGCGGCCTGGATGACGGCCTGCAGGCCCGAACCGCAGCGGCGGTCGAGGTGCATGCCGGGCACCGTGATCGGCAGCCCGGCGTCGAGGGCGACGACGCGTCCGATCGCGGGGGCCTCGCTGTTGGCGTTGCAGTGGCCGAGGATGACGTCACCGATCGTGTCCGGAGCGATCCCGGTGCGCTCGAGCAGACCCTTCAGGGCGGTGACGCCGAGGTCGACGGCGGTGAGGGACTTGAACATTCCGCCGTAGCGGCCGATCGGGGTGCGGACGGGTTCGCAGACGACTGCTTCACGCATGGGAGGAGCTCCTTGTGCTCGAGGCTGGAATTCGTGGCCGAGATGTGTTGCAGCTGAACAGGTTCAACGCGTCACATGAACCGTCCGCCGGTCACCTCGAGCAGCGTGCCGGTCATGTAGGACGACAGGTCGGACGCGAGGAACAGCGCGACACCGGCGACCTCGTCGACCTCACCGGCGCGGCCCATCGGGATCTCGGACATCTTCTGGTCCCACGCCTTCTGCGGCATCGCCTCGGTCATCGCGGACCGGATCAGGCCCGGCGCGATCGCGTTGACGCGGACGCCGTGGTGCGCAAGTTCCTTCGCGGCGGCCTTGCTCATGCCGACGATCCCGGCCTTCGCTGCGGAGTAGTTCGTCTGGCCGACCATGCCGACCTTCCCGGACAGCGAGGACAGGTTCACGATCGCGCCCGACTTGCGCTCACGCATGATCGGCGCGGCGAGGCGGATGCCGTTCCAGGTGCCCTTGAGGTGTACGGCGATGACCTGGTCGAACTGGTCCTCGGTCATGTTCCGCATGGTGGCGTCGCGGGTGATACCCGCGTTGTTGACGAGGACGTCGAGGCTGCCGAACGCTGCGAGGGCGGTGTCGAGCATCGCCTGCACCTCGTCGGCGGAGGTGACGTCGCACCGCACGCCGCGCGCGACGTCCTGCCCGCCGAGCTTCTCCGCCGCGTTCTGGACCGCGTCCTTGTCGACGTCGCCGAGCACGACACGGGCGCCTTCCGCGACGAACTTCTCGGCGATGGCGAAGCCGATTCCCTGTGCGGCACCGGTGATCACGGCAGTGCGGTCGGACAGCAGTGGCATGGAGAACTCCTCGTTCATCGTGGGTGTGGCGGGTGCGCGCAGGCGCGGGCGACCGGGTGGGCACGGGTGCCGACCGACTCCGGATCGCTGGGCGAATTCACCCTAACCAGAGGCCGCACCGGCGAGGAAGAGCTCACCGGCCCGATCCCGATTTGCTTTGACTAACGGAGGGGTAGGCGGATTCGTATTGGACGGGGCCGCGCACGCGGGTGAGGGTGGATGCCATGACGACCGTTATTCCCGCCGGCGCCGAGGTCGGTGCCGAGGACTTCGCCGAAATTCTTTCGCAGACCCGGCGCTTCATCCGCTCCGTCGTGGTCCCCCGCGAGCAGGAGATCGCCGACACCAACGCCATCCCCGACGACATCCGTGATGCCGCGAAGGAGATGGGCCTGTTCGGGTACGCGATCCCGCAGGAGTGGGGTGGACTCGGCCTGAACCTGATGCAGGACGCCGAGCTGGCGATGGAGTTCGGCTACACGACGCTGTCGCTGCGGTCGATGTTCGGCACCAACAACGGCATCGCCGGCCAGGTCCTGGTCGGGTTCGGCACCGACGAGCAGAAGCGGCGCTGGCTCGAGCCGATCGCCTCCGGCGAGGTGGTCGCGTCGTTCGCGCTCACCGAGCCCGGCGCCGGATCCAACCCGGCCGGCCTGCGCACCAAGGCTGTGCGCGACGGCGACGACTGGGTGATCAACGGCGACAAGTGCTTCATCACCAACGCCCCCGTCGCGAACCTGTTCGTCGTGTTCGCCCGCACCCGGCCCCGGGACGCGAACGGCGAGGGCATCGCGGTGTTCCTGGTGCCCGCGGAGACGCCGGGCGTCAACGTCGGAGAGAAGGACCGCAAGATGGGGCAGGAGGGTGCGTGGACGGCGAGCGTGAACCTCACCGACGTGCGGGTGCCCGCGGACGCGCTGATCGGTGGCAACGAGGACGCCGGATACAAGGCCGCGATGACCTCCCTCGCCCGCGGCCGCGTGCACATCGCGGCACTGTCGGTCGGCCAGGGGCAGCGTGCGCTCGACGAGTCCGTCGCCTACGCGGCGACCGCCACTCAGGGCGGCAAGCCGATCGGCGACTTCCAGCTGGTGCAGGCGATGATCGCGGATCAGCAGACCGGTGTGATGGCGGGTCGGGCGCTGGTGCGCGACGCCGCGCGGGCGTGGGTCGAGGGGACCGACCGTCGGATCGCGCCGTCGGTGGCGAAGCTGTACTGCACCGAGATGGTCGGCAAGGTCGCCGACCTGGCGGTGCAGATCCACGGTGGCACCGGCTACATGCGTGAGGTTCCGGTCGAGCGGATCTACCGTGACGTGCGGCTGCTGCGCCTGTACGAGGGGACCAGCGAGATCCAGCGCCTGATCATCGGCGGAGGTCTGGTCAAGGCCGCCAAGCAGGCCCTCTGATACTGCCGAGCCGGTGCATCCGGTAGCGGGGGGTCACCGAACGGTGGCCCCCCGCACCCCTTTCCCGCCCGTTCACCCGGGGTTGCGAATGGGTGTTGTACGGCAACAGGATTGGTGCGTCAGCGGGAGACGGCGGCGCGGCACACGAGTTCCAGCTCGGCGACCACGGTGTCCAGGGGAGTGGTGCTGCCCTGCGCCTGCGCGACGACGAGCGCGCCCTCGAGCGCGCTGACGATCAGCACGGACAGCGAGGACGCCCGCGCGGATCCGACGCCCTCCACGGTGAGTTTGGTGGCGATCAGCGAACACCAGGTGTCGAAGGTGGTTCCCGCGATCGACCGGGCGCCCGGTTCGGTGCCGAGCGCCGCCGCGACGATGGGGCATCCCGCCCGGTAACCGCTCGTCTCGAACCCGCGCCGCCACACGTCGGCGAGTGCACGCAGGGCGCCGACCGTGTCGGTGGCGTCGAGGACCCGCTCGACGCCGCGGCCCAGCCGGTCCGCAGCCGCCTGCGTCGCCTCCTCGACCAGTTGTGACTTGCCGCGCGGGAAGTGGTGGTAGATCGACCCGCGGGGCGCGCCGCTGTGCGCGAGGACGTCGGCGAACGACGTGGCCGCGACGCCGCGCTCCCGGATCAGATCGACCGCGCTGCCGATCATCGCGGCCCTCGGCCCGCTCGTCGGATCGTGCTTCGTCGCCATGTCGTCCTCGGTGTTCGTGGTCTTTCAGGATGCTGGTCAGGCTGCTATGTATATTGTCATACATAGTGTCGAGCTGCCAGGAGACGCCGTGACCACGACCATCACCCAGACGCACCCGTTCGACGACGCCGTCGACCTCGCTCCGCGGCCGGACGGCGGCGTCGACGGACGCACCACCGCGGCCTACGCGAACATGGTCGGACCGTTCGGCGGCATCACCGCCGCGACACTGCTTCGCGCGGTTCTCGACCACCCCGACCGGCTGGGCGACCCGGTCTCGCTGACGGTGAACTACGCGGGGCCGATCGCCGACGGACCGTTCGTCGTCTCCGCCCGTCCCGCCCGCACCAACCGCAGCACCCAGCACTGGACGATCGAGCTCGCGCAGGACGGTGGTGTCGCGACGACCGCCACCGCCGTGTTCGGCGTGCGCAGGCCGACCTGGTCGTCCACCGAACGGGTCCGCCCGGCTGCGCCCGCGGCCGAGGACGTCACGGCGACGCCGTTCCCCGACTTCATCGCGTGGGGGAAGAACTACGAGATGCGTTTCGTCGAAGGCGGATTCCCCGGTCCGGAGGCGGGGGAGTCGGACGACTCGACGACCACCCTGTGGGTCCGGGACACGCCGTCGCGGCCGCTCGACTTCCCGGCGCTGGCCGCGCTCTGCGACGTCTTCTATCCGCGAGTGTTCCTGCGGCGCGGGCAGTTCGCGCCCGCGGGCACCGTGTCGCTGACCGTGTACTTCCACGCCGGCGCCGAGGACCTGACCACCCAGGCGGACGAGGCCGTCCTCGCCACCGCGCGCGCCCAACGGTTCGGTGCCGGCTACTTCGACCAGTCCGCCGAGATCTGGGGCCGCGACGGCGTGCTGCTGGCGACCAGTCACCAGCTCGTCTACTTCAAGGCCTGAGCGAGGGGCGTTCGCGCGCCCGCTGCTCCTACAATCGCAGCGTGGGGAACAAGTCGGTCACCAGCTACGAGGTCGCGCGGCGGGCCGGCGTCTCGCAGTCCACGGTGTCGCGTGCCCTGCGCGGCGATCCCCGCGTCATCGAGTCGACCCGGGAGCGGATCCGGGAGCTGGCCCGGGAGATGGGCTACGTTCCGCACGTGACGGCGCGGAGCCTGATCACGCAGCGATCGTCGTCGATCGCGGTGGTCAGCGGCGACCTGCGCAACCCGTCGTATCCGACGCTGGTGAACACCCTGCAGGACAAGTTCGCCCAGCACGACTACCGGGTCCTGCTGATGAGCGACCGGACCGAGGGGACCCTGGAGAAGGACATCCTGGCGTTGCGGGGCGGCCTGGTCGACGGCGTCGTGTTCATCTCGTCGCGGCTGGACTCGCCGATGGTGTCGGAGATGATCGACTGGAAGATCCCCCTGGTGATCCTCAACCGGGACGTCGACGGCAGTCAGGCCGGTCGGGTGGACCGGGTGACCTCCGACAACGTGCGGGGTGGACGGCTCGTCGCCGATCACCTGGTCGAGATGGGTCATCGGCGGATCGGTCTGGTGTCGGGGCCGCTGGAGAACCCGAGTGTGAAGCTGCGCGAGTCGGGGCTCCGGGAACGCCTGGCCGAGCACGGCGTCACGATCGACGACTCCCTGGTGTACCGCGGAGCAGTCGATGCGAGCACCGGCTTCGAGGGCGGGATGGCACTGCTGGGCCGGTCCGAGCCGCCGACCGCGGTGTTCTGCGCGACCGACTTCATGGCGTACGGCACTCTCGATGCGGCCAAGCGGCTGGGCGTGCGGGTGCCCGAGGACGTGTCGGTCGTCGGCTACAACGACCTCGACGCGTCGGGATGGTCGATGTTCGACCTGACCACGGTCCGGCAGCCGCTCGAGGAGATGGCCGCGGCGGCGTCCGAACTGCTGCTCGCGCGCATCGACGGCGCCGCCGGTGCGCCGGTGCACCGAAACTTCGACGTGGAGTGGGTGCAGCGGGGCAGTGCGGGCCCCGTCAAAGATCGTTAACCGGCGCAACGAATCCGTTACCTCGGGGCACTTGCTCGGCAATAATGCCTGAATACATTCGAAGTCATAGCGCAAGGGCAACGGTGCCTCCGCTTCCCCATCCACCCGCAGTGTCAGGAGCGCGTCATGGAATTCGGTGTATTCATCCCGATCGGCAACAACGGCTGGCTCATCTCGAAGAGCGCCCCGCAGTACATGCCCTCGTTCGAGCTGAACAAGGCGGTCGTGCAGAAGGCGGAGGAGCACGGACTCGACTTCGCGCTGTCGATGATCAAGCTCAAGGGCTTCGGCGGGGAGACCGAGTTCTGGGACCACAACCTCGAGTCCTTCACGCTGATGGCCGGCCTCGCCGCCGCCACCGAGAAGATCAAGCTGTTCGCCTCCACCCCGATCCTCACGCTGCCGCCGGCGATGGTGGCCCGGATGGCCTCGACCATCGACTCCATCGCTCCCGGGCGCTTCGGGGTCAACATCGTGACGGGCTGGGCGCCGAACGAGTACACGCAGATGGGGCTGTGGCCGGGCGAGGAGTACTTCGGCTACCGCTACGAACAGGCCACCGAGTACGTCACCGTCATGCGCCAGCTGTGGGCGGACGGTGTCAGCAACTTCAAGGGCAAGCACTACACGATGGACGAGTGCGTGCTCTCTCCGAGCCCGACCGGCGGGGCGGTGCCGATCGTCGCCGCGGGCCAGTCCAAGAGCGGCATGAAGTTCGCGTCCGAGATGGCGGACTTCAACTTCATCATGGGCACCGGCATCAACACGCCGACAGCGATCTCCGACGCCACCGCGACCCTCGTCGACGCCGCCGAGAAGACCGGCCGCGACGTCGGTGCCCTGACCCTGTTCATGATCATTGCCGAGGAGACCGACGAAGCGGCGCAGGCGAAGTGGAAGGACTACCACGACAACGCGGACCTCGCGGCACTCGGCTACATGGCCGACCAGTCGGCGGCCGACGCCACCGCGGACGACGCCTCGACCGCCAAGACCATCTCCCTGCCCGAGGGCGCGGTGAACTTCAACATGGGCACCCTCGTCGGCTCCTACGAGACGGTCGCCACGATGCTCGACGAGGTCGCCGCGATTCAGGGCATCAAGGGCATCATGATGACCTTCGACGACTTCGTCGAGGGCATCGAGAAGTTCGGCACCCGCATCCAGCCGCTGCTCAAGTGCCGCGCCGACCTGGCCGCCGAAGCAGCCTGACCCGATCCGGCGGGTGAGGACGCGCGCTCCGCGCCGCGTCCCCACCCGCCTTCCATTCGCCCGCGGAGGTACCAGTGCAGCCCCGAACACTAGACGTCGCGATCATTCAGGCCGGCGAACTCACCGAGGACATCCCCGGGAACCTGGCACGCCTGGCCGGTCTCATTCGCGGCGCCGCCGAACCGGATTCGTCCGGAACCGGACCGGACCTGGTGGTCCTGCCCGAACTCGTCACCACGCCCTACTTCTGCACCAGCCACGAGGTCGACCGCACCGGCTGGGCCCAGACGATTCCAGGTCCGGCGACTGACCTGTTCGGGGACCTCGCCCGAGAGTTGGGGTGCGCCATCGCCTTCGGGATGTTCGAGCGCACCGGCCACGACCTCACCCACAACTCGGTGGTGCTGATCGACGGGGCCGGCGAGGTCGTCACATGGCGCACCCCCGACGGCGGTGCCGTCCCCGCGTACCGCAAACTCTCCCTGCCCGCCAGCATGGTCGGCGACGTGGACATCGACGAGAAGTACCACTTCGCCCCCGGTCAGTCGCCGGTGACCGCGGACCTGCTCGGCGCCCGGTTCGGCTGCGTCGTCTGCTACGACCGCACCTTCCCCGAGAACTGGGCCGTCGCCCGGGCACTCGGCGCCGACGTGGTGCTCGCGATCGTCTCCTCCCTCGGCAGCCGCGAGGACCTCTTCCTCTCCGAGCTGCAGACCCGTGCGCTGGAATCGCAGGTGTGGATCGTCGCCGCGAACCGAGCGGGGCCCGAGACACTGAACGGCACCACCGTCGACTACTTCGGTCTGTCCTGCGTGATCGCCCCGAACGGCGAGATCGTCGCACAGGCGCAGGCCCACACGGCGGGCGAGATCGTGCGGCTGACAATCGATCTCGACGCGGTTTCCGCGACCCGCGCATCCTTCCCACTGGCCCGGGACCGCCGGCCCGACGTGCTGCGGCTGCTGGCCGACCTCACGGCCGGCACAGTGCGCCCGGCGCCCCGTGCCACTGCCGCACCACTGCGGGTGGCCGGATGACCGCGACCGACTATCCCGACCTCACCGCCGCGGCGGCCACGACGGTCGAAGACCTGCTGGGGCAGGCCCGCGCCGACATGACGCCGCTGCTCGAGGCGTCCCGACTCGATCCCCTTCCCACGTCACCGGATTCGGGGAGCACGGAACCCGCTCACGCGGCAGCCTTCCTGTCCGCGGGCCCCGTCCCGCCCGCGCCCGTTGCCGCACCGCACGG
Source organism: Rhodococcus sp. NPDC003318 (assembly GCF_042879035.1). Taxonomy (NCBI): domain Bacteria; kingdom Bacillati; phylum Actinomycetota; class Actinomycetes; order Mycobacteriales; family Nocardiaceae; genus Rhodococcus; species Rhodococcus sp. NPDC003318. The sequence continues at coordinate 103,212 of NZ_JBIAOU010000010.1, read as the reverse complement.
TTCGGTGCGGGTGGGCGGCGCCCTGCACGAACTCGGCGTGCTCGACCTGCTCGCGGCGTACGCCGGGGGAGCGGTGTCGCCGACCGCGGTGCTGGCCGCGCTCCGCTGCCGATGGTCGGATCCGGAGTTGGTCGGCGGGGCGATCCTCGCGATCGTCGACGGAGCCGACGGGGCGGCCGCGGAGTCCGACCGCAGGTGGCGGGAGGGCGCCGCTCGCCCACTCGAAGGTGTCTTCTTCGCGGTCAAGGACATCATCGACGTCGCCGGGACCGCGATCACCGCGGGTTCGCACCTGACCGGTGACCGCGTCGCGTCCACCGACGCCACGGCGGTGGCCCGCCTGCGCGAGGCGGGTGCCATTCCGGTCCTGATCACCGCGACCACCGAGTTCGCCTGCGGCGCACCGCACAACGCGCGCTACGGCACGGTCACCAATCCGTGGGACCGCAGCCGGTGGACGGGAGGCTCGTCGACCGGTTCGGCCGGTGCGCTCGCCGCACGTCTGGTCCCGCTCGCCCTCGGCACCGACACCGGCGGCTCGATCCGGGTGCCCAGCGCGCTGTGCAACCTGACCGGCATCAAGCCCACCTACGGTCTCGTCCCGCGCACGGGCGTCGCCTCCCTGTCGTGGACTCTCGACCACATCGGGCCGATGGCGCGTTCCGCGGCCGACCTGCGCGCGGTTCTCGGGGTGCTCGCCGGTCCGGACGGCCTCGACCCGGCCGCCGTTCCCGCGCGGACGGCCGAGGGCGTGAGTGCCGGCCTCGCGGCACCGGCCGAGGCAGGTGCACCGACCCTGTCGGGGGTCCGGCTGGGAGTCCCGACGGCGTGGTTCACCGAACTGTGCGACGCCGGTGTCCTCGCCGCGTGGGAGGCGGCCGTCGACGCGTTCCGCGGGCTCGGCGCCGAGGTGGTTCCCGTCGACCTGCCCGGGCTGCACCGGATTCACGACGACGTCACGATCGTGCTCACCTGCGAGCTCGCCTCCAATCAGGAGGCCGCGCTGGACCGGTTCGGGCTGTACGACATCGGAACCCAGGTGCGCATCGCACGGGGGCTGGTGCCCCCGGCCGTCGACTACCTGCGGGCGGTGCGTCGGCGCGCCGTGGCGCAGCGGGAGGCCGTCGCCGCCCTCGACCTGGCCGGCGTCGACGCACTCGTCACACCGGGGATCGGGGCCACCGCCGCGCGCCTGTCGGACGTCACCGTCGACATCGACGGCGTCCGCCATCCGATGCAGTCCGTGATCGGACGCAACACCGGCCTGTTCGACTACCTCGGCCTGCCCGCGGTGATGGCACCGGCCGGGTTCACCGGCGGCATGCCCGTCGGCGTGCAACTGGTCGGCCGGCCGTGGGCGGACGACACCTGCCTGCGGCTCGCACAGGTTCTGCAGTGCGTCACGGACTTCCACGATCGCCGCTGCGATGGTTAGCGTCACCGCCCTGCCGCACCCACACCCGTGGCGCGTGTTCGCCGCCACCAGCGTGGGCGTGGTCGCGGTCTTTCTCGGCATCAGCGGGCTGACCGTCGCCCTGCCGACGGTCACGCGTGAACTGGGCGCCAGTGCCGCCCAGTCGACCTGGATCCTGCTGGGCTACATGCTGGTGACCACCGCGCTGATCCTCGTGTTCGGCCGGCTCGCCGACATCATCGGCCGGCGGCCGCTCTACCTCGCGGGACTGGTGGTGTTCGCGGCGGCGACCGGACTGTGCATGCTGGCGCCGTCGGCGAACTGGCTGATCGCGGCACGCCTGCTCCAGGGGGTCGGCGCGGCCGCCGTCGTCACGAACAACACGGCCCTGCTCACCGACACGTTTCCGCCGCATCTGCTGGGCCGGGCGCTCGGCTGGAACGCGACGGTGGCGGCGGTGGCCCAGGTCGTCGGACCCGTCATCGGCGGGGCCGCCACAGCGGCATTCGGGTGGCGCGGCCTGTTCGTGGTGTGCCTGCCGGTGGGGGTGATCGCGATCGTCGCGTCGGTGCCGGCCATCCCCCGGGGCCCGCGGATCCCGGCGCGGCGCGAGCCGTTCGACCTCGCGGGCTCGATCCTGTCGACGGCCCTGCTGACCGCGGTCGTGCTGGCCCTGACCCCGGGTGTGACGGCGTCGTGGTGGTTGCCGGGCGTGTGTGCCGTCGCCGCGATCGTCCTCGCCGTGGTGTTCACGCTCGTTCAGATCCACCGGGCCCATCCGCTCGTCGACGTGACCCTGTTCCGCAACCGCGGCATCACGCTGGTCCTTGTCGCGGTGCTCGTGAACGCCGTCGCGACCTATGCCGTGGCCCTGGTCGTCTCCCTGTACGCACAGGCGGTCGAGGGGGTGTCCGCGGTGTCGGCGGGTGTGCTCGTGGTGCCCGTCGCCGTCGGCACCGTCGTCGCGGCGGCGGCCGCCGGCTCGCTCGTGCTCCGGTTCGCCCCCCGCACCCTCACCGCGACGGGTATGGCGCTCAACGCGGTCGGACTGCTCGGGGTGACCCTGACGATGTCGGCGGGCGGGCCGATCGCGATGACGGCACCCTTCCTGTTCGTACTGGGCTGCGGGACCGGCCTTTTCATGACACCGAGTACCAGCGCGCTGATGCTCACCGCCCCCGCCGAGCGGCGCGGCATCGCCAACGGTCTGCGGTCCACCCTGCAGAACGTGGGCAACCTGCTCAGTACGGCACTGGCACTCGCGATCGCGACCGTCGGACTGAGCGGAGCCGCCCGCGAGGCCGCCTACGGCGGCACCCTCGGCACGCTCGGAAGCGACGAACTGACCACCTTCGTCGACAACATCCGCACCGTGGGCCTGGTGCTCACCGCCGTCGCCTGCGTGGGCGTCGTCGTCTGCCGGGCCTTCCCCCGTCGCCACGTCTCGCTCCCGGTGTCGGAACCCGACCTCGAATCCGACTCGACTCTCAAGGAATCCGCATGACCGACCGCACCGCCCAGGCCGCCGACTACGCCGCCGCCGGATTCGGGCAGGAGCTCGAGCCCGGGTCCCGTCCCGCACTGGTTCTCGTCGATCCCGCGCGGGCCTACATCGACCCGCAGTGCCCGCTCTATGCCGGAGTGGAGGAGAACGTTGAGGCGATGCGCGCGCTGCTCACCGCGGCCCGTGGCGCCGGGATCCCGGTGATCGTCACGGAGGTGCGGCTGCGGGCCGACGGCGCCGACGCCGGCATCTTCTTCAAGAAGTCGGGCACCCTGGTCGCGTTCTGCGAGGGCAGTCCCTACGGCGAGTTGATCGAGGGGCTCGAGCCGACTGCCGACGAACTGCTCGTGACCAAGAAGTACGCGAGCGCGTTCTTCGGCACCACCCTGAGCACGTACCTCACTGCGCTGGGGGTCGACACCGTGCTGATCGGTGGTCTGTCGACGAGCGGCTGCGTGCGCGCGACCACGCTCGACACGATGCAGCACGGCTTCGTCCCGATCGTGGTGGAAGAGGCCGTGGGGGATCGTGATCCGTCCATCCATGCGTCGAACCTCTTCGACATCCGGCAGAAGATGGCGGAGGTCTGGCCGCTGGTCCGGGTGGAGGAGTACCTCTCCCGAGACCGGTTGTAATGCAATCGAAACCGGCTGATCCGCGAACGTAACCGGGGCACGAACAGTCGCAACAACCGACCGATACATTCGAAGTCATCGGGTGGAAGTGCAGAGTCGCCACCCCGGCGATCACATCGCTCCCCCTTCTCTCAGGCATCTCGTCTCTTCCAGGTTCACAGGAGAATTCATGCGCACTTCCCTTCCCGGCCGCGCCGCGATCGCCGCGCTCACCCTCACCGCGACCCTCGGTCTCGCCGCCTGCAGCAGCTCCGACTCCGCGGGAAGCGACGCCTCCGACGCCGACGTCGCCGCGGGCATCGACTACGCGCGCGCCCAGCTCGCCAAGTACGAGTCGGACCCGGAATTCACCCTCGACGCGGCGCCGTTCCCGATGAAGGACATCGCGGGCAAGACCATCTTCGCGATCCCGACGAACAGCGAGAACCCGTACAACGTCGCGGTGGACGAGGAGTCCGAGAAGGTCGCCGAACGCTACGGCGCCACCTGGATCGAGTACACCAACCAGGGCAAGCCGGCCCAGTGGTCGACCGGTGTCGAGCAGGCCGTCAACCAGAACGTCGACCTGATCATCCTGTCCCAGGGCATCGACGCCTCCCTGATCAAGCCGGCACTCGAAAAGGCCGACGCGGCAGGTATTCCGGTGTTGCTGACCCACACCATCCTGCGCGGCGAGTCGCTCCCGGCCGACCTCACCGGTCTCGTGGACGCCATCACCGACGCACCGCTGGCGGAGGCGAACCGGCTCACGGTCGACTGGATGATCGACCGTACCGAGGGTGCCGGCAACGCGCTGATCATCAGCTCCAACGAGGTGCCGCCCGCCAAGGCCGAGGTCGAGGCGATGGAGGACGAGATCTCGGCGTCCTGCCCCAAGTGCACCTACAAGGTCGTCAACGTGCCTGTCGCCGAGTGGGCCACCAAGATCCAGTCGGAGGTGCAGTCCGCGCTGTCCGCCGACCCGAACATCGACTTCATCCTCCCGATCTACGATTCGATGTCCCTGTACGCGCAGTCGGGGATCACCGCGGCGGGCAAGACCGGCCAGGTCGAGATCTCCTCCGTCAACGGCACTCCCGCGGTCCTGAAGATCCAGCAGGACGACGGCATCGTGACCATGAACGTCGGCGAGTCGATCCCGTGGCTCGCGTGGGCGACGATGGACCAGGCGGGCCGGTTGCTGCTCGGTCTCGATCCCGTGCCGAACGGTGCCGAGGAGACCCCGCTCAAGCTCATCACCGCCGAGAACATCGACGAGACCGGCACCCCGCCGCAGCCCGACAAGGGGTACGGCACCGCGTACGTCACCGGCTACGAGGCGCTGTGGGGTGGTGGCAGTGGCCAGTCCTGATCCGATCGTCAACGTCGTCGGACTCTCCAAGACCTTCGGACCGAACACCGTACTGAAGAGTGTCGGCCTGACGGTGCACGCCGGCGAGGTGCACGGCCTGCTCGGCGAGAACGGATCCGGCAAGTCGACCCTGATCAAGGTGCTCGCCGGATTCCACGCACCGGATCCCGTTGCCGCGCTGCAGATCCGGGGACGCGACGTCCCGCTTCCCGTGCCGGCCGGCGGATTCCGTGACCTCGGCATCAGCTTCGTCCACCAGGACCTCGCGCTCGTGCCCGACCTGTCCGTGGTGGAGAACCTGCGGGTCGGTGAGGTCGTCGCCGGGTCGCGGCCGTGGATCTCGTGGCGGAAGGAAAGGCGCGCTGCCCGGGCGTTGTTCGAACGATTCGGTCTCGCGATCGACCCGGAGGCGCTGGTGTCGACGCTCAGCGAGACCGAGCGGGCCCTGGTCGCGATCCTGCGCGCGGTCGACGAACTCGGTGACCGCCGGACCCTGCTGGTGCTCGACGAACCCGCGGTGTTCCTGCCGCGCGAGGGCACCGACCTGCTGTTCTCCGTGGTCCGGGAGATCGTCGCGGACGGCAGGGCCGCGGTGCTGTTCGTCTCGCACGACCTCGACGAGGTGCTGGGCCAGACCGACCGGGTCACCGTGCTGCGCGACGGAGTGTCCCAGGGAACGCACCGCACCCGCGACCTCACCGCGTCGTCGCTGATCGACCTCATCGTCGGGCGCAGTCTGGCCTCCGCGGACCCCCGGGCGGCCGGACCGGTCCACGACTTCGACGGGGTCGCACCGGTGGCCCGCGTCGGTGAACTCGAGACGGCCACCGTCGACGGTGTCGGCTTCGATATCCGGGCAGGCGAGGTAGTCGGGTTGACCGGCATCGCCGGATCCGGCTACGACGACGTGCTGCCCGCGCTATACGGAGCCCGCCCGGCCCGCGGTGGCACCCTCACCGTCGGCACCGAGACGATGACGCTGGCGTCGATCACACCGATCCGGGCACTGGCCCGCAAGGTCGTCTACGTGCCACCGGACCGCAAAGTGGAGGGCAGCGCACCGGAACTCACCGTCGCCGAGAACGTGACCCTGCCCGTCCTCGGACGTGGGCTGCTCAACCCGAAGGTGTTGGGCACCACCGCCTCCGAACTCGCCGGACACTGCGACGTGCGGCCCCGCGATCCTCAGGCGGTGTACGGGTCACTGTCCGGCGGCAACCAGCAGAAGGCGCTGCTCGGCAAGTGGCTGCAGACCGATCCGCGACTGGTGCTGCTCGCCGAGCCCACCCAGGGCGTCGACGTCGGCGCCCGCGCACGCATCTTCGAGATGCTCCGGGACACCGCGTCCGGTGGGGCCGGAATCGTCGTCGCGAGTTCCGACTACGAGCAGTTGTCGGTGCTGTGCGATCGGGTGCTCGTGTTCTCGCACGGGCACGTGGTGGCCGAACTGACCGGCGACCACCTCTCCAAACACCACATCTCGGACAGCGTTCTCGGAATGACCAGACAGGAAGTGAAGGCCTGATGTCCGTCACCCTCGACCCGAAGTCGACCACCGACACCCCGACCCCACCTGCCCCCGCCCGCCCCCGGTTCGCAGTCGCTCCGCTACTCGAGAAGTACGCACTCGTCGTCGCGCTGGTCGCGGTGGTGATCGTGTTCAGCATCCTGCGACCCGAGACGTACCCGACCGCGGCGAACCTCCAGAACATCCTCGGATCGCAGGCGGTCCTGCTGATCCTCGCGCTCGGCCTGATCGTGCCGCTGACGGCGGGCGAGTTCGACCTGTCCGCGGTCTCGACGATGTCGCTGTCCGCGATGACCATCGCCGTCCTCAACGCCGCGCACGACTGGTCTCTGCTGCCCGCCATCGGCGTCGCCGTTCTCGCCGCCCTGTTCGTCGGATTCGTCAACGGCGTCCTCGTCGTTCGGCTCCAGATCGACTCGTTCATCGCCACCCTCGGCAGCGGAACCGTCGTCCTCGGTGTGGTGCAGTGGATCTCGGACTCAACCTCGGTCACCGGCATCGATTCCGCACTGGTCGACGCGACGGTCGGCACCCGGGTGTTCGGGGTCTCGCTGCAGTTCTACTACGCGCTCGCACTCGTGCTCGTGACGGCCGTGGTGTTCCAGTACACGCCGATCGGCCGACGACTCCTGTTCGTGGGGCGGGGTCCGCAGGTGGCCCGACTGAGCGGCCTGCACGTCGACCGGATCCGTGGCGGTGCCCTCGTCACCTCCGCCCTCGTGGCCGGTCTCGCCGGCATCGTCTACGCCGGCATGCTCAGCGGCGCCGACCCGTCCTCGGGACAGTCGTTCATGCTGCCCGCCTTCGCCGCCGCGTTCCTCGGCGCGACCGCGATCATCCCCGGCCGGTTCAACGCCGTCGGCACCCTGGTCGCCGTGTACTTCCTCGTCGCCGGTGTCGTCGGGCTGCAGATGCTCGGCGTCCCCAGCTTCGTCCAGCAACTGTTCTACGGCGGCGCCCTGGTGATCGCCGTCGCCCTGTCCGGTGCGGTACGCCGCCGTACCACCTCCCGATCCGCGCGATAGCGGCCGACGAAAGGAATCCTCGTGAAGACCACCATCGTTGCAGGCAACCCCAAGCCCGGTTCCCGCACTCTCGACGCCGCCGCCCTGCTGGCCCGCTCGCTCAGCGGGGCCGAACCCGACCACGTCGTCGATGTCGTGACGCTCGGTCCCGGGCTGTTGGGGTGGGGTGACGAGGCGGTGACGTCGGCGGTGGAGTCGGTGGCGTCGTCGGATCTGGTGGTGTTCGCGAGTCCGACGTTCAAGGCGACGTACACGGGGATCCTGAAGCTGTTCCTGGACCAGTTCGCCGGCGGTGATGGTCTGCGGGACGTCGTTGCGGTGCCGCTGATGTTGGGTGCGGGTCCGGCGCACGCGATGGCGCCGGATCTGTTGCTCAAGCCGGTGCTGGTGGAATTGGGTGCGACGACGCCGGCTCCGGGGCTGTACCTGATCGATTCGACATACACGACCGACACCCGCATCGCCGAGTACGCGGAGCGGTGGGGCGGGATCATCGCCGCGGCCGCCGCGGCCCGAACGGAGGCATCATGACACTCACCCACACCGAGCTGGACGCGTCGACCCTGCGAAACGCGTTCGGGCAGTTCCCCAGCGGAGTCGTCGCCATCTGCGCCACCATCGACGGCGAGCCCGTCGCGATGGCCGCGAGCAGCTTCGTCGGGGTGTCCTTCGAGCCCGCGCTCGTGGCGTTCTGCGTGCAGAACACGTCCACCACCTGGCCGCGGCTGCGCGGAGCGGAGAAGATCGGCATCAGTGTCCTCGGCGAGGCGCACGACACCGCGGCACGGACGCTGGCCGCGAAGACCGGCAACCGGTTCGAGGGGTTGAGCACCACCACCACCGACGAGGGCGCGGTCTTCCTCGACGGGGCGTGCGCATGGCTCGACGCCACCGTCACGCAGGAGGTTCCGGCCGGGGACCACGCCATCGTGTTGATGCGGGTGAACGAGCTCGAACTGCGGGACGAGATGCCGATCGTCTTCCACCGCAGCCGATTCAGCCGCCTCCAGGGCGTCGCGGGATGACCGCGATCGAGGCTGCACTCGGCGCTCTCCGGTCCGGTCGGCCGGTGCTCGTCGCCGACGACGCCGACCGCGAGAACGAAGGCGACGTGATTCTGGCGGCGCACGCGGTGTCGTCGGAGTGGGTGGCGTGGACGGTACGGCACACGTCGGGATTGCTGTGTGCGCCGATGACCGGTGCGCGTGCGGATGTGTTGGGGTTGCCCGCGATGGTGGCGGACAATCAGGATCCGAGGCAGACGGCGTACACGGTGACGGTGGACGCGGCGGTCGGCCTCACGACGGGCATCTCCGCGGCCGACCGTGCCCGGACGTTGCAGGTGCTGGCGGATCCGACGTCCACGGCGGGTGACCTGATCCGCCCCGGGCACGTGCTGCCGCTGCGGGCACGTCCCGGTGGGGTGCTCGAGCGTCGCGGTCACACCGAGGCGGCCGTGGACCTGTGCGCTCTGGCGGGACTGCCCGCGGTGGGCGTCATCGCGGAACTGGTCGCGGACGACGGGTCGATGATGCGGATGCCGGGCATCGAGGATCTCGGTGCGCGGCAGGATCTTCCGGTGCTGACGATCGCGGAGTTGGCCGCGTATCGGCGGGAGCACGCGCTGCCGGGCCCTGCGGGGCCGGAAGGCCGGGTGGAGCGTGCGGACGAATCGGTGATGCCGACCCGTTTCGGTGTCTTTCGTGCGATCGGGTACCGCGACCGCGTGACCGGTGCCGAGCACCTCGCACTGGTGTCGGGTGAGCTCGACCGTGATTCGCTGGTGCGGGTGCATTCGGAGTGTCTGACGGGGGAGTCGTTCTCGTCGCAGCGATGTGAGTGTGGCCCGCAGTTGGACGCGGCCTTGGAGCAGATCGCTGCCGAGGGTGGTGTGCTCGTGTATCTGCGTGGCCACGAGGGACGCGGCATCGGGCTGCTGAAGAAGATCGCGGCGTATCGGTTGCAGGATCAGGGACTGGACACTGTGCAGGCGAACCTGGAGCTGGACGAACCGGCGGACGGGCGTGAGTACGGAGGGGCTGCGGCCATTCTCCGTGACCTCGGCGTCGGGACGGTGCGGTTGCTCACCAACAACCCGGCGAAGATCGCAGGACTCGAGGAGAACGGGGTCGCGGTCCGGGACCGTGTCCCCCTCCACGTCGGCGTCGCTCCCGCGAACGTGCGCTACCTGGAGACCAAGCGCCGCAGCATGGGGCACCTCCTCCCGGCGTTGGGCCACCGCTAGGTTCACGCACGTTCTGCGGCGTGCACATCGGCGTTCCGCGCGCACACGGTGTGTGCGCGGGCGAGAAGGTGTGTGTCAGGGCCGGGTGGTGCGGTCGATCGCGGCGACCTCGTCGCGCAGCCGCGCCATCGTCCGGTCCAGTTCGGTGGCGGCGTCGGCGGCCTGCTTGAGTTCGTCGAGCAGGCGCGGCGGCACCGCACGGTCGAACTTGTAGTAGATCTTGTGTTCGAGGCTGGCCCAGAAATCCATTGCGATGGTGCGGATCTGGATCTCGACGTAGATCTGCTCGGTGCGGTCGGACAGGTACACCGGCACCTGCACGATCAGGTGCAGGCTCTGGTAGCCGTTCGGCTTCGGATTCGCGATGTAGTCCTTGACCTCGACGAGGGTCACGTCGGGCTGGCTGGTGAGCATCTCGGCGACCCAGTAGGCGTCGGAGACGAACGCGCACGTCACGCGGATGCCCGCGATGTCGCGGATCTGGTCCCGGATCGAGTCGACGTCCGGTGGGCAGCCGATCCGGACCGCCTTCCGCAACAGCGATTCCATCGACTTGAGCCGGGTGTTCACGTGCTCGATCGGGCTGTAGTCGTGCGCGTGCTCGAACTCCTCGCGCAGGATGGTGATCTTCGTCAGCGTCGCGTCGATGGCGAACTTGTAGTTCAGGCGGAACCGCACGAGCCGCTGCTGCAGATCCCGCAGCGCGTCCATCGTCGGCGGCTCCGTCGGCCCGCGTACGCCCGTGCCGGTCGCGTCGCGGACCAGGTCGCCGAGAATCACCAGTTCGGGCTCGGTGCCGTCACCGGAGAAGTGCGTGCTCACAGCTCGTCCTCACTGCGTGGTGTCGTCGCCGGTGACGGCACCGTTCTGTTCGTCCCCGTCCATTGTGCCGTTGTCGGGTCGGAGCGCGGTGAGGTACCGGTCGGTGATGTGCCGCTGCACGGCGCGCGCCACCGGCGCCCCGGCTCGTGACCACAACGTCGCGGAGCGGGAGAAGGCCCTGACGGTCAGCACGACGGTGTCGTCGTCACGCCATGCGACACAGAACAGTTCCTCGCCGCTCTCGGGGTGTCCGGTCAGGGTGCCGTAGGCGAAACCCCGGCGGCGTGGTTCGTCGACGACGTACACGACCTGACACGGGGCGTCGGTGTGCAGCGGTCCGACGCGTAGACGCACGGTGACCCGAGCGCCGGTCACCGCGGTCGGCGTGGCCGCCGCGACCTCGAGACCCGCCCGTCGCTGCAGGTCCCAGCTCATCAGCCGGGCGGCGGCGTCGTCGAAGGTGTCCCGGCCGCGTCCGATCGTCCGCGACCTCTCGACGTGGTGGTATCCGGGTGGAAGCGGGCCTGCCGTCGCCCCGACCTCGGCGTACGTCAACCGGGGATTCGGATCGCTTCGCCGCCACATGCCGTCCAGTGTGGCACCGGATCGTGCCCCGGAGCCCGTGGTGTGCACAAGGCCGTTGTCGCGTGCGCACGGGACTTCTCGGTGCAGTGGCGTGGTGACAGCGGGAAGAGGGGTGTGCACACGGGTTGTGCGCGCGCTCCAGGCCACAGACGACGAATCCCGCGTGCGCACCCCTGTTGGTTCGGTATTGGGGGTGCGCAACGCGGGATTCGGGTGATCCGTGCGACGGGCCTACTTCGCGGCGGCCTCGCGCTCGGCGACGATCGTCAGGGCGATGTCGATGAGCATGTCCTCCTGGCCGCCGACGAGACGACGCTTGCCGGCTTCGAGCAGCAGGGTGCGCACGTCGACGCCGTAGCGCTCCGACTGGATCTCCGCGTGCCGCAGGAAGGACGAGTACACGCCCGCGTAGCCGAGGGTCAGGGTCTCGCGGTCGACGCGGACCGGGCGGTCCTGCAGCGGGCGGACGATGTCGTCGGCCGCGTCCTGCAGCTTGAAGACGTCGCAGCCGTGCTTCCACTCGTAGAGGTCGGCGACCGCGATGAAGGGCTCGATCGGGCAGTTGCCCGCACCGGCGCCGTGCCCGGCGAGGGACGCGTCGACGCGGTAGACGCCCTCCTCCACGGCCACAACGGAGTTCGCGACCGACAGCGAGAGGTTCTCGTGGGCGTGGATGCCGATCTCGGTGCCCTCGTTCAGCACGTCCTTGTAGGCGCGGACCCGGTCGCGGACCCCACCCATGGTCAGGCGTCCGCCCGAGTCGGTGACGTAGACACAGTGCGCGCCATACGATTCCATCAGCTTTGCCTGCTTCGCGAGCTCCTCGGCGGGAGCCATGTGGCTCATCATGAGGAAGCCGGAGACGTCCATGCCGATCTCGCGGGCGGTCTCGATGTGCTGCGCGGAGACGTCGGCCTCGGTGCAGTGCGTGGCGATGCGCACCGACCGCACACCCAGCTTGTAGGCGTGCTTGAGCTCCTCGATGGTGCCGACACCGGGCAGCAGCAGGGTGGTCAGGCGGGCGTGCTCGAGCACCTCGGCGGCCGCCTCGATCCACTCCCAGTCGGTGTTCGAGCCCGGGCCGTAGTTCACGGAACCGCCGGCGAGGCCGTCACCGTGGGCGACCTCGATGGCGTCGACACCGGCGTCGTCGAGGGCCTTGACGATCCGCTTGACGTCCTCCGGGGAGATGCGGTGGCGCACCGCGTGCATGCCGTCGCGGAGGGTGACGTCCTGGACGAAGATGGTGGGATTGGTGCTCATCGGGCGGCTTCCTTCTTCTGGGCGATGCGCTCCGCGATCTGGAGGCCGGCGGAGGTCATGATGTCGAGGTTGCCCGCGTAGGCGGGGAGGTAGTGGCCTGCCCCCTCGACCTCGAGGAAGATCGACACCTGGTGGGTGGGCCGGTTGCCGTCGACGAGGAGGGTCTCGACCGGCTGATCGGCGGGGATCTCGGTGATCTGGACCTGCTGCTTGAGGCGGTAGCCCGGCACGTAGGCGGACACATCGCCGACCATCTTCTCGACGGACTGGCGGATCTCGTCGTGGGTGGCCGGGTCCGGCGCGTCGACGAGGCAGAAGACGGTGTCGCGCATCATCAGCGGCGGCTCGGCCGGGTTGAGGATGATGATGGCCTTGCCGCGCTTGGCGCCACCGACCGACACGATCGCGGCAGAGGTGGTCTCGGTGAACTCGTCGATGTTGGCGCGGGTGCCCGGACCGGCGGACTTCGACGCGATCGACGCGACGATCTCGGCGTAGGCGACGGGCACGACACGGGAGACGGCGGCGACCATCGGGATGGTGGCCTGGCCACCACACGTCACCATGTTCACGTTCGGCGCGTCGAGGTGGTCGTCACCGTTGACGGCGGGCACCACGTAGGGGCCGATCGCGGCGGGGGTGAGGTCGATCAGCCGCTTGCCGAGCGGGGCCAGGCGGTCGTTGTTCACCACGTGCGCCTTGGCGGACGTGGCGTCGAAGACGATCTCGATCTCGTCGAAGTTCGGCAGCTTCACCAGGCCCTCGACACCTTCGGCGGTGATCGGCACGCCGAGGTGCGCGGCGCGGGCCAGGCCGTCGGAGGCGGGGTCGATGCCGACCATCGCGCCCATCTCGAGGTTGTTGGAGTGGTTCAGCACCTTGATCATCAGGTCGGTGCCGATGTTGCCGGATCCGATGATCGCGACTTTGGTTCGCTTGTCAGTCATTACTTGTCCTTCGAGAAGGTGGCGGTGACGGTGCCGAGGGTGGACAGCTCGGCGCGGACGACCGAACCGGGCGGGGTGGAGGCCATCGGGCCGAGGGCGCCGGTGAGAACGACCTGTCCGGCGACGAGCGGCTGACCGTACTCGCGGGCGGTGCGGGCCAGCCAGCCGAGGGCGATGAGCGGGTCGCCCAGGCAGGCGGCGCCGTTGCCCTCGGAGACCAGTTCGTCGTCGATCCACATCTTCATCGTGACGTCGATGGGTTCGACTTCGTCGAGCGTCAGCCACCGGTCGGAGATCACGTACAGGCCGGACGACGCGTTGTCGGCGACGGTGTCGGTGATCTGGATGTCCCAGTTACTGACGCGGGAGTCGACGATCTCGATGGCGGCCGCGACACCGGACACGGCGGCACGGATCTGCGCGTCGTCGAGGTCGCCGTCGATCAGGTCGGCGCCGAGGCGCACGGCGATCTCGGCCTCCGCCTTCGGCTGCAGCAGGCGGCCACTGGGGACCTCGGGCAGCGCGGAGACGTCCATGTCGTCGAGCAGGACCCCGAAGTCGGGCTGGTTGACACCGAGCTGCCCCTGGACAGCGGGGGAGGTCAGCCCGATCTTGCGGCCTACGAGCACGGCGCCGCCGGCGATCCGGTCCGCGATCAACTGCTGCTGCACCGCGTACGCCGCGGCGATGTCGGTGGTGCCGAGCACGTCACGCACCGGCGTGCACGGCACACCCGTCGCGGCGGCCGCGGTCAACCGGGCCAGCGCATCCGCGTTCGCAGCAGGCGCCGAGCCGTCAAGTGGCGTCATCGAAGAAATCCTCGTCTTGTATCGGAAGGAGCGGGCGCCGCACTGGTCGGCGCTGCACACGACTGTGCCGGGTGCAGCCCCGACATGCGAGCACCTGGTTCCGGTGACTGGAACTCCGCTGTTCAGAGATGTGAACGTCGGGCGAGGGTCGCCGAGATTCCGGCCGCGGCGGCTCGGACCTGGGTGGCGTGCGACTCCGGGCGGAAGCGGGTGACGGGCCCCGTCGCGCTCACCGCGGCGACCGGCCGGTCGTCGGCGTCGAGCACCGGTGCCGCCACGCACACGATGCCGATCGCCGCCTCCTCGTACTCGAAGGACACACCGCTCTCGACGATGGAGTCGAGCTGCCGCGCCAGCAGCCCCGGCGCGGTGACGGTCCGCGGAGTGCGGCGCTGCAAGGGGCCGGTGAGCACCTGGGCGCGCAGCTCGTCGGACGTGTGCGCCAGCAGCGCCTTGCCGATCGCCGTGCAGTGCAACGGCATCCGGCCACCGATCCGGGACGGTGAACTCGCCTGCCGGTGCCCGCCGATCTTCGCGACGTACACGACCTCGGTGCCCTCGGGGACCCCGAGATGGACCGTCTCGTGGGTGCGTTCGTACAGGTCCTCCATGAACGGGGTCGCCACCTCGATCAGCCCGCGCTCGACCGATGCGCGCATGCCCAGCTCGAACAACTGCCTGCCGAGGTGGTACTCGGAGCCTGCGCGGTCCAGCAGCCGCAGCGCGACCAGCTCGCCGAGCAGACGGTGCAGGGTGGCCTTCGGGAGCCCGGTCCGCCGCAGGAGTTCCGCGAAACCCACCCCGTGGTCGTCGGCGGTGAAGGCGTAGAGCACCGTCATCGCCTTGCCCAGGACGGTGTTCGTGTCGGCGGCCACCCGCCCGGCCGGTTCAGTCACGGGGCGCCATGCCCGCCAGCCGCGCGATCCGCAGGCCCGCGTGCAGCTCGAGTCGTGTCGACCCGTCCGAGATGTCGGAGCCGGTGACTTCCCGAATCCGGTCCAGCCGGTGATAGAGGGTGCTGCGGTGGATGTTCAGCCGCTTTGCGGTGCCCTGGATTTCGCCGCCGCATTCGAGGAAGCCCTCCATCGTCGCGGTCAGCTCCGCGGCGTTCGGTGACGCGAGCAGCCGTCGCACGCCGTCGGGGAGATCACGCGGGGTCAGAGTCTCCAGGGGCAGGCGCAGCAGCACCCGGTCGAGGCCCAGGTCCTCCCAGAAGGCCCGCTGCCCGTACCGGTCGGGGTCGAGAGCCGATGCGCGGCACGCGATGGTGGCCTCGCGGTACGACTCGACGGCATCGGTCAGTGAGTCCTTCGCGCTCCCGACGCCGGCGCGGACCTTCTCGAGGCCGGGGCGGTGGAGGGACTTCTCGAGTCGGGTCCGGTTCACGGGCCGGGGGAACAGCACGATCCCCTCGTTGCCGACGACGGCTCCGACGATCTTGACGGTCGTCGACCGCGTCGTGAAGTCCAGGGTGGCGTCCACTGCGAGTCCGGTCGCCGCCGCGAGGCTCGAATCGGGGGAGCGGTACACAAGTACAGAGTAGTGGTCGGTCGACTCGATCAGTCCGTCCCGCAGCAGGGCGTCCGCCGCGCTCTGCCGCTCGGTCGGCGACTCGGACACCAGCGCGGCGAGCAGGCGACGCGAGCGGTCGGCGGTGTTGCGCAGATCGGACAGGCGCAGAGCCAGCAGGGTGCCGATCTCCGGACCGGACGCTTCCACGAGATGTGCTGTGCCCTGGTCTGATTCGATGTCGATGCCCGGGCGGTCCTCGACGAGGTACAGGTATCCGAACAGTTGCTTCTGGTGACGCAGCGGCATCACGAGCCGAGGCCCGTTCTGCCGGTCGGCCGGAATCCGGACCGCGGCGGTGGCCGCCTGCAGTCGATGCTGCCGGACGAGGGTTGCCGTCACCGGCTCCTGAGACCCGGCGAGCAGGCGTGCCAGACGATCGCGTCGCTCCGGGGTGTCGTGCATGCTGTACGCCGCGACCTTCAGATCCAGGTCGAGCACCACGAGCGGCGTCCCGAGCCGATCGGCCAGATCCTGCACCGTGTCATCGAGGCTCACCGTGCGTGCCTCCCTCCTCCGACACATCGTCGGATCTCGGCCCGGAAGCAGCGACAGATCGTCCGATGAAATTGCGTCCACCGTCCGGTTATGTTGAGACCGGCATCACAAAGCTAGACGTCAGTGGTGAATTCGACAACCGTCCACCAATTGCGGTGAGCGGACCCGTCCGGGTTCGCCGGTCATTTCCGCCTCGGTCGGATTTCTTCGGGAATTCGAGGCGGAAGCGCGCAGACATTTCGTGGCACTGCCGACGATTCCGGTCCGACGGTCGAATTGTGACCGCCGACATCGACCCATGACGAAAGGACGATTTCAATGAGCGAGATCGCCGAACGCACCATCGACACGAACGGGTATTCGACCTTCCTCCTGGACAGTGGGGGTGACGAGAGGGAAGCCGTGATCCTGCTGCACGGCGGCGGGCCGGGCGCCAACGCGTCGTCGAACTGGCGCGACTTCATCCCGGAACTGTCGGGCGACTACCGGGTGCTCGCACCCGACCTCGTCGGCTACGGCCGCACCGACCACCCGGAGAACATGCCGGGCAGCCTGACCGGGTGGATCCGGATGCGGGTCGACCAGGTACTGGCCGTCATGGACGGACTCGGCATCGGCACAGCGCACCTCGTCGGCAACTCGATGGGTGGCGCCCTCGCGATGCACCTGGTGATGACCGCACCGGACCGGTTCGGACGGATCTCCCTGATGGGCAGCGCCGGCGGGCACTCGCAGCCGACTCCGGAGGTGATCCGGATGGTGAGCTTCTACAAGGACCCCTCGATCAGCGCGCTGGAGAACCTCACGAAGTGGTTCGTCTACGACGAGGACGCGCTCGGCGAGTCGATCGAGGCGATCGTGAAGGTCCGGCACGAGGAGGTCATGCGTCCCGAGGTGCGCCGCTCCTACGAGTGCTTCTTCGCGTCCTCACCGGCCGAGATGGCGGTGCCGCCGTCGGCCCTGCGCCGGATGCCGCACCCCTTCCTCGTCGTGCACGGCCGGGAGGACCGGTTCGTCACCCCGGACTCGAGTGTCCACCTGCAGCAGCATCTGCCGAACGCGGAGCTGCACATCTTCAACCACTGCGGGCACTGGGTGCAGATCGAGCGGCGGGGCGCCTACGCCGCCCTGCTCCGTGACTTCCTCGCCGACGCGCACTGACGTCGACGCAGACCGCCTTCCAGCGAGACAGGACCCACGACATGGATATCAAGCAGCTCGGCTACCTCGGACTTGCCGCGCGTGAGCCGGAGGCCTTCGCGACCTACGCCACCGACATCCTCGGGATGCAGCGCGTCGCCGGTGAGGACGGCGTGACGCACTTCCGGATCGACGATCGGCACCATCGCGTCACCGTCGAGGAATCCGATCGCGACGGCGGCGCCCACTACGGCTGGGAACTCGACGACGCCGACGCTCTCGCCGCCGCGATGGACGAACTGAGCGACAACGGCGTGGAGCCGATCGAGGCGACACAGCGTGAACTCGAGATCCGCCGCGTGGGAGGGATGGCGCACTTCCTGGATCCGGCGGGCAACCGGGTCGAGCTTTACCACGGGGCCACCGCGGGCGACGGACAGTTCACCTCCGCCCGCGACGTCGAGCGATTCGTGACGGGCGATCTCGGGCTGGGCCACGTCGTGCTGGCCAGCCCCGACGTCGAGGCGCAGCAGCGCTTCTACACCGAGGTCCTCGGCTTCAAGATCAGTGACACCATGCGCGCACCGTTCCGCGCCACGTTCCTGCACACCAACCCGCGCCACCACAGCATCGCGTTCGTCGACGGGCCGTTCTTCGGCATCCACGATCCCTTCCTGCACCACTTCATGCTCGAGGTCCCCGACATGGACCAGGTGGGACGCACCTACGACCTGGTGCTCGATCGGGACGTCCCGGTCACCATGTCGCTCGGCAGGCACACCAACGACCAGGTCTTCTCCTTCTACGCGGAATCGCCGATCGGCGTGCACACCGAGTTCGGTTCGGGGGGCGTACTCATCGACGACAGCACGTGGGAGGTCACCGAGATCCCCGGCCCGGACCTGTGGGGACACCGGCACTGACCGAGTGGTCCGGCCGGAGCCGCGCACAACACCGACATGTGCGCGCAATTCTTCTCGAACGGCGATGGAAATTCGCCGAAACAGCCGCGCAATCGAAATCGACCGGTGTCGACCGCGCCGCACATGCACGTCAGGAATTATCTCAGCAAGGAGCCATTCGCAATGGACACTCACGCCACCCCGGTGGAAACCGAAGTTCTCGTCGTCGGCGCGGGACCCGCCGGCTCGGCCGCGGCCGCACTCCTGTCGACCTACGGCATCGACAATGTGATGCTCAACAAATATCCCTCGGTGTCGAATTCACCCCGCGCGCACATCACCAATCAGCGAGCGGTGGAGGTGTTCCGCGACCTCGGGCTCGAGGACGAGGTCCTGGCCCGGGCGACCCCGCAGCACCTGATGGGGGAGCACGTCTACGCGACGAGCCTCGCCGGCACCGAACTCGGGCGCCTGCGGACCTGGTACACCCATCCGCACTTCAAGGCCGAACACGACCTCGCCAGCCCGACCTCGGTGTGCGACCTGCCGCAGCATCTCCTCGAACCGATCCTGGTCAACGCCGCCGCGACCCGCGGCTCCTCGGTGCGGTTCAACACCGAACTCCTGACCTTCACCCAGGACGCGGACGGCGTCACGGCGCGGGTGCGGGACCGGTTCACCGGCGACGGGTACGACATCCGCAGCCGGTACCTCATCGGTGCGGACGGCGGAAACTCCACCGTCGTCAAGCAACTCGGCCTGCCGCTGGTGGGCAACATGGGTCTCGGCGGGTCGGTCAACATCGTGTTCGAGGCGGACCTGACCCGCTTCGTCGAGCACCGCCCCGGTGACATGTACTGGTTCGTGCAGCCCGGAGTCGGTCACGACGGCAACGGGATCGGTGTGCTGCGGATGGTGCGTCCGTGGAACCGCTGGATCGCGGTGTGGGGCTACGACGTCAGCGCAGGCACCCCGACGTTCGGGGAAGCGGACGGGATCCGGATCGCGCACCAGTTGATCGGCGACGACACCGTCCCCGTGAGGATCGAGTCGATCTCCACCTGGTCCGTCAACGACGTCCACGCCGCGGACAACATGTCCGGGCGCGTGATGTGTGTCGGTGACGCCGTCCACCGTCACTCGCCGATGAACGGCCTCGGCTCGAACACCTCGATCCAGGACAGCTACAACCTGTGCTGGAAGCTGGCGATGGTGTTGCGCGGGCAGGCGGATCCGTCGCTGCTCGAGACCTACCGTGACGAGCGGGTGCCCGTCGGTCGGCAGATCGTGGACCGGGCCAAGCGCAGCGAGGGTCTGATGCCACCGATCTTCCAGGCGCTGGCGCTGCCGACGACGCCGGACGCCGACACCATGCGCCGGGCACTGGACGCGCTGCAGGAGCCCTCCCCCGAGGGGCGTGCGCGCCGGCAGGCCTTCGACACGGCGCTGCAGAACACGATCATGTGCTTCAACACCCACGGTGTGGAGACCAACCAGCACTACCGGTCCGCCGCTGTCGTCTCCGACGGCACCCCGGAATGCGAGGCGCCCCGCGACGAGGAGATCTACCACTTCGCCACCACCCGGCCGGGTCGACACCTGCCGCACGTGTGGGTGACCAGGGACCAGCGCCGGGTCTCGACGTTCGACCTCTGCGGCAAGGGACATTTCACCCTGCTCACCGGGATCGGCGGCGACGCGTGGCGTGACGCCGCCAAGCGGGTCTCCGAACGGTTCGGCGTCCCGATCCGGGTCCACACGATCGGGCGGAACGCGGACTACGAGGACAGCTACGGCGACTACCGCGCGATGTCCGGGGTCGAGGAGGACGGGATGCTGCTGGTCCGTCCGGACCACATGGTCGCCTGGCGGTCCGCGTCACTGCCGCAGAATCCGGATGAGGCCCTGTGCGCGGTGTTCGAACAGATCCTCGGGCGATCGGGCGCCACGTCCGAAGCCGGCAGCCTCGCGGTATCGGCGCTCCTAGCGCCCTGATCGCCTGCGCGGAACCTGAC
Organism: Rhodococcus sp. NPDC003318; assembly: GCF_042879035.1. Lineage (NCBI taxonomy): Bacteria > Bacillati > Actinomycetota > Actinomycetes > Mycobacteriales > Nocardiaceae > Rhodococcus > Rhodococcus sp. NPDC003318. The sequence goes on along the minus strand of NZ_JBIAOU010000010.1, from coordinate 82,960 downwards.
CGGGCCACGCCTCACGTCGGGCGCGGCCCGGTGATCCGCGTGGGCGCTCGCCTCCACCGAAGTTGTACCGCCCGTATCCGGGCCACGTCACACGAAGGACCGACATCGATGTCCATCCCAGATCAGAGTCCGACACCAGAATCGCCGGCGCCGCGCGTCGCGTGCATCGGCGGCGGGCCGGGCGGCCTGTTCACCGCCATCGCGCTCGCCCAGGCCGTGCCGGGGGCGTCGATCGACGTCTTCGAACGCAACAGCGAGTCCGACGTGTTCGGGTTCGGAGTGGTGTTCTCCGACGCCACGCTCGACTGCGTCGACCGCACCGATCCGGTGTTGCGGGACGTGCTCGCCGAACACGGACGGCACTGGGACGCCATCGAGGTTCGCAGCAAGGGCGTGACCACCGCCGCGGGTGGCAACGGCATGGCGGCCGTGCACCGTCGCGTGCTTCTCGGCGCACTCCGCGATCGAGCCCTCGAACTCGGTGCACGACTGCACTACTCGTCGTTCGTGGACGCGGCCACTCTCGATGCCGGAGGCGACTACGACCTGATCGTGGCGGCGGACGGGGCGAACTCCGCCACTCGTGAGCGTTTCCTCCCCGAACTCGGGCACACCGTCGAGGTGGCCGCGGTCAAGTTCGTCTGGTTCGGCACCACGTACGGATTCGACGGGCTGACCTTCCTGCACAAGCGGTCCGAACACGGCAACTTCGCGGTGCACGCCTACCCGATCGGCTCCGGTCTGAGCACCTTCATCGTCGAGACCGACGAGGACACCTGGCGTCGCGCCGGACTCGACGGATTCGACACCTCCCTCCCTCCCGGCGAGAGCGACCTGGTCACCCAGCGCTACCTCGAGGAGCTGTTCGCGGACCAGATCGACGGACACCCGCTGGTGGCCAACAACTCCCGGTGGGCGAACTTCCGCACCCGCCGCACGCGGCGGTGGCACGCCACGGCCCCCGCGGGCACGCCGGTGGTGCTCCTGGGGGACGCGGTGCACACCGCGCACTTCTCGGTGGGGTCCGGCACCAAGATGGCGATGGAGGACGCCGCGGTTCTGGCACGAACCCTGGCAGACGACACCGACATCGCGTCGGCACTGGTGGCGTTCGAAGAGACCCGTCGCCCACAGGTGGCGAAGATCCAGGACTCGGCGAAGCCGAGCCTGTCCTGGTGGGACCACTTCGGTGAGTACCACCGGACACTCGATCCCTGGCAGTTCGGGTTCCATTTCTTCAGCCGCGCGATCTCGGCCGAGAAGATGCGTGTGCGCGACCCCGAGTTCGTCGCCGCGGCCGAGCGGGCGTGGGTCGCGCAGCACGGTGCGGCGCCGCTGGACACGCCGCTCACGATCGGTGCGCTGACGCTGAACACCCGGCTGCTGGCCGTCACCGAGAGGGCCGGCGGCGGATTCGACCTGGGCGACGGTACCTCCGTGCTGTCCGCGACCGACGCGGCAGGGAGCGCTGTGCGGCTGTTCGATGCACCGGACTCCGATGCCACCTCGCTGGACGACACGGTCAGCGCAGCACTGGACGAGCTGTGCCTGCGCGGGCCGGACGCCGTCGTCGTGCGGGGCGGTACCGAACTGTCGCGTGCGCTGTGCGCCGAGCGCATCCGCCTGGGCGACAGCATCCCCGCGGTGCTGGTGGATGGGCCGGCGTCCGTACGCACCCGTCGCGCGGTCGACGAGCGGGACTGCGCGGCGACGCTCGTGTTGTCCGGTCGGGCGGACGCCGTCGCCTTCGGGATCGGCCCGCGCACGGTCGAGCATGCTCTCTCATCCGTCGAGGTAGGAGAATGACAGTGACACAGCACGTTTCCGCGACGGTATCGTCGCCGCTCGACAGGCTTTTCGCGCCGTCGTCGATCGTGGTGGTCGGCGCATCGTCCTCCCCGGAGAAGTTGGGTTCGGTGATGCTGGACGCGATCACGCGGGGCGGGGACGGCACGGTGTCCGTCTTCGGCGTCAACTCGAAGGCCGACGGTTTCCACGTCTCCCTGCGCGCCGCCACCGAAGCCCACGGGTCGGCGATCGATCTTGCGGTGCTGTGTATTCCGGCGGCAGCAACTCCCGCGGCGCTGCGGGACGCCGCGGAGTGCGGCGTCGGTGCGGCGCTGATCTGCTCCGGTGGATTCGCCGAAGCAGGTCCCGAGGGTGTCGCCCTGCAGCGGGAACTCGCCGAGATCGTGCGGACCACCGGAATCCGGCTACTCGGCCCGAACACGTCCGGCTTCTTCCGCCCGGCCCGTACCGTCGTGAGCTTCGTTCCCACCGTCGAACACATCTCGGTCGGAACGGTGGCCGTCGTTGCCGCGAGCGGTGGCATGAACCATGCACTGTCGTTCCTGCTGTCCGACGCCGGTGTCGGCGTCGGCCTCGGCGTGGGGCTCGGCAACTGCGTCGACGTCACCAACGTCGCCGTCCTCGACCATCTCGCCGGGGATCCGACGATCACCGCGATCGCCTTGCACGTCGAGTCCGTGGACGACGGCGAGGCACTCCTGGACACCGTGCGACGGGTCAGCGCGCGCAAGCCGATCGTGGCCGTCGTCGTCGGACGCACTGATGTCTCGGCGTTCGCGGAGTCGCACACCGGTGCCCTCGCGACCTCGTGGAAGACCACGCGCGCGCTCCTGACGGAGGCCGGCGCGGTGGTCGTGGACTCCGAGCAGCAGCTCGTCGACGCCCTGGCCGTGCTCAGCCGCACGCGGCTCCCCGCGACGGCGAACCCCGGCATCGGCCTCGTCACCGCCCAGGCGGGGCCCGGGTTGATGATCCTCGACGACCTGCTCGCCGGTGACGTCCGCGTCCCCACCCTCGACGACAAGGTTCAGGAGTCCCTGTCAGAACTGCTGCCGCCGTTGACGTTTCAGGGCAATCCGGTCGACACCGGCCGTCCCGGCGCCACCTTCGGTGCGGTGTTGTCCGCGACCGCGTCCGACAGCGGCATCGACGCACTCGCCGTCTACGCGCTCGCCGAGCCGGACGTCATCGACCTCGCCGACGTGGTCCGCCGGTCGGGTGTGACCGACCAGGTCCCCGTCGTCCTCGGGATCGGTGGTCCCGCTGTCGCCGTCGCGGGGGCCGCGTCGACCGCGGCCGGCATCGGAGTTTCCGTGCTGCCCAGCCCGACCGCGCTGGCCACCGGTGTGCGGGCACTCGTTCAGGACTCGCGCGCCCGGGCGCTCGGCACCGACCGGGAGGCGCTCCCGTCGGCCGCCGCCGCGCCTCGGGTCGTGCTGCCCGCCGACGAGGCGACCGCGAAGGACTTGCTCGAGGCGCTCGGGATCGCCACCCCGCCGCGGCGCGTCTGCACCGACCGCGCCGCGGCGCACCGGGCGCTCGGAGAACTCGGACTCCCGGTGGCGGTGAAGATCCTCGACGCCACCGTCCTGCACAAGACGGAGATCGGCGGCGTTCACCTCGGAATCCGCACCCCGGGTGAACTGGATGCGGCGCTCGACGCACTCGACGCCATTCCCGCGTCCGCGTACCTCCTGGAGAGCATGGCGCCCTCCGGTGTCGACCTGTTCCTCGGTGCACGGCGTGATCCGGTGTTCGGTCCCATCGTCGTCGCCGGGTTCGGCGGCACCGCCGCCGAGGCGATCGGCGACGTGGCCATCCGCAGTCACCGGCTGACCCACGCGGCCGCGGCCGCGATGCTCGACGACCTGCAGGCGGCCGCCCTGCTCGACGGGTGGCGCGGCGGACCGGTCCTGGACCGCGACGAATTTGCCCGCATCGCAGTCGGGGTCGCCGGCTACCTCGCCGACCACCCCGAGATCAGCGACATCGAGATCAACCCACTCCGCTTGACCGCCGACGGGCTCATCGCGCTCGACGCGGTGATCGTTCCCACCGTCACCACCGCCACAGACGAAGGAGCGCTGCGATGAGCGTCCGTCGAGCCCGGATCGTCGAGGGCATCGTGCCCTGGCCCGAGGACCTGTCCGAGCACTATCGGAAGGCCGGCTACTGGCAGGGCACCTCGATCGGTTGCCGCATCGCCGAACAGGTTGCGCGGCGCCCGCACGACGAGGCGCTCGTCGACGGGCCGGTGCGGCTGACCTACCGGCAGGTGTGGGACCGAGCGGGCAGCCTCGCGCAGTACGTGCTCGACCTCGGGATCGCGCCCGGGGACCGGATCGTCCTGCAACTGCCCAACTCCTGGGAGTTCGTCGCGCTGACCCTGGCCTGCTTCCGGATCGGGGTCGTGCCCGTGATGGCGCTGCCCGCGCACCGTCGCCACGAACTGACCCACCTCGCCGCACTCGCCGAGGCCACCGCGATCGTCGTCGCCGACACCGACCGTGACGCCGACCTCCGCGTCGTCGCGCAGGAGGTGGCGGCGGACGTGCCCAGCATCCGCGTGGTGCTCGTCCACGGCGACCTGTCCACCGACAGGGTGGACACACCGGAGCACCGCCTCGCGGCGGGAGCCACCACCCCAATCCGATTCGGCGACGGCGACTACGAGCCGGCCGGTGCCGATGTGGCCTGTCTGCTCCTGTCCGGTGGTACCACCGGACTGCCCAAACTGATCGTCCGCACCCACGACGACTACGTCTACAACGTTCGACGGTGCAGCGATGTCAGCGAATTCGACGAGAAGACGGTGTACCTCGTCTCTCTTCCGGCGTCGCACAACTTCCCGCTGGCCTGCCCGGGCATCCTCGGGACACTGTTCGCCGGTGGTAGGACGATCATGCTGCCGTCGCCCTCTGCGGACCGGGCGCTGCGCACCATCGACGCCGAGGGCGTCACGGTGACCGCCGTCGTGCCCGCCGTCGCGCAGACCTGGATCGAACACCAGCGAGAGCATCACACGCTGCGCGGGAGCAGTCTGAAGGTGTTGCAGGTCGGTGGTTCCCGCATGCCCGACGAAGTCGCCACCCGGGTCGAGCCCGTGCTCGGCGCGCGGTTGCAGCAGGTGTTCGGCATGGCCGAGGGGCTGATCAACATGACCCGCCTCGACGACGACCCCGAGATCATCCACACCACCCAGGGGCGGCCGGTCAGCGAGGCCGACGAGATCGCCGTCGTCGACGAGATCGGGGACCCGGTGCCGGACGGCACGCCCGGCGCACTCCTCACTCGCGGTCCGTACACCCCGCGGGGCTACTTCCGGGCCCCCGAACACAACGCGCGGGCCTTCACCCCGGATGGGTGGTACGCCAGCGGCGACGTCGTCGTTCGCCGGCCCGACGGGAACCTCGTTGTCGCCGGCCGTGACAAGGACATGATCAACCGCGGCGGCGAGAAGATCTCCGCCGAGGAGGTGGAGAACTTCGCCTACCGGATCGACGGTGTCGAGATGGCGGCAGCTGTGGCCATGCCGGATCCGACACTCGGCGAAAAGCTCTGTCTCTACGTCACTCTCGCGCACGGCGTCGAGCTCGGCCTCGCCGATGTCGTCGACGTCATGAACCGCGCGGGCGTGGCCCGGTTCAAACTGCCGGAACTGCTGGTCACCATCGACGCGATGCCCCTGACGAAGGTGGGCAAGATCGACAAGAAGGCCATGCGCGAGGACATCCGCGCCCGACTGATGAGCTGACGCCAGTGGTGCACAAACGGACGGCGCAGCCTCCGTTTGTGCACCACTGCGCGAAGCGCAGCTCAGCGGCCTGCGAGCATCATCGCGTCAGCGTGGCTCGAGCGATACAGCTGTGTTCCGGTGCCGTACTGCAGCGTCTGGGCGTGATCGGGGTCGGCGGTGAGTAATTCCCGTGCGCCGGCCGCGTCTCCGTCGTGGAGGAGTTTCCGTACGCGCGTCGATGAACACACCGCGCCGTCGACCTCGACCAGGTCGACCGCGGTGACGGCGAAGCCGGACCGGGACCCGGCTTCGCGTAGCAGCGTGACGTCGCCACTGTTGCCGCGGCCGAAGCGGAAGTTCGCTCCCACGACCACGCTGCGCGCCCGAAGCCCTTCCACGAGAACGTCGTCCACGAAACGCTCGGCAGTGGTGTTCGCGAATCGGGGGGTGAAGGGCAGGACGACCGTTTCGTCGATCCCGGCGGCCTCCGCGGCGGCCAGCCTCTCCCGAAGCGTCATCAACAGGCGCGGCGCACGGTCGGATGCGACAACCCGCAGTGGGTGCGGATCGAACGTGACGAGGATGGAAGGGACGCCGAGTCGTCGGGCCTGCTCGACGGCGGCCCCGACGACGGCGCGGTGGCCCGCGTGAAACCCGTCGAACACGCCCAGGGTGACGACACTACCTCTGGATTCCGCCGACATTCTGTCCTCCCGCCCTCGTCCGATATCGACTCCTGCCGGCTTTGGCTGCCCTCCGCTTCGGCGTGAACTCGATGAGCCAAACGTATGACCCGGGCCACACCGCGTCGATCCGGTAAGCGAAGGCTCGATCCGCAACGCGCGGACGCTGCGTGCAGTGGTGCACAAACGGACGGCGCAGCCTCCGTTTGTGGACCACTGACCGCTAGCGCAGCTGTGATTCGAGTTCCTTGGTGTACGGGCGGATGGTGTCGAGTTCGCCGGCCGCGACCTTGCGCACCCAGTGGGGCTCGGCGAGGACGGCGCGGCCGAGGCCGACGAGGTCGAACTCGCCGCGGTGGTAGAGGTCGAGCAGGGGAGCGAGGGAGAGGCTGGCCTGGCCTTCGGACGCCTGCCCGAGGAACGGTGCGGACACGCCGACGGACCCGAGGGCGATGACGGGCAGGCCGGTGAGGTGCTTGGTCCAGCCGGCGAGAGTGCGTTCGGAGCCGTCGAATTCGGGGAGCCAGTAGCGTCGGGTCGAGACGTGCAGGACGCTGACGCCCGCGTCCACGAGCGGCGCGAGGTGCTGTTCGAGTTCGGTCGCGGTGTCGGCGATGCGGGCGTCGTAGTGTCCGCCCTTCCACTGCGAGAAGCGGTACACGACGGGGTAGTCGGCGCCGACGCGGTCGCGGATGGCGGCGACGATCTCGGCGCTCAGCCGCATCCGGTTGGCGATGGACCCGCCGTAGGTGTCGGTGCGTCGGTTGGTCTTCTCCCACGTGAACTGGTCGAGCAGGTACCCGTGGGCGCCGTGCAGTTCGACGCCGTCGAATCCGACGGCCTTCGCGTCGGCGGCGGCGCGGACGAACGCGTCGACGATGCCGTCGATGGTGGCGGCGTCGGCGGGGTCGCCGACCGGCTGTCCGTTCAGTCCGACACCGGACGGGCTGACGACGGGGGCGTCGGCGTTGGGGGCGGCGCCGGCGATGCGGGTGCCGCCGAGGTGCCACAGCTGCGGGATGATGCGTCCGCCTTCGGCATGCACGGCGTCGACGACCTTGCGCCACCCGGCGAGCGGCTCGTCACCGTAGAACGCCGGGACGCGGCTGCTGGCGCCCGAGGAGTACTCGTCGACGTAGGTGCCTTCGGTGACGATCAGTCCGAGGGAGGCCGCGCGGCGGGCGTAGTACTCGACGACGTCGTCACCGGGGGTGTTGCCCGGGGAGAACTTCCGGGTCATCGGTGCCATGACGAAGCGGTTCGACAACGCGAGGCCGGGGATCGCGGTGAAGGGTTCGAGCAGCGGCCCGATGTCGGCGCCGTCGAGGAGGGTCGTGATCGGGTTGGCGTCGGCGGTGGTCTCGTCGTGAAGGTCGCTCATGTTTCTCCCACTCGTAATGCGTCGGCGGTCGGATCAGGGGACGGGATGCTCGGCGAGGACTGCGTCGAGCAGTCCGGGGAACCGGGCGTCGAGGTCGGCGCGCCGCAGGGCGAGACGCCGGTTCCGGCCGCGCAGTTCGCTGTCGATGACGCCCGCTTCCCGAAGTACCTTCACCTGGTGCGACTTGGTGGATTTGGGCAGGTCCGGGCCGAGCGCCGAGCAGTCCACCATGTCCTGCGGTCCGTTCGACAGCTGGCGCACCAGGGCCAGTCGCGCCTCGTCGCTGAGGGCGAAGAGGACGGCCGTGAGTTCGATGTCCTCACGGCCGGGATGTGGCAGCTTCGAAACTTCGGGCATGGTTCGACAATAGTTGAACCGTCCCGGGTCCATGCCGTAAGTTGAGCTAATGGTTCCAAACAACTCGAACTATCTGGTCGAGGACGCGGTCCCGAACGCGCCGACCGCGGCTGTCGGGCGCGACCTCGGCCGTCGCGGACGCCTCGGCTTCCGGCTGATGCTGACCGCGGCCACCGCGATGATGGCCGGAGCGAGCGCGCCGTCGCCGTTCTACCCGGTCATCCAGGCGGAACTCGGCTTCTCGCCGGTCATGACGACTGCAGTGTTCGCCGTCTACGCGGTCGCCCTGCTCGGCACCCTGCTCGTCGTCGGATCGGTGTCCGACCACCTCGGCCGCCGGCCGGTGATCTCGCTCGGATTCGTCCTGCTCGCCGTCAGTGTCGTGCTGTTCTGGCACGCCGACAGCGCCACGGGGTTCGTCGCCGCCCGCGTGCTGCAGGGTGTCGCCAGCGGACTGCTGCTGTCGGCGTTGTCGGCGGTGGTCGTGGATCTCGAGCCACGCGACCGACCCGGATCGGCGGCGATCTGGAACGCCGTGACACCGATGGTCGGCCTGGCGGTCGGCGCGCTCGTCGCGGGCATCGTGCTCGACGGCGTCGGGCACTCCGCCGCCGCGGCCGTGTTCGGGTCGCTCACCGCGCTGTACCTGGTGCTCGCCGCCGGCGTGTGGACCGTTCCCGAGACCGCGCCGCGGCACGAGGGACTGCTCGCCTCGCTGCGGCCCCGCGTCGCGTTGCCCCCGGACGTCCGGGCCGTGTTCGTGCGCAGTGCACCTGCGGTCTTCGCCGGCTGGGCGACCGGTGGCCTGTACCTCTCGCTCGGCCCGGCGATCGTCGCCGGTGAACTCGGCGGAACCTCGCACCTGTCCCAGGGGCTGGCGGTGACGCTGCTGGCGGGCGCCGGCGCGGTGGCCGGATTCCTGGTCCGGCACCGCACGCCACGCTTCATCACCCTGTACGGCACGACGGCACTGGCGGTGGGCACCGCCTCGACGCTCGGCGCCCTCGCGCTCGGCTCGCTGCCCGCCTACTACGTGGCCGTGGTGGTCGCCGGAACCGGGTTCGGCACCGCCTTCTTCGGGGTCCTGCTGTCCATCACCCCGCTGACCCGTCCGGAGGATCGAGCCGAGGTGTTCGCCGCGATCTTCGTGGTCAGCTACACGGCGTTCGGGGTGCCCGCGGTGATCGCCGGACTGCTCGTTCCCCACCTCGGCCTCGCGACGACCGTGTACTGCTACGGGGCGGTCATCATCGTGCTCGCCACCTCCGCGGCACTCATGCGCCGGTTCGGGTCCCGCGACTGACGGGAAGTCCGCCCGTCAGTCGGCGGTGCCGGTCTGCAGGAAGGTCAGGAGATCGGCGTTGATCGTGTCGGCATGCGTGGTGGGCATGCCGTGCGGGAAGTCCTTGTACGTCTTGAGCGTTCCGTTCTTCAACAGTTCCGCGCTCTTCGGTCCGGAGGCGACGTAGGGAACGATCTGGTCGTCCTCGCTGTGCATCACGAGCACCGGCACGGTGATCTTCCGGAGGTCCTCGGTGAAATCGGTCTGGGAGAAGGCGACGATCCCGTCGTAGTGGGCCTTCGCTCCACCCATCATGCCCTGACGCCACCAGTTGTCGACGACGGCCTCCGACGACTCCGCCCCCGGCCGGTTGTAGCCGTAGAAGGGTCCCGAGGGCAGGGCCCGGTAGAAGTCGGAGCGACTTGCCGCCAGCTGCGCCTGCAGGTCGTCGAAGACCTCCTTGGGCAGGCCTTCCGGATTGGTGGCCGTCTTCACCATCAGCGGCGGCACCGCGGCGATGAGTACCGCGGCGGCCGCCCGGTCCTCGCCATGGCGTGCCAGGTAGTGCACCACTTCGCCGCCTCCGGTGGAGTGGCCGACGTGGATGGCGTCCGACAGGTCGAGGTGGTTCACCAACGCGGCGAGATCGTCGGCGTAGTGGTCCATGTCGTGGCCGTCGGCGACCTGCGTGGACCGACCGTGGCCGCGCCGGTCGTGGGCGATCACCCGGTAGCCCTGCTTCAGGAAGAACAGCATCTGGTTGTCCCAGTCGTCCGCTGACAGTGGCCAGCCGTGGCTGAAGACGATCGGCTGACCGCTGCCCCAGTCCTTGTAGAAGAGCTCGATACCGTCATTGGTCGTGATGGTGGGCACGATCGGTCTCCTGTCGGCGGGTGTCAATCCTGCTGGGGCGGAGCGTAGCCACCGGGCGGTCGGCGCGCCTCGACTGTGCATGCACGGTTGTTTCCCGACTGCGCGGTTCCCACGAGTGTATGGGACCGGCCACAGTACGGAAGATGTTTGAATCTTCAACTGTTGTGCGTGGTGAAGCCACCGTGACCCGTCAGGATCGGGCCCGGCGTCCTACGACAACGGAGGGAACACCATGACAGACTTCACCGGCAAGGTCGCACTCGTGACGGGAGCCGGATCCGGCATCGGGCGGGCCGTCGCGCTCCGACTCGCCAAGGACGGCGCGAAGGTGGTCCTCGGAGACATCAATCTCGATGCGGCGCAGTCGGTTGCCGACGAGATCACCGCCGCGGGCGGCACCGCCGCCGCGGTCGCCCAGGACACCTCCAAGCCCGCCGACCACGAGGCCGCCGTCGCGAAGGCTGTCGAGACCTACGGTGCCCTGCACCTCGCGGTCAACAATGCGGGCATCGGCCTGAGCCCCGGCCCGATCGGGGAACTCGACGTCGACAAGTGGCGCACCCTGATGTCCGTCAACAGCGACGGCGTCGTCTTCGGCATGAAGTACCAGATCCCCGCGATGCTCGCCGCCGGCGGCGAGGGCACCGCCATCGTCAACATGTCGTCCGTACACGGCAACGTCGCCACCGATTCGCCCGGATCCGCGTACACCGCGTCCAAGCACGCGGTGATCGGCATGACCAAGGCCGCTGCAGTCGAGTACGGCGAGGCCGGAATTCGGGTCAACGCCGTGCAGCCGGGCGTCATCGCCACCCCGCTCACCGAGATGCCCGACGACGCACGCGCCTTCCTCGAGCGCAAGCACGCGATGAAGCGATTCGGCCGGCCCGAGGAGGTCGCCGGGGTGGTCGCGTTCCTGCTGTCCGACGACGCCTCGTTCGTCACAGGCGCCGGATACCTCGTGGACGGCGGCTACACCGCCCTCTGACACCGCGCGCCATTCTGTGCCGCTCCCGGCAGGGAGCGGCACAGTCGCGTTCGGCGGACGGCAGTTTCGTCCGCGCCGGCCGGCGGCCCCGACGTCGTCGCCGGTGCGGTCGAGGAAGCCGGTGGCGACCGGTCCCGCGTGCCGTCAGCTCCGGCCGAGCCAGTCCGCGAGGACGGCGTCGGTGTCGGCTCCGCTCGGGCGCGGACCGGTCGGCGCGCCGGGCGCGGTCCGGGAGAACCGCGGCGCCGGGGCCGGCTGGGGGACGCCGTCGACGTCGGTGATGGTGCCGCGGTGCGCGAGGTGCGGGTGGGCCGCGACCTCGCCGAACGCGAGCACCGGCGTCACGCAGGCATCGGTATCGGCGAAGACCCGCGCCCAGTGGTCGCGATCGTGGCGGGAAATGGTGTCCGCGAACAGCTTCCGGAGTTCCGGCCAGCGCTCCCGGTCGAGTTGGTCGGGCAGGTCCGCCGCGTCCAGTCCCAGTCCGTCGAGGAGCTGTGCGTAGAACTGGGGTTCGATGGCGCCGACCGCGATCGCGCCGCCGTCGGCGCAGCGGTAGGTGTCGTAGAACGGGGCACCGCCGTCGAGCAGGTTGGTGCCGCGGTCGTCGCTCCACGCGCCGACGCCGCGCATCGCCCACATCATCTGCATCAGGGTGCTGGCGCCGTCGACCATCGCGGCGTCGACCACCTGACCGGTGCCGGACCGCTGCCGCTCCCACAGCGCGGACAGGATCCCGACGAGCAGGAACATCGATCCACCGCCGAAGTCGCCGACCAGATTCAGCGGCGGCACCGGCTTGCCGTCCGCGGTGCCGATCGCGTGCAGCGCGCCGGTCAGGGAGATGTAGTTGATGTCGTGGCCGGCCCGTGCGCTGAGCGGTCCGTCCTGGCCCCAGCCCGTCATCCGGGCGTAGACGAGTCGCGGGTTGATCGCCGCGCAGTCCTCGGGGCCGAGGCACAGCCGTTCCGCGGTGCCGGGCCGGAAGCCTTCGACGAGGACGTCGGCCGCGGCGACCAGGGCCAGCACCCGCGACCTGCCCTCCTCGGTCTTGAGGTCGGCGCTGACCGACCTCCGGTTGCGCAGCAGATGGTCGGGCTTGCCGTCCATGACGTCGAGTCCGCCGGACGGGCGCTCGACGCGAACCACGTCGGCCCCGAGATCGCCGAGGATCATCGCGGCGTGCGGGGCCGGGCCGATGCCGGCGAGTTCGAGCACCTTGAGTCCTGCGAGCGGGCCTGTCATCGAATGATCGCCTTTCCGATTCGTCTCGGTGCGCGGTGTCGACACACCGTCCACAGATTAGCGAACGTTAAATAGGCCTGCTCGTCAGGGGCGGGGCAGGAACGTCCGGGTCCGAGCGCCCCGACGGGCGGTGCGCACCGGGCCGGGTGCATCGGAGAGGATGAACACGGTCCGGCGTCGCGCCGGGTGCGGAGACGGCGTGCGGAGGCGGAGATGGCTGTGGCGGCGAGGGGAGTGTCGGTACGGGTGGCCGGGGTGGTCATCGGAGCGGTTCTCGCGTTCGCGACCGCGGCGTGCGGGTCGCAGACAGTGGAAGGCACTGCCGCGGCGCAGGTTTCGACGATCGTCGGCCAGGACGTCGGGGACGGCGGCGGTTCGACGGACTTCCGCGCCGACGTCGGCGACTGCGTGCGACTCGGCGGAACGGTGTCGGCGGCCGAGATCGAGCACGCGGCGTGCGGGAGCGCGGACTCGAACTACAAGGTGATCGGCAAGGCGTCCGAGAACGCGCAGTGCCCGTCCGATTCGGACCAGGTCTACTACGAGACGTTCGGGTCCGTCGAGCAGGGTGCGCTGTGCCTGGACATCGACTGGGTCATCGGCGGCTGCATGAGCGTGCCGGACGGCGACGAGGAACCGCTCCGCGTCGACTGCACGGATCCGACCGCGTCACAGGTCGAGCGGGCCACGGCGATCGTCGAGGGTGTCACCGGCGTCGACGAGTGCGACGAAGGTGGCTTCACGCACCCCGAGCGCCGGTTCACCGTGTGCACGGTGACGGTCACGGAGTAGCCGCGGTCGCCGGGGGCGGTCCTGCCCGACCGGAAATGGCGTCGATCGTTATGATCTTGTGATGCCAGTGCTCATCCCCGCCCTCGCCGGGAAGACGTTCCCGCCGAAGAACTACCTCGTCGGACGAGAGAAGGTCCGTGATTTCGCGCGGGCCCTCCGGTCCGGCAACCCGCTGCACGTCGACGTCGACGCCGCGCGGGCCGCCGGATTCGCCGATGTCGTCGCACCGACCACGTTCACGTCGGTGATGCAGGGACAGGCGATCCTCCAGCTGGTCGACTTCGGGCTCGAGCCGAGCCGCGTGGTGCACGGATCGGAGAAGATCGAGCACCACCGGCCGATCGTCGCCGGCGACGACCTGGCCACCACGTTGACCATCACGGACGTCACCGAACGGGCGGGCAACGCGATCCTGACGGCGGTCTTCGACATCCGCGACGAGGCGGGTCCGGTCGCCACCATCACCTCCACCCTGCTCGTCCGAGGAGAAGACGCGTGAGCGCCGCAGCAGCCCCGACCTTCGCCGGACTCGAACTCGGCGAGGTCGTCGCCAAGGCCGATCTGACCGTCACGCGTGAGGACCTGGTCCGCTACGCCGGTGCCTCCGGCGACACGAACCCGATCCACTACAACGACGCCGTCGCGGCCGCGGTCGGCCTGCCCGGCGTCCTCGCGCACGGCATGCTCACCGCGGGTCTGGCACTGCAGGTCGTGGTCGACTGGATCGGCGACCCCACCGCGGTGACCTCGTACGAGACCCGGTTCACGCGTCCGGTGGTCGTCGACGCGATCGACGGCGCCGACCTGTCGGTGTCGGTGAAGGTGGCCCGGCTCGACGCCGCGTCCCGCACGGCCCGGCTCGACGTCACCGTCACCCACGGCGGTCGGACGGTACTCGGGAAGACGCAGGCGCACGTCACCTTCGCCGCCTGAACCGCCCCACCGCCGCCGGCCGGCCCGGCTGCCGCTCGACCGTGCCGAGCCGTTGACCCGCGACGCCCTCTAGAACACCAGTCCGACCGCGAGCAGGGCGACCGCGAGCAGGGGCAGTGTGCCCTGGGTGATCGCGGCGCGGGCCTTGTCGGGGGACGAGACCAGCAGCACCAGGGCCGCGGCCAGCATGGACCCGGTACCCGCGAAGACCAGTGCGGCGCCGACCGCGGTCGCGTCGATCGCGGCCGCGACCACCCCGACGACCGTGACGATCGCCAGGAAGAGGTTGTAGAAGCCCTGGTTGAACGCGAGTTCCCTGGTGGCGAGCGCCTCGGCCTCGGTGGTCCCGAACGTCGCGCGGGTGCGCGGCGCCGTCCACCTGAGCGATTCGAGCACGAAGATGTAGACGTGCAGCGCGGCCGCGAGTGCGGCGAGGATCAGGCCTGCGGTCACCATGGTCACTCCTCCTTGTTGTGAACCGACCGTTCCAACACATAGTGGAATGACCGTTGCACAACGAGGAGAACAGTGTGGGAGTGGGCGCAGGCGTAGGGGTGTCGGCGGCGTTGCCCTCAGCTCGAGTTGAAGAAGTGACCTTCCGTCGGGGGTGCTCTACGTTCGGCGAGCAGGTATCGACGACGAGCAGGATGGGCACATGGATCTCGGATTGAGTGGCAAGCGGGCGATCGTGACGGGCGGCAGCCGCGGCATCGGGCGCGCGGTGGCGCGTGGTCTCGCGCTCGAAGGCGTGGACGTGGTACTCGCGGCCCGCGGCGCGGAAGCGCTCGCCCTCGCCGCGAAGGAGCTCTCGCAGGAGACCGGACGACGGGTGATCGGTGTCCCCACCGACACCGGCGACGAGGAGTCCGTGAACGCCCTCGTGCGGACGGCGGTCGACGAGCTCGGCGGCGTCGACATCCTGGTGAATTCCGCGGCGACGCCGTGGAGTTCGGGCAAGCCGCACGACTTCGCCTCGACCACGGACGATCTCGTTCGCGAGGAGGTGGAGATCAAGGTCCTCGGCTACCTGCGGACCGCGCGGGCCGTCGCGCCGCACTTCATCGACCAGGGCTGGGGACGCATCGTGAACATCAGCGGACTCGGTGCGCGGCAAGCGAATTCGATCGCACAGACCGTCCGGAACGTGAGTGTCGCGGCGCTGACGAAGAACCTCGCCGACGAACTGGGGCCGCACGGGATCAACGTGACGGTCGTGCACCCGGGTCTGACCCGCACCGAGCGCCTCGTCGAACGGCTCGACGCGCAGTCGGAGGCCGAGGGGGTGCCGGTGGCCGAACTCGAGGAGCGCCTCGTCGCGAACTCGATCGGACGCCTGCTCGACGCGTCCGAGGTCGCCGACGTGGTGACGTTCCTCGCGTCGCCGCGCGGCGTCGCGATCACCGGCGACGCCGTCGCCGCCGGCGGTGGCGTCCCGGGGCCCGTCTACTACTGACCGGCCGGGTTGTCGGTGCGGAGAACTTCCTCCGCGGGCGGCGGCATGGTGGCAGTGTGGTAGTCGTCCGGTACCCGGCGGGACGAAAGGGCTGAGCGTGGGCGAGGTCGACAACGACAAGGTCGAGCGGGTGTTCGACCGCCTCGCGCGACACTACGAGCGGCAGATGACGCGGGTCGAGAAGCTGGTCCTCGGCCCGGCCCGGGAGTGGGCGGTCTCGCACGCTCGGGGCCGGGTACTCGAGATCGCCGTCGGCTCCGGGCTGAACCTGGCGCTGTACGGGGACGACGTGACCAGTGTCGTGGGCGTCGACCTGTCGAGCGAGATGCTGGACCTCGCGCGTGCCAAGGTCGTCGACGCCGACCGGATCGAGTTGCGGCAGGGTGACGTGCAGGCGCTGGACCTGCCGGACGCCTCCGTCGACACCGTGGTCTCCACCTACACGTACTGCACGATCCCCGATCCGGGTCGGGCGAGCGCCGAGGCGTACCGGGTGCTCGTCCCGGGAGGTCGCATCGTCCTCGCCGAACACGGTCCGTCGACGAACAGCATTGTGCGCGTGGTGATGCGGGCCGTGGAACCGCTGGCCGTGCTGCTCGACGCGGATCACCTGACGCGGGATCCCGTCCCGTACCTGCGCGACGCCGGCTTCACCGTCGACGACGTGCAGCGGACGGGCCGCGGCGGGATCGTCTTCCGCGTCCTCGCCCACAAGCCGGTCGAGATCGCCGGCGGCTCGGCCGACTCGCTGCGCGCCGGCTGAGGTAGCGGGAGCGATCGGCGCTGCCGAACGGACTCGCCGCGGACAGGCGATCGGCACCAGCGCATGAGCCGGTGCCGATCGACCGCCGCGCGGGTCAGTCCTTGAAGGCGTCCTTGACCTTCTCGCCGGCCTGCTTCAGATTGCTCTTGGACTGGTCGGCATGCCCTTCGGCTTCCGTGTCCTTGTCCCCGGTCGCCTGACCGACCTTCTCCTTGGCCTTGCCTGCGACCTCTTCGGCCTTGTTCTTCGCCTTGTCGATGGCGCTCATTCTGCCTCCTCGGCTGTGTAGCGCGTGCTTCGTGCCGCGGGTTCGCGGACGAAAGAGCCAAGTGCGACGACCTGGCCACGCCTACTGGCATACCCAGCGCCGAGCGGTCCTACACGGACCGGTGATCGCGCTGGTCACAGGTGTCGACGGCATGACGGCGATCGGCGTGACGAGCCGGCGTCCGGCTCTCGCCGCGGCCGGGGCGCGTCGGTGATCGGTAACACAACGCGCTGCGCCGGGCGATGGTCAGGAGTGGGGAGGACGTCACGGTTCTCGCGGTATCAACCAAGAGGAGTGATCATGAGCAATCGGATGGTGAGTCGTGCATGCGCAACGGCATTCGCGGCCGGGGGTGTCGCCGTGGCGACGCTGACGGGAGGAGCCGCCGTCGCGAACGCGCAGCCGGCGCCGCCGACGTCGACGACCATGACGTGCGGGAGCGCGAACCCGCTCTTCTGGGCGCCACGTTTCACGTGGACCGTGACCGCGTCGTCGGGGGAGTCGCTGCCGCCGGGCGGGGCCGGGCTGGAGCCGGCGATCCTGCTCAGTGGCAACAACGAGCTTCCTGCACCGCCGGGTGGGCTCATCCCCAGCATCGGGCTCAACTGGTACGGGTCCCGGGTGCTCGTCGACTGGACCAACACCACGACCGGCGCGTCCGGTCACAGCGTCAGCGACGAGGCGGCGTGGCAGCAGAAGCCGGGCATCCCGATCAACCGCACCTGGACCGGGACCGGCGCCGTCTCGTTCACCGTCACCGTCGAGACCGGTGCCGGCTGGTGGTTCGTCAACACCCAGCGCGCCGTGTGCACGGGGACGATCTCCGTGGTGCCCGGGCGCTGACCCGCACCGGCACGGTTCCGCACCGGCACGGTTCCGGACCGGCATGGTTCCCCGCCGGCATGGCTACTGTGGTGACGTGGTCAGCTCCTCCGATTCACCCACCGTGACCGATGTCGGCGACAGCGCGCCGTTCGACCGGCTGCTGCCGTGGCTGCTGCTGGTCGGCGGCGCGGTCGGTCTGCTCGCCGCGTTCGTGCTCACAGTCGAGAAGTTCGAACTCGCCGCCGACGCGACGTACACGCCGTCCTGCAGCATCAACTCGGTCCTCAACTGCGGCTCGGTGATGTCCACGTGGCAGGCGGCGGTGTTCGGGTTCCCCAACTCGCTGCTGGGCATCGTGGGGTTCTCGGTGGTCACGGCCACCGGTGCCGGACTGCTCGCCGGTGCGCGCTTCGCCCGCTGGTACTGGACGGGCCTGCAGATCGGTGTGACGCTCGCGGTGGTGTTCATCCACTGGCTGATCGCGCAGAGCCTCTACGTGATCGGGGCCCTGTGCCCCTACTGCATGGTGGTGTGGGCCGTGACCATCCCGGTCTTCTGGTACGTCACCCTCCGAAATCTGCACCACGGCACCTTCTCTCGTCCCCTGCGGGCAGAAGTGGTGGCCGCCAGGGGAAATCACCTGGTGCCACTGATCGCGTGGTACGTCGCGGTCGGCGCGCTGGTGTACTTCCGGTTCTACGCGTAGCCATCGATCGACAGGGAGTTCCCCGTGCCCGGCACCGACCCCGCCGTCCCGAACGCAGGCGAACAGCCGCAACTCGCTCGGCGGCTCGGAACCGGCGATGCCGTCGTGATCGGGCTGGGAGCGATGATCGGCGCCGGCATCTTCGCCGTACTCGCCCCCGCCGCGCACGCCGCGGGATCCGGGTTGCTGATCGGTCTGGCGATCGCCGCGGTCGTGGCCTACTGCAACGCCGGTTCGTCCGCCCGGTTGGCGGCACGGTACCCGGCGTCCGGGGGGTCGTACGTCTACGGGCGGGAGCGGCTCGGCGAGTTCTGGGGTTACCTCGCGGGTTGGGCCTTCGTCGTCGGCAAGACCGCGTCCTGCGCCGCCATGGCGTTGACCGTCGGCCTGTACGCGTGGCCACAGCATGCGCACGCCGTCGCCGTTGCGGCCGTCGTGGCGCTGACGGCAGTCGACTACACGGGCGTGCAGAAGTCGGCGTGGCTGACCCGGGCGATCGTCGCGTTCGTCCTGGCGGTCCTCGCCGCCGTCGTCGTCGTGTCGTTGACGTCGGACGCCGCCGAGGTCGCGCGCCTGCAGTGGGGAGCGGACATCACCGGTGGCGGGGTGCTCCAGGCGGCCGGGCTGTTGTTCTTCGCCTTCGCGGGATATGCGCGGATCGCGACGCTGGGCGAGGAGGTGCGGGACCCGGCCCGCACCATTGCACGCGCGATCTTCTGGGCGCTCGGCGTCGCGCTCGTCGTGTACACGGCGGTCGCGGTGGCGACCCTCGTCGTCCTCGGCCCGCAGGAACTGGCATCGTCGAGTGCGCCGCTGTCGGACGCGGTTCGGGCCGCCGGCGCGGACTGGCTCGAGCCGGTCGTGCGAGTCGGTGCGGTGGCGGCCGCGCTGGGATCCCTGCTCGCGCTGATCCTCGGCGTCTCCCGGACCACCTTGGCGATGGCCCGGGACCGTCACCTGCCCGGCGTGCTGGCCGCCGTGCATCCCCGTTTCGGGGTCCCGTATCGGGCCGAGCTGGCCGTCGGGGCGGTCGTGGCGCTGGTCGCGGCGTTCGCCGATGTCCGCGCGGCCATCGGGTTCTCGTCGTTCGGGGTGCTGCTGTACTACGCCGTCGCCAACGCGTCGGCGTGGACCCTGGCTCCCGCCGAGGGGCGGCCGGCGCGCGTCGTCCCCGTGGTCGGTCTGTTCGGCTGCCTGGTGCTGGCGTTCGCCCTGCCGTTCGCGTCGGTGGCCGCCGGGCTCGCGGTGATCGCGGTCGGCGTAGCGCTCTTCGGACTCCGGCGGCTGCGCGTCTCGTGACGGGTGTCGGGACCGACCGGATCAGGTCGGCGTCCCCAACATCGGAACCAGGAACTGCCTTGCGACCGAAGCCAACTGGGCATCGTCGTCCAGGTCGACAATGTGGCTGGGGATGGTGAGGAACGACGCGGACACCCGCACCATCATCTCGGCCACCAGCTCGGTGTTCAGATCGCCCGAGATGGTGCCCGCCTGCTGTTCCCGGCGAAGCTGGCCGGTGACGAACTGACGCACGGCGGCGAGCATCCGGCCGTCGCTGCCGACGATGGACCCGGCGAGCAGCGTCGGCTCGGTATCCAGCAGCCCGCCGATCAGCGGGTTGGTGCGGATGGCGCGCAGCGAGCTCACGAAGCCGAGCACGACCCGATCGGCGGCGGTCTCGGCGTACGAGATGTCGTGGAGGAAACGCGTGAAGTACCGCCGGAATTCGCGCAGGATCACCTGATCGACCAGCGCGTCCTTGGTGTCGAACTTCCGGTACAGCGTGATCCGCGACAACTTGGCCCGGCGGGCCACTTCCTCCATCGACGAGCGTTGGATGCCCATCCGGCAGAACTGCTCGTACGCGGCATCGAGCACCCGTGCGCGAGTGGGGTCCTCGTCGGGTTGCTCGAGGGCGTCGAGGTACGCGCGTTCGAGCAGGGACGGACCGGACGGGGTGGCGTCGGGCGGCGCAGGTTCCACGGTTCCTCCTGAGGTGCTCGACTCTACCGTCGCACCCGTTTGCTTGTGACCGGCGCCACTTGTGTGCTCTGATGTTACAAGGGAACGGACATTGTTTCATTGCATCATCCGGTGTGTTACATCCGACGGACGTTGAGGGGAGCGACCAGATGGAGAAGCTGAGCAGGAGGGACGTGATGAAGGCCGGTGGCGTGTTGGGGGCGCTCGGTGCGGTTGCGCTCGCCGCACCCGCGACCGCCGCCGCGCAACCGTGGCGATGGTCGCCGGCCGGATCCGTGTCGGGCACCGGAAGCGGTGTGGACCCGACACAGGTGTGGGACACCGAGGCGGACCCGCTGGTGGCGTCGCTCCTCGACCGGGGTGACGTACCGAAGGTCAACGAGTTGCTGCGGACGTGGAAGACGAACGGGCAGCCCCTGCCGGACGGGCTTCCGGCGGATCTACGGGACTTCCTCGACCGAGCCCGGCAGCTCCCCGGGTGGGCCGATCGCGGCAAGCTCGAGGCGGCCGTGCGCTTCAACGAGAAGCGGGGAACGTATCTCGGTGTCCTGTACGGCTTCGCCAGCGGGATGATGAGCACCGTCATCCCGAAAGAGGCTCTCGCGGTGTACTACTCGAAGGGCGGCGCGAACATGAAGCGTCGCATCTCGCGCACCGCGAAGCTCGGCTACGACATCGGCTCCCGTGACGCCTACCGCGAGGACGGCGAGATGATCGTGACCGCCGTGAAGACGCGACTCGTGCACGCGGCGGTGCGTCACCTCCTGCAGAAGTCGTCACACTGGACTCACATGGCGCCGGAGGACGTGCCGATCAGCCAGCGGGACATGATGGTCACCTGGCACAGCCTGCCCACGACCGTCATGCGCACCCTGAAGGCGTGGGGCGTCCCGATCGCCGCCGACGAATCCGAAGGGTTCCTCCACTCGTGGCAGGTCAGCGCGCACATGCTCGGCATCGAGGACCAGTACATCCCGGCCTCGTGGGACGAGGCGGAATCCCAGGCCCGGGAGGTGCTGGACCCGATCCTGGCGCCGACGCCGGAGGGCATCAAGCTCGCCGACATCCTCCTCGACCTCGGGGCGGGCCTCGACTTCACGCTCCTGAGCCGGCCCATCCTCGGGGCGCTGACCCGGTTCACGCTCGGCGACGACATCGCCAACTGGCTGAACATCCCGCGGGAGCCGGTGTGGGGCACGCTGCTCGACGTCTCGTGGGGACCGTACGTCCAGGTTCGCGAGGGCCTGCTCCCGCTGCCGCTGGCCCCGGAGGCCTACTGGACCTTCGACGAGTTGCTGCGCCAGTTCGTCCTGCTCTACATGTCGGAGCTGCGGCCGATCAGCATCGAGATCCCGGAGAACAACAACCCGAACTATCCGTAGATCGTCGGCTCCGGGCCACCGAAGAGGCGCCGGGGCTGCGCATCCACCGGCCGTGCACGACCACCGCCGGTGCGAGACGGCCGATGTCGATCCCAACAGGGGGTGGATCGACATCGGCCGTTCTCGTGGGCGCACGGGTCGTGGAGGTGGTCAGGGGCGGTTTCCGGTCGACGGCAGCCGTGCTCGGACGAATCTGATTCGCTGCCCCGGCCGGATCTGCGCCGCCCGATCCATGTCGCCGCTGTCGACGACACCGATCACCGGGTATCCCCCCGTGACCGGATGATCGGGAAGGAAGAGGATCGGTTGGCCGGACGCGGGAACCTGCACGGCACCGTTCGCCATCCCCTCGCTGGGGAGTTCCTCGGTGCGGGAGCGTTTCAGTGTCGGCCCCGCCAGCCGCATTCCGACGCGGTTGCTGTCCGCCGTGACGTCCCAACTCGCCGAGAACAGCAACGCGAGCGCCTCGTCCTGGAACCACTCGTGGCGCGGACCGAGGTGCAGGAGCAGTGGAACGGTATCCGGGTCCATTTCGGCGACCGGTGCGAAGTCGACGTCCGGGAGGTCGTGGGTGTGGGGCCCGGCGGTGAGCAGGTCGCCGGCCGCCAACGGCCTCGGGCCCAGCCCGGAGAGGATGTCGGTCGCGCTCGAGCCCAGGACCTTCTCGGCCCGGATTCCGCCACGCACCGCCAGGTAGGTGCGCAGACCCGCCGTCGGAATGCCGAGGGCCAGAACGTCTCCCTTCGTCAGGTGGATCACGCAGTTGTGTCCGACTCGGACCCCGTTGCGGCGGCTGTCGCAGGGCGCCCCGGTGACAGCGACCGTCAGGTCGGCGACGGCTTCGACGGTCAGGCCCCCCAACGTCGCTTCGATGCCCGTGTCGTTCTCGGAGTTGCCGACCAGACGGTTCCCGAGCGTGAAACTCGCACGGTCGGCGGCGCCGGAGACACCGACACCCATTGCGATCATCCCGGGCCGACCGAGATCCTGCAGGGTCGCGAGCGGGCCGGCGGCGCGCACGAGGAACGACGGTGCGTGCATCAGGACACCTCGACGAATCGAACGTGATCGCCGGCGCTCAGCAGTGCGGGCGGAGTGCGCTCCAGGTCCCACATCCGGACCTCCGTTGTTCCGATCACCTGCCATCCGCCCGGTGACGACCGCGGATAGATTCCGGTGAAGGGTCCGGCCAGGGCGACGGCGCCCGCCGGAACCTCCAGCCGCGGCACCTCGAGTCGCGGCACGTCGAACGGTGCGTCCGCACCCACCAGATACGCGAACCCGGGTGCGAATCCGGTGAACGCGACCGTCCACAGCTGGGAGGTGTGGCGCCGGACGAGGTCGTTCGGTGTCAGACCCAGCAGGTCCGACAGTCCGCTGAGATCGGGACCGTCGTATCGGGTCGGAATGTCGACCACCTGCGTCTCTTCCGGCGTCGGTACCGGGGCCAGGTCCATGACCTGCACGGCGCCGACCACCTGGCGAAGGTCCGCCCGGTCGGGGTCGATCTGCACGAAGATGGTGCGGGCCGCGGGGACCAGATCGGTGATTCCGTCGATGTCCGCGGCCTGCAGGCTCGCGTGGTAACGGAGGACCTCGTCGACGTTCGCCAGCTCGATCAGGAAGGCTCGGTCGCCGCACGGTAGGACTTTCATGAGAGGAAGACTTGCACCGCCGTCCCCGGCTCGCCAACACCCGGGACTCGGCGACGACGCCGACCACGTCCATCTGCACCTCGGAGCGATTGCCCGACCGAGGCCCCCACTTGCCCGAAACCCCTCGTTGACATCGCTCGGCGCGGGACGTTCACTCAGTCGTACGTGCGTGACGCAGCGCCGACCCGAACGAGGGGAGCCGACGACGGAGAACCGGCGCCACAGGGCCTCGTTCACGCATCCCGCCTCGGGGACCGGATGCGATGCCGTGCACACCGACCTCGCGCTCGCACGGCCGTCAACCGGGAGTTTCCGATGTTGATCTCTCCGCAGAATCGCCAACGGGCACTGATCGCGCTGGTGCAGGTCCTCGGGCTGTGCGTCTGGTTCTCGGCGACGGCGGTGACACCGAGCCTGCGAGCGGAGTGGGGAATCGGATCGGGCGCCGCGGTGTGGTTGACGGCCTCGGTGCAGATCGGGTTCGTGGTGGGCGCGCTCACCTCGACCGTGCTCAACCTCGCAGATCGTCTGTCGCCCCACCGTCTGCTCGCGGTGAGCGCGTTCGGGGCCGCCGCGTGCACCGCGGTGCTCGCGGTGTTCGCCCACGGTCCCGCGGTCGCGGTCCCGCTGCGATTTCTCACCGGCGTCCTCCTCGCCGGTGTCTACCCGGTTGGCATGAAACTGATGGCGTCGTGGTCGACGGCGCGGGACCGGGGTCGGGCGTTCGGGGTGCTCATCGGTGCGCTCACGCTGGGTTCGGCGCTGCCGCATCTGATCAACGGGCTGGGCCCGCTGCCGTGGCGGGCGGTGCTGGCGGTCGCGGCGGCGCTCACCGCGATCGGTGCGCTGATCGCGCTCGTCGCTATCCGTCCGGGACCCCAGATCGATTTGCGGGCAATCACTCTCGACCCGAAGTACGTCGTCACCATGTTCCGCCGTCGCGGCCCCCGTCTGGTCAACATCGGGTACTACGGGCACATGTGGGAGCTCTACGCACTGTGGACGTGGCTGTCGATGTTCGTCCTCGCAGGGCGCGAGGGGAGGGGGGAGCCGTCGTCGGCGTCGGCGAGCGTGATCGTGTTCGCCGCAATCGGTCTCGCGGGTACGGTCGGGTGCCTGCTCGGCGGGTGGGCCTCGGATCGTGTCGGCCGGGCGCCCACCGCGGCGTCCGCGTTGGCCGTCAGCGGCACGTGCTGCGTGCTGTCCCCGCTGTTCTTCACTGCACCCACCGCCGCGCTGGTGCCGATCCTCCTCGTCTGGGGAGCGGCCGTCATCGCGGACTCGGGTGTCTTCTCCACCGCCCTCAGCGAGACCGCGGACCGGCAGTTCGTGGGGACGGCACTCACCGCGCAGACGGCGATCGGATTCCTGCTCACCGTCGTGACCATCCAACTCGTCCCGGTCGCCGCCGACGTGGTGGGCTGGCGCTACGCGTTCGTGATCCTCGTGCTGGGGCCGGTGTCCGGCGTCGCCGCCATGACCGCGCTCGGTGCGCGACCCGCCGAGCCGGGCCGGAGCGCGGCGAGCCGCGACGACGAGGTCGACTCGCGGTGAGCCGCCGCGTCAGCGGGCGGTGTCCGGGACCTAGGCGGGCCCGGCGGCGCGGTGCACCGGACACCCCGGCACGAACGTGCCCAGCTCCCTGATGTCGAAGCCGTTGGGGTAGGAACGGATTCGGGGCATGTCGAAGACATGGCGGGGCTTGCGTCGCGGCGGGAGGAGGGCGACCAGCCGGGCGCGCAGCTTCAGTGCCCTCTCCGAGACGGCACGAATCCGCGGGCCGGGATCACGCAGCCGGAACGCCGTGAGCAGCGCATCGTCCATCAGCGCGCGGCTGAAGACGTCGAGGACGGGCTTGGCGAAGGATGGATAGAACGAGGCGAGCAGGTCGAGCGTGGCGTCCGCGACGCGTCGGGCGTCGGGGTCGAAGGCGAAGTGCGCGTCCTCGTAGCCGTCCATCAGCGTTTCGAACTCGGCGTAGGTGGCGGGGATGTCCTTGATGCCCATGTGCCGGCCGAGGGCCTGGTAGTAGCGGACCGTGGCGAGCAGTTCCGCGTCGGTGAGGCGGCGCCAGCCGAACTGCTGGATCCAGCGGTTCGGCACCACGACGAAGGTGGACAGGACGTAGACGAAGTCCTCGTTGGAGATGTCGTACATCCGGTGCATCTGGTTGATGCGCCGCACCGCGGCCTTGCCGTTCTCGCTGTCGAACCCTTCGAGCAGCGGCACCTCGAGGAGGATCGCGGTGTCGTCGTAGCGTTTCTGGGTCTCCTCGGTGAATGCCCCGGTCCGGCCGAGCAGCCGGCCGATGCTCGGGACCGCGTAGGTGCGGAAGAGGGCAAAGCTCAACGCCTGGTTGATGTCCCACGGGAACTCGTAGGTGGCCAGGTTCCGGTTGATCTCGACGTACTGCGTTTCGGGATCCAGGCCGAGGTTGCGGTTGGACTTGCTCACGTCAGTCTCCTCCATCGATCGTGAAGCGAGCGTAAGTCGAGTTATTGTTTTGTGCAAGGGGTCACATTCCCGGTCTCCCGCGCCGGGCGCCACGGGGCCCGGACCTGGTAGAAGGGGAGCGTGGCCATCGAAGACGGGAAGAAGTCGGCGCCCTCGCGGGGCGCCCAGCTGCGCTACCTCGAGGCCGGGCTCGCGGTCCTCGGCAGGCAGGGACACGCCGGGCTGAAGCTGGCGTCCGTGTGCGACGCCGTCGGCGCGACCACCGGGTCCTTCTACCACGCCTTCCCGAACTGGGCCGAGTACACGTCGGCCCTGATCCGCTACTGGCGCGAGGAGCAGAGCGACCGGCTGATCCGGCAGGCCCGGGAGATCACCGACCCGGTGCAGCGGCTCGAGGCCCTCATCGACATCGGCCTGCACCTGCCGCACGAATCCGAGGCCGCCATCCGCGTGTGGGCCGCCCACGACCCGGAGGTCGAGGCGATCCAGGTCCAGGCCGACGAGGAACGCAGGCAGTTCATCGAGGACGCGTACTACGAGGCGATCGGCGACCGCGAGCAGTCCGAACGGTACGCGACGATCGCGATGTACCTGCTGGTCGGCTACGAGAGCGGCACCCGCCGATCCCACGACGCGCTGGCGTGGGCGTTCCGGAGCTTCGTCACGCAGGCCTTGAGCGGCGGCGGCTCGACCACGCGGGGACGCTGAGTCGCCGCAGCTCTCAGCGCCCGCCTGCCCGCTCGCGCGCCTCGTCGACGGCCGCGGAGATGGGCACGGACAACACCGGACCGTGCCCGGGGACGAGTGTCCGTGCATCGAGCGTCGCGAGCCGGTCGAGAGCGGCGAGGGTGTCGGTCTTTCCGTGGTCGAAGACGGGCGGAAGCAGCTGCGGGCCGCGCACCTTCGACAGCGGATGCGCCGTGACCAGGGCGTCGCCGGTGACGATCACGCCGTGCTGCGGCAGGTGGAAGGCCGCGTGTCCGGACGTGTGGCCGTGCGTCGCGACGGGGACCGGGGCGCCGGGTAGGTCGAGCGGACCCTCCGACGGGAACGCGTGCGGCTCCCGGACGGAGAGGTGCCTCGTCGCTCCGGCGCGGGCGACGCGCAGCAACCACGGCAGCACCCCGTGCCGGTGCAGCATCGGGAGGAAGTCCTTGGCCGTGGCCTGCTCGAGGTGCTCCCGCCGCGCGTGGGCGACCTCGGTCGGATCGGTGAACACCGGAATCCCGTAGCGCTCGTGGAACGAGACGATCGCACCCATGTGGTCGATGTGCGCGTGGGTGAGCAGCATGCCCTGCACGTCCTCGGGGCGGTGACCCAGCGACCGGATGGCACCTTCGACCGCGGCCACGTCACCGGGATAGCCGCCGTCGATCAGGGTCAGGGCATCCCCGTCCCGCAGGATCACCACGTTCACGTCCGTCCCGGCGGCGCAGAACACGTTCGGCGCCACTTCGTCCACTGGAGTCACGACACCACATTCTGCGGCACCGTGGACGAAGTTCGGCCGCCGCCGTGCCGTCCGGAGCGGGGTCGGTCGTTGCGGCGGCGAGCATCGGTGGTCGATACTCGCCGCGCAGGACCGTTCGAAAGGGGCGTCACCACGCGGGGCATCCGGTCGATTCCGCGAGGCGGTCGGTGAACGGCGTGCCGGGGCGTCGCCTCGTTCCGCCAGACTCCCCGGATGCCGAGGAGGTGCTGGCCCTCGCCGCGATCGCCGGGACCGTCTCCAGCAGCGATTCGCCGAGATCAACGACAGCATGGACGCCGCGATCGTCGACCTCGACGACCCCGAACTGACGAACATGCTGCGCGCCGGCGTGGAGGGCAACATCTCCACCATCCTGCACATGCTGCGCAACGACATCCCGCTCGAGCACGTCCAACCGACTACTGCGGCAACCGAGTACGCGATCCGACTCGCCCGGGCCGGTGTGCCCGCCGCGGCGCTGTGGCGGGCACACCACATCGGCTCCGACGACCTGCCGGCCAACGTCTTCGAGGAGATCCAGCAGCTGGACTGCCGGCCCGCGCTGCAACTGCAGTTGCTCCATCACCTCGCCGGCTGGATGCACCGCTACGTCGACTGGATCACCCGGGTCGTGCTGGAAGCGCACGAGCAGGAGCGGTGGGCCATGATCGAGAAGACCGCCAGCACCACGTCGACTCTCGTGCACCGGGTACTGGCGGGCCACTCCGTGTCCGGCGCGGAGTTCGCGGCGGGCACCGGTTACCGGCTCGACCCTCACCGTGTTCCGATGCAGTACAAGCGCTTCGGACGTCCGCGCAAAGCTGCCCCCGGTCCGGAGGAAGACGCGCAGCGTTTCGCGCATCCGCTCGGCCTCGGTGTCGGCGGCCATCGGGCCGAGCACCTCACCGACCCAGGCCCGCGTGGCGGCCAGGTCCTTCACCAGCACCGACACCACCGCCACTCCGTCGTCGTCGTAGTACACCGTGCGGCCTTCGGGTGTAAGTACCGAATCGGCAAGGCGGAGCGGGAGCGCGGGCGCCCCGACCGGGGGCCGCCCGAGCATCGCCGTGGACGAACTCGCGCGCACCGGAGAGGGCCCCGATGCGGTCGAGTTGACCGGTGACGAGCTGAGTTTGGTGATCTACACCAGCGGATCCACCGGAAGGCCCAAGGGCGTCATGCTCGACCACTCCCACGTGGAGGCGATGTCGTCGACGATGTCGGCGCACCTCGGTCTCACCGGCGACGTCGGCATCCTCGACGCGGACGGATCCCTGCGCATCGTGGATCGCTTGAAGGACATGATCATCCGCGGCGGCGAGAACATCAACCCCAAGGAGATCGAGGCGGTCGTGACCGAACTCGACGACGTGCTCGAGGCCGCTGTCGTCGGCGGACCCGACACCGTCCTGGGGGAGGTGCCGATCGCCCACGTGTCCCTCTATCCCGGCTCCACGCTCACCCCCGCCGACCTCGCCCGGCACTGCCGAGCACACCTGACCCGGGTCAAGGTGCCCGAGCGCATCGAGATCGTCGAGGCGTTGCCGAAGAATCCCGTCGGCAAGATCGACAAGCCGCGTCTGCGGCCTGGGCTGCACCCGGCCTGACCTCCACTCACCCGTCGACCTCACGCGAGCGGACCTCGCGCCGATGGCCCCTGCGAAAACCTATGATATACAATGTGTTTCACCACGGCTGACATGCCACCCGTCGACCCGGCCACCTATGACGAGACGCCGTTCACGGCACGCATGCGCGTGCTGGCCACGCACTGGGCCGAGTACGGCTTCGGCAGCCCGAAGAAGCTGCACATGCTGTACGTCTACAAACTGATCGTCTACATCGTTGGCGGCGTCGCGATCGTCGGGTTCACCACGCCCGTAGTGGGATTCGGCGACCTCGGAGCATGGTGGGGCGAACCGATCGTCTACCAGAAGCCGATGGTGTGGACGTTGCAGTTCGAGATCACCGGCCACGCATCCTCGTCCGGCCCGCTGGCCTTCAAGTTCACCCCGTTCACCGGCGGCTGGCGTTACTGGACCCGCCGCGGCACGCTGCGGCTGCCACCGTGGCCGCGGGTCGTGCCGTTCACCAAGGGCGACCACCGCACGACATGGGATGTCACAGTGTATTTCGCGCTGCTCGCGACGCTGCTGTTCCTGCTGCTTGCCGGGGTGTCGAAGTTCGGCCACCACTTCACCAACGTGATCCCGCCGATGCTCAGCAACACCCCGTGGCTGACCTCGAAGCGGTTCAAGCGGGCCCTGTACCGGGACTTCCCGAACGACCTGCGCCCCTCCAGGGTCGCCTGGGCGTCCGGACACGTCGGCGGCACCGTTCTCGAGCTGACTTCCTGTGGTGCTGCTCTTCTCGACGAACACGACCCTGACGTGGCTGGCGATCGTCGGCATCATCGCGTTCCACGTGACCATCACCTCGACCTTCCCGCTGGCCGTCCCGCTGGAGTGGAACGTCTTCTACATGTTCGCGGCGGCGTGGATCTTCGGCGGCTTCCCGGCCGGCGAGGGATTCTCGCTCGCCGACGCGAGCTCACCGTGGGTGCTGGTGGCGATCCTCGCCGCGTTCCTCACCTTCCCGATACTCGGCAACCTGCGGCCCGACCTGGTGTCGTTCCTGCCGTCGATGCGCCAGTACGCTGGGAAGTGGGCCTCTGCGACGTGGGCCTTCCGTGGCGACGACGCCGAGGACAAGCTGAACCGGCACCTGGTCAAGTACAACGACAACCAGGTCGACCAGTTGACGGCGGCGTTCGGCAAGGAGGTCGCCGAGATCTTCCTGCAGAAGGCGATGGCCTGGCGGACCATGCACAGCCAGGGGCGTGCGCTGATGTCGCTCGTGATGCGCCACCTGGACCGGTTGGAGAACTACCGGATCCGGGAGGGCGAGTTCACCTGCACCACTCTGGTCGGATGGCAGTTCGGCGACGGTCACCTGCACAACGAACAGACGATCACGGCGGTACAGAAACGCTGCAACTTCGAACCCGGGGAGTGCGTGGTGGTGTGGATCGAATCGCAGCCGATCCATCGGACCACCCTCGAGTACAAGGTGATCGACGCGGCGATCGGTGTGGTCGAGCGCGGGTACTATGACGTCAGGGACGCCGTGGAGGAGCAGCCGTGGCTGCCGAACGGGCCGATCCCGCACACCGTCACCTGGCGGATGGCCGGTTACACACCGGCGGGTGACGCCGTCGAACGTACGAAAACTGTTGTCAGGATTCAGGAATGACCGAGGCAGTCGTGGTCGGCAGCGGGCCCAACGGGCTCGCTGCCGCCGTCACCCTCGCCGCGGAAGGCATCACCGTGCGGGTGCTCGAAGCCGCGGAGGCCGTCGGCGGCGGCACCCGTTCCGCCGAGTTGACGTCACGGGGGCTCCTGCACGACGAGTGCAGCGGCTTCCATCCCCTCGCGGTGGACACCCCGTTCAGCCGTCGTTTCGACCTCGGGGCCCACGGCCTGACGTGGCGCTGGCCCCACGTGCAGTACAGCCACCCCCTCGACGGCGGGCGCGGGGCGGCGGCGTACCGGTCGGTCGCGGACACCGCCGCCGGTCTCGGCGCCGACGGCGCGGCCTGGCGTCGCGTGTTCGGCTCGCTCACCGAACGATTCGACGGCATCACCGCGGACTTCCTGCGGCCGATGCTGCACGTGCCGACGCATCCGCTGCTGTTGGCTCGATTCGGCGTCTACGCCGCGACCCCCGCCGCACTGCTCGCCCGCCGCTGGTCGACACCGGAGGCTCGGGCGCTGTTCGGCGGTGTCGCCGCACACGCGTTCCGGCCGCTCGGCACACCGATGTCTTCGGCCATCGGGGTCGCGCTCGGCACCGCGGCGCACGCCTACGGGTGGCCGGTCGCCGAGGGCGGCTCGCAGGCGATCGCCGCGGCGATGGTGTCTCTGCTCGAAAAGCACGGTGGCACAGTGCAGACGGGGGTGCGGGTGGAGTCGCTCGACGAACTCGGCGCGCCGGACATCGTCATGCTCGACACCTCCCCGGCCGCCGCTGCACGGATCGCCGGCAACCGCATGCCGGACCGTGTCGCCCGGGCCTACCGCCGGTACCGGCACGGGCCGGGCGCGTTCAAGGTGGACTACGCGGTCGAAGGCAGTGTGCCGTGGACGCACGAGCCGTCCCGGCGTGCCGGGACCGTGCACGTCAGCGGGTCCTTCGCGGAGACCGCCGCGGCGGAGCGGCTGGTGCACCGGGGTCAGATGCCGGACCGCCCCTTCGTCCTCGTCGGGCAGCAGTTCCTCGCGGACCCGTCGCGGTCGTCGGGGAACCTGCACCCGCTGTACGCGTACGCGCACGTCCCGGCCGGGTACACCGGGGACGCCACCGAGGCCGTCACCGCGCAGATCGAACGCTTCGCGCCCGGCTTCCGCGACACGGTGCGTGCGGTCCACGTGCGGTCCACGACCGAGATGTCCGTGCACAACGCCAACTACGTGGGCGGCGACATCGTCACCGGTGCCAACGATCCGTGGCAGCTGGTCTTCCGGCCCCGCGTTGCCCTCGACCCCTACGCCACCGGCATACCCGGGGTGTACCTCTGCTCGGCGGCGACGCCGCCCGGCGCAGGCGCGCACGGCCTGTGCGGCTACAACGCCGCAAGATCGGCACTCGCCGTCCTCGGGTGACCACGGACGGCGTTCGGGGACGGGCGCGATGCCACAATTGGTCGTGGACTTCGACAGCGTCGCCGACGAGCTGTACGGGCTCGAACCGTCCGAGTTCGTCGCCGCCCGCCGCGCCGCGGTGGCACGGGCCAGGGAGGCCGGTGACAAGGCGCTGGCACGCGAACTGGGTGCACTGCGGAAGCCCACGACGACGGGGTGGGCGCTGAACGCGCTCGTCCGCGCCGACCCGGACGGAGTCGACCGGCTGCTCGACCTCGGCGCGGCGCTGCGCGCGGCGCAGCAGGCCTTGCGTGCCGACGAATTGCGATCGCTCGCACAGCGGCGTGGCGCCGAACTCTCGGCCCTGACCGAGCGGACGGCGGAGGTCGCCGCCGCGCGCGGCCACGCCGTGACCGAGTCCGTGCTCCGCGAGGTCGGTCAGTCGTTGTCGGCGGCCCTCGCCGACCCCGACATCGGTGCGGACCTGCGGCGCGGCCGGATGCTCGGTGCGGTGTCCTACAGCGGATTCGGGCCCGCCGTCCTCGCCGCGGTGCCCACACCGCCCGAGGCCGACACCGACCGGGAGCCGCCGCCGGCGCACCCGGTCGACGATGCGGGACGAGCCGAGGCGCGAGCGGTCGACGACGCCGCCGCCCGGGAGGCCCGCGCCCAGGCCGAACGCGCGGCGCGTTCGCGCCTGTCGGCCGCCGAGGACGCCGCGCGGACCGCCGCCGCCGACCTCGACGCGGCCACCGAACGCGCCGAGACCGCGGTGCGCCGCGCGGAGGAACTCCGCGACGAACTGTCGCGGGCCGAGCAGGAAGGGCGGTTCGCCGACTCCGCCCGACGCTCCGCGGAGGAGACCGCCCGGCGAGCGGCCGCGGAGCTGGGCCGGGCACGCGATCACGCCGCCGAGTTCGACGCCTGAGGCAATCTAGGTCGTCCTCCGGGTGATCACCTCGGACGGTGGCTGGGTCCACGGTCCGGCGTCCAGCCCCAACGAGATCCGGGCGGCGCGGCGACCGTAGACGGTCGCGTTGATGCGCACCGTGGTGAGCGGCGGCTCCCACAGGGCGGCGTGGCGTCCCTCGTCGAAGCCGATGACGGCGAGATCCGTCGGTGCCCGGTAACCGATCCGCCGCATCGCCGCGAGCACCGCCAGCGCCACGTCGTCGTCGAACGCGGCGACGGCCGTGACGTCGGTGTCCTCCACGAGGTGCCGGACCGCCGCGGTGGACCCGCGGTCCTCGGTGGCCGCGTCGAGGGCGACCACCTCGAGGGGAGGCAGGTTCAGTTCCTCCGCGATGCGTTCCGCATGCGCGAGTCGGGTTCGGCCCAGGCCTTCGGCCTCGGCCGCCGGGAGCACGACAGCGATGCGGTGGTGACCGCGTTCGGTGAGGTAGCGCAGCTGGGTGAACGTGTGGAACGGCATGCCGACGTGGTAGCCCTCGGTGATGCCGGAGATGGGGTCGTCCTCCTCCGTACCCGTCGCGACCTTCGTCAGATCGAGGACGGCCCGTGGCGCCACGGCCGCGAGAACCGAGGGATCGATACCACCGGGGGTGGTGGTGACCAGCAGGACGTGGTCGTGGTTCCGGAGCTCGTCGGACATCCCGGTGACGAAACTGTCGAGGCTGTTGCCCGCCACCAGCGAACCGGTGTTGAGCAGCACGATCCGTGAGTGACCCGCCCGCAGGGTGCGGGCCACACCGTGCGGGATGTAACCGAGCTCGGCCGCCGCCCGGCGGACCCGGGCGCGCGTGCCCCCCGTGATCGTCTGGCCGGGGGTGTCGTTGAGGACGTAGCTCACGGTCGCCGTGGAGACGCCGGCCGCGGCGGCGACGTCACGGATCCGCACCCGCGGGGCGTCGGTGCTCGTCGATGCGCTTCGTCGTCCTCTGGCCATCGTCGCATACTAACGCTTAACCGATTAAGTGGCTACCGTCGAGATAGCGTGGGCCGGAACAGGTCGGCCCGATCGTCACAAAGAGGTGAAGCAGTGAAGGCATGGCAGTTCGAAGGTGAAGGCAAGCCGATCTCGCTGAACGAGGTGCCGGAACCGACGCCCGGTCCGGGCGAGGTCGTCATCGACGTGAAGGCGGCCGGACTGTGTCACAGCGACATCATGTACATGGAGCGGGGCGAGTCGATGCCGTTCCACCCGATGACCCAGGGGCATGAGAACGCCGGGGTCATCAGCGCGCTCGGCGAGGGTGTCGAGGGATGGAAGATCGGCGACGTCGTGGGCGTCTGCTCGTCCGGTGTGCGTCCGCCGCTCGGCATGTTCACCCACGGCGGGTTCGCCGACAAGCTCGTCGCGGACGCCCCCGACCTCGCCCGTGTCCCGGAGGGGCTCGACCTGGCGCTGGCGGCGCTCGCCACCGACGCGGGCATGACCTCGTACCACGCGATCATCAAGGAGGGTCGCGCAACGACCGGGATGAAGGTCGGTGTCATCGGCTTCGGCGGTCTCGGCCAGATCGGTGCCCGCGCGGCGGTGCTCGCGGGCGCCGAGGTGCACGTGGCCGAAACCAAGGAATCGGTGTGGGACCTCGCTCGGAACGCCGGTGCCACCGGGCTCGTGCGGGACGCCTCCGAGTGGGCCGGGCAGGGCTTCGACCTCGTCGTCGACTACGCCGGCTTCGACACCACGCAGAAGGCGCTCGACGCGATCAAGCGCGGCGGCACCGTCGTCCAGGTCGGTCTGGGCCTGCCGACGTTCACTGTCAACACACCGAACATCCTCGGCCGGACCCTTGTCGGCTCGCTCGGCGGCACGGTCCAGGACATCGAGGAGGTCTTCGACCTGTTGCTCGCCGGCGAGATCCAGCCGGCGTACACGGCGATCGCATTCGAGGAGATCGGCGACGGTCTGGAGCGGCTGCGCCGCAACGAGGTCACCGGACGCCTGGTCGCGCGCTTCGGCGACTGAGCGGGTACCCGGGTGGCGTCACCGTCGCCGGTGGCGCCGCCCGGGGTTCGTCCTGACAGGGGTGCCGAACCATGATCCTGCCGAAGGTCCGCGATCCTCGCTTCGTGACCATCCGCCGGGGCGGGACTCTCACGGATCCGGATCACCATCTCCTCGCGCTGTGGGCGGCGTCGTGCGCGGAACACGTGCTCGGCCTCTTCGAGTCGGTCCGGCCCGAGGATTTGCGGCCGCGTGAGGCGATCGAGCACGCCCGCGCGTGGGTGCGGGGCGAGGTCACGATGATGCAGGCGCGGGCGGCGGGTGGTCACGCGATGGGCGCGGCGCGCGACCTGAGTGGGGCGGCGCGTCATGCCGCGTACGCGGCCGGGCAGGCCGGGGCCGTCGCTCACGTCGCCGCGCACGAGCTCGGTGCGGCCGCCTACGCCATCAAGGCCGTCCGGGCAGCGGCTCCGAGCGGTGAGAGCGACGACGCGGGACGGCGGGAGTGCCGGTGGCAGCGTGATCAACTCCCGGACGCGATCCGCGAGCTGGTACTCGACGACCAGCGGTTGCGGAACGCCATCTGCTGGTCGGTGTTCGAATGCTGAGCACGCCGAGGCCTTGACATACAACCAATTGGTTGTATGTTTGGGGTGTGAACGGAGACGACGAGGACCGGGCCGACGCCCTGTTCCACGCGCTCGCCGACCGCACCCGGCGCGACATCATGCGTCGCGTGCTGGCCGGGGAGCATTCCGTTTCCGCACTGGCGGCGCGGTACGACATGAGCTTCGCCGCGGTGCAGAAACACGTCTCCGTGCTGCAGAAGGCCGGCCTGCTCACCAAGCGACGCAGCGGTCGGGAGCAGTTGGCCAGTGGCGACGTGGCCGCAGTCCGCTCGGTGGCATCGATGCTCACCGAGTTGGAGCAGGTGTGGCGCGGTCGCATCGCACGTATCGACGAACTCATCGCACTCGACACGACCAGGGAGGACTGAGCAATGCCTGTTACCGACGTCAAGCACGATCTCGACACCCGCACCCTCACCATCACCGCCGACTTCGCCGCGCCGGTGGAGCGGATCTGGCAGATCTACGCCGACCCGCGTCAACTGGAGAAGGTGTGGGGTCCGCCGACGTTCCCCGCGACGGTGGTGGACCACGACCTCACGCCCGGCGGCCGCGTCACCTACTTCATGACCGGCCCGGAGGGTGAGAAATTCGCCGGCTACTGGGAGGTCACGGCCGTCGACGAGCCGCGGAGCTTCTCGTTCACCGACGGCTTCGCCGACGAGGACTTCAACCCGAATCCCGAACTGCCGGTGTCGACGAACGTCTACACCTTCACCGAGCACGACGGTGGCACGCGGGCGACGTACGTCGGGACCTACGACACCGCAGAGGCACTGCAGAAGGTGCTGGACATGGGTGTGATCGAGGGGTCCAGGTCGGCGATCGACCAGATCGACGAGCTGCTCGCGTCCTGACCGCGCACCCGTCCTGCCCACACACTGCGGCCGACCGTCCCGGCAGCGGGGCGGTCGGCCGCAGTGTGCGATCGCGGCAGGATCGCCGGGGGATGCGCCTCAGTCCGGCGCCTGATCGTCCGGAACGATCGGCTCCTGCTTCGCGCGTTCCGCGGCGTTGCCCGGAACGCCCTTCTTCTCGCGCTCGTCCTCCACCCGCTTCTCCATGTCGTCGACCAACTGCTCCAACTCCTCACGCTTCGCCGTGGTGGGATCGATGTCGGGACGCCCGGTGCGGGGGTCTGCGCCGTTCACGATGACTCCCTTCGGATCGTTTGGCACCCGCCACGGGTGCCCCGCGAACGCGCGCACCAATCACCCGGCCCCGCGTCGTTCGCCGATCCGTCGGGTCAGAGTGCGGACATCGAGGTGTCGGGACCGCCTTCGACTTCCGCTTCGGCCTTCTGGTAGTGCAGTTTCCAGAGCAGGACCGCGCCCAGCCAGGTGGCGACGAAGAATCCGGCGATGACGTATCCGAACAGCTCGAAATGATCTGCCAGGGAGCCGTACCCGGCGATCCAGCCGGTGTCGACGCCGAGGTGGTCGGTGAGTGCTCCCGCCAGGTAGACCGACGCCACGAACAGTCCGATGAGGACCGTCATCGCGGTCGTGGCCAGGTTGTAGTACAGGCGGCGGCCGGGGCTGCGGTACGCCCACGAGTACGCCCGCGTCATCAGGAGGCTGTCGGCGGTGTCCATCATCGACATGCCGGCCGCGAAGAGCAGCGGCAGGGTCAGGATGGCCGCGAACGACATGCCGCCGTTGACCGCGGTCGTCGCGGACAGTGCCAGGAGCGTGACTTCGCTGGCGGTCTCGAGCCCGAGCCCGAAGAGGAATCCGAGCGGTGCCATGTGCCAGGAGGACCTGATCAGGTTCCGGGCGCGGGAGCCGAGAACACGGTTGACCAGGCCCCGGTTGAGCAGCTGCAGGTCGATCTGTTCGGCCTGCAGGGTGCCGGCGCGGTACTGGCGCCACAGCCGGGCCAGCCCGGTCAACACGACGGCGTTGAGCGCGGCGACGAGGGTGATGAATCCGACCGCGACCAGGACCGAGATGGTGCCGCCGACGCTGCGCAGCCCGGTCAGGCTGTTGTCGCTGAGATTGGCGCCGGCGAGGGCGACGAGGACGGCGAGCACCAGTACGACGGCGCTGTGGCCCATCGCGAAGAAGAAGCCGACGCCGACGGGGCGGCGACCGCGGACGAGCATCAGGCGGGTGGTGTCGTCGATGGCGGCGATGTGGTCGGCGTCGAAGGCGTGCCGCATGCCGAGGATGTAGGCGAGGGTTCCTGCCCCGGCGAACCCGCTCGCCGCGGCGAGGTTCTCGCTCTGCCACAGGTACAGGCTCCACCCGAGGACGTGCAGGATCGCGATCGCCGCGACGATCGCCGCGAGTCGCGACCGCTCGGCGACGGTCCATCGAGTACTGAGGGAGTCGATCACGGCCGCCATGGTTGTCCTTCGTGTCTGCAGCGCTAGTGCACTGGTCGCGACAGTGGATGCTATCGGTCGGTCGTCCGAGTCGATTCAGGTAGTCGCTGAATCACTCGAACTTCCGGTGTCCTAGAAGAGTAGGGGCCGGTGACGCGTGTCGTTCGACGTTGCGTGACAGCTGCCTGTGCTTTCCGCGACTTCGTCCGCACACCGAGCGGCCAAGGAACAGAGGTTATCTCGGTGGGCCGGGGAACCTGCGGGGTTTCGGTCAGCGGTGCTGTTCGCGATAGCGGCTCGGGCTCACGCCGTAGGCCGCCGTGAAGGCCCGGCTGAAGACCGAGAGGTCGACACAACCGAACTGGTTTGCTATGTCGGTCAGGGATCGGGGGGTGTTGCGTGGCGCCACCATCGCCTTGCGGCAGGCCTCGAGGCGCTGTTCCCGAATGACGGCGGCAGCCGTTGCCCCGAACCGGGCGAACACGGTCCGGCGGCACAGCCCTGGTCGTACTACGAGCACTGGCTCGTCGCACTCGAGGCCGTCCTCGCCGACAAGGGCGCCCTGCCTGACAGCACCCTCGACGAACGGACGAAAGCGGTTCTGGCCACACCTCGAGGCGCCGACCACCACGAGGCGCACCGGGAACCGGTCGCGATCTCACCCGCACTGACCCGCTGACCGGACTGCCCGCCGAGCAGTTCGACAACAATGCTTCGGCCCGCGCCGTTCGCCCCCTCGGCGCGGGCCGAACCCTCCACTCTCAGGAGTCCTCATGGAATCTGCAATCAGCAGCCATCTCACGTGCCCGCGGACGCTGACGCGGCGGGTGCCCGACGACTACCAGCCCCGTTCCCGATGTGGGTGGGACGCTCCGACGAGAGCCTGCACCGGGTGGTGATGGCGTACTTCGGCGTGCAGTTCCGCGGCGACGAGCAACGCCCGGACGCGCTCGCGGCGATGCGGGAGATCGTCGCCGGCTTCGACCTGGAGAACGGTCCCTGCACCACGACCTGACCCACCACACCGACAACCAGGGCTACGAGAACCTGATGATCGTCGCCTACTGGAAAGATGTTGCTGTCCACACCGAATGGAGCGACAGCGCGCAAGTGGCGGGGTGGTGGGCATCGGACGAACGTCTCTCCGACGGACTCGGCTACTTCCGCGAGATCGTGGCCCCGCGCGCCGAACAGTTCGAGACGCTGTACGCCTTCCAGGAGCGACTTCCCGGAGTCGGCGCCGTGATGGACGGGATCAGCGACGACATCAACGAGCACGGCTACTGGGGTTCGATGCGTGAGCGTTTCCCGATCTCCGAGCGCGACTGGATGCAGCCCTCGGGCGAGCTGCGCGTGATCAGTGGCGATCCGGCCGCGGGCGGCCGCGTGGTGGTGCAGGGCCACGACAACATCGCCCTGATCCGCTCCGGCCAGGACTGGAAGGACGCCGAATCCGAGGAACGCGGCCTGTACCTCGACGAGATCCTCCCGACGCTGCAAGAGGGCATGGACTTTCTCCGCGACAACGGCCTGGCGGTCGGCTGCTACAGCAATCGGTTCGTGCGCAACATCGACCTGGACGGGAACTTCCTCGACCTGAGCTACAACATCGGGCACTGGGGTTCGCTCGACAAGCTCGAACGCTGGGCCGAATCCCATCCCACCCATCTGCGCATCTTCACCACCTTCTTTCGTGTCGCCGAAGGACTGTCGAAACGCCGTCTCTATCACGAGGTCTCGGTGTTCGACGCCGGCGACCAGACGTACGAGTACATCAACTGCCACCCCGGGACCGGCATGCTGCGCGACGCTCGGGTGGGTGACAGCTAGAGGGGCGCAGATGCCCTGACGACGCCGCTCGACGCGGTCGGCCTCCGCTTCGGCCTGCTCGGCCTCGTCCCCTGCGAGGTCGGGGCACCGGAGAAGGGCGGAAGTCCCACATCTCCACGAGGGGGTGAGGCGGTGACGGCGGGGAGGTGGCATCGGAACTCCCCCCGAGGGCTTCGGGCCAACCCCGGTCCGCCCACATCCGGCCCTGGACCCGTGGCGCGGGCCTTGACTCGACTTCGGCCGCGGCGTTTCACTGAGGTGCACACTCGCGTTGACCGGTCC
The DNA here is from genome assembly GCF_042879035.1 of Rhodococcus sp. NPDC003318. Taxonomy (NCBI): domain Bacteria; kingdom Bacillati; phylum Actinomycetota; class Actinomycetes; order Mycobacteriales; family Nocardiaceae; genus Rhodococcus; species Rhodococcus sp. NPDC003318. Next base: position 43,303 of record NZ_JBIAOU010000010.1, on the reverse strand, counting down.
GGGGTTCGGAGGTGGAGGGATTCGCGGCACCAGGATGGTTGATCCGGGGCGTCGGCACGGGAGAGCCCGGCCGGGGACGCTCAGGTCGACTGTTGCGTTGGTCGGAGCCTGCCTGATGGCCCTCGCGACCAGCCAACCCGCCGCTGGGGATCCGGCGGGAGACGCCGTGGACACCGGATTCACGATCCCGTTCTCCGGGGCACCCGAATTCGAGCACCTGGCACCCACGCGGATGACCGGTCCGGATCAGCTCAACCAGCCCCTCGGGCAGCAGGCGGCGGACGAGATCGCGGCCCGGATCGGGCTCACCGGCGCGGACGCGCTGACCGAGCAGCGGTACCACGACCTCGTCACCGGCGGGGGAGTCGGCGGGAGCCGCGACGCTGCCGAGGTGATCGACGAGTGCGTCCGAATCCTCACCAACACCAACGGCCGTCCCCTCTACTCCGACGTCGACGGCCGGCTCACGCCGTCGGTGCTGGCAAGCTACGGGCTCTACGTGAACACCAGCGGACTGCTCGAGAGTCCCGCCAACGCGGATGCGCCGACGAGGCAGGTGAACTCGTTGATCGCCCCGGGCGGTTTCGTGGGCACCTGGTTGCGGAACAACGGCGCGACACGAACCCTGATCGCGCTCTACCGGTCCGCATACACGGTGGAAGCAGTGTACGGCTTCGCGGCGCAACAGATTTCGGGTGAGGCTCAACTGGTGACCAACACCGTCGGCGGCGAGAGCTCGCAGGTGGGCATGTCGATGGCCCCCCCGCTGTGGATCGTGAACTTCGCCCTGCTCTACATCCTGAAGCCGTCCCTGGCCGCCGCGATGCCGGCCCACTGGGCTCCCATTCCCCCCGCCGTCGCCGACGCGGTGGGGGCGAGCCCCACCGGCCAGGTTCCCTTCGGCGACTACGCGTCCTACTTCGAGTGATTCGACTCGTTCCGGGGCGCGACGCCTCCACCGGTCTCGACGGGATTGCGCGGATCCGACGACCACTGTGACCAGGAGCCGGGGAACAGTTCGACGTCGATCCCCGCCCGGGCTGCGGCGACGGCGATCACCGCGGCGGTGACACCGGATCCGCAGTACGCGCCGACGGTTCCGGTGCCGTCGGCGCCGCGGTCGCCGAACAGTGCCTTCAGCTTCTCGGCATCCGCGAAGGTGCCGTCCTCGCGCAGCACCTCGGTCGAGGGCAGATTGAGGGCGCCGGGAATGTGCCCGGCGACCGCATCCACCGGCTCGACCTCCCCGCGGTACCGTTCGGGTGCGCGGGCGTCGAGGACGACGCCACTGCGCGCGCGAGCCGCGGCCTGCTCCGCGGTGAGCGTCGGCAGCGCGCCGGCGTACAGGTCGTCGTGCGTCACCGTGATCGTGCCCTCACGCGTCGGCGCGGGCCCGGTCTGGGTGGCGGCGTCGGCGCCGACCCAGGCGGACCAGCCGCCGTCGAGGATGCGGACGTCGCCGAGCCCGGCGGCCCGCAGGACCCACCAGGCGCGGGCGGAACCGGCCCGGTTCCAGTCGTCGTACACGACGACGGTGTCCTCGGTGTCGACTCCCCAGCGGCGCAGTGCGCCCTGGAGGGCGGCGCCGGTCGGGAGCGGGTGCCGTCCGCGTCCGGTGACGGTGTGATCGCTCAGCTCGGACTCGAGGTCGACGTAGACCGCGCCCGGGATGTGTGCGGCCTCGTACGCGGCGCGCCCGTCGGGTACCGGCAGGGACCAGCGGACGTCGAGCACCGTCACACGGGCGTCGGAGTCGAGCAGTTCCACGAGTTCGGGAACGGAGACGAGAGTCATCGAGGTGTCCTGTCGGTGGGTGCGGAGGGTCATGTCGCTGTGCCGGGGTTGAGTATCCCCGCCGGGTCGAACACCGTCTCGGGTGAGCGTCGGAGGTCCGGGCCGGGGTACCGGCGCACGTCACCGCCCGTAGTCCGAACCGGCTCCGGAACCGGTCACGGTCGGACGAGCACCTTGAGTGCTTCGCGGGAGTCCATCAGCCGGTAGGCTTCGGCGACGTCGTCGAGGGTGGTTTCGGCGTCGAACACCTGGCCGGGGTCGATCTCGCCGCGCAGGACCTGGGGGATGGCGGCCTCGATGTAGGCGCGGACCGGTGCGGGACCGCCGTTGAGGGTCACGTTCTTGCCGAACAGGGAGCCGAATCCGACTGGCGCGTCCTCGTATTGGGGGACGCCGACGCGGGAGATGACGCCGCCGGGGCGGACGATGCCGTAGGCCTGCTCGTAGGCGGGCATGTGCCCGACGGCCTCGAGCACGACGTGTGAGCCCTCGCCGCCGGTGAGGTCGAGGACCTTCGCGATGCCCTCGTCGCCGCGTTCGGCGACGACGTCGGTGGCGCCGAAGCGTCGGCCGAGGTCGGTGCGGCTGGCGTGGCGGCCCATGAGGATGATCTTCTCGGCGCCGAGCTGTTTCGCGGCGAGAACGGCGGACAGCCCGACAGCACCGTCACCGATGACCGTGACGGTCTTGCCAGGGCCGACGTTGCCCATGTGCGCGGCGTGGTAGCCGGTGAGATAGACGTCGGAGAGGGTGAGCAGCGACGGGAGCAGCTTCTCGTCGACGTCGGCGGGGATCGAAACCAGGGTGCCGGACGCCTGCGGGACGCGGACCTTCTCGGCCTGTGCGCCTCCGACGCCGCCTGCGCCGTACCAGCCTCCGTGTTGGCAGGCGGTGTGGAAACCCTCGCGGCAGAACGGGCAGGTGTTGTCGGAGAACGCGAACGGGGAGATGACCAGGTCGCCGGGCGTCAGGTCGGTCACGGCCGAACCAACTTGTTCGACGACGCCGATGAATTCGTGTCCCATCGGGGAGCCCTCCCTGCCGGCGGGCATCGAGTGGTAGGGGTGCAGATCGGACCCGCACACACAGGCGAGGGTGACGCGGACGATCGCGTCGGTCGGCTCGACGATCGTGGGGTCGGGGACCTCCTCGACCCGCACGTCGCCGGCGCCGTACATGAATGTTGCTCGCATCGTCAGGTGTTCCTGTTCTGGGGTGGTCAGGCTTCGGGGATGGCGATGCCGAAGTTCTCGAGAGTGATCGCGTCGGGTTCGGGTCCGCCCCGGACGCCGGTGTCGAGGGCATCGATCGAAGCGAGTTCGGTGTCGGTGAGGGTGAAGTCGGTGACGTCGATGTTCTCCGAGATGCGGTGCGGGGTAATCGACTTGGGGATCGCGGACCGGCCCTGTTGAAGGTGCCAGCGGAGCATCACCTGGGCGGCGGTCCTGCCGTGGGCATCGCCGATCGCGCGCAGCGTCGGGTCGTCGAGAGTGCTGGTGTGGCGGCCGTCGCGGTAGAAGGTGATGCCGCCGATGGGGGACCAGGCCTGGGAGCAGATGCCGTGTTCGGCATCCGCGGCGAGCACGGCGGGCTGCCGGAAGTAGGGGTGCACCTCGATCTGGTTGACGGCAGGCACCACGGTCGCGGACGCGAGCAGACGGTCGAGGTGGTCGGGCATGAAGTTGCTGACGCCGATCGCCCGGACCTTGCCGTCGGCCAGCAGTGCCTCCAGCGCCCGGTACGCCTCGAGTGTCAGGTCGAATCGGGCGGGTAGCGGCTGGTGCAGGATCAACAGGTCGATCTGCTCCAGACCGAGCTTGCCCGCGCCCTTGTCGAAGGCGTGCAGTGTCTCGTCGTAGCCGTAGTCGCTGATCCAGACCTTGGTCTCGACGAAGAGGTCGGAGCGGTCCAGCCCGGAGCGGTGGATGGCCTCACCGACCTCGCGTTCGTTGCCGTAGGCGGCGGCCGTGTCGATGTGGCGGTAGCCGGCGCGCAGGGCGGTCAGGGTGGCGGCGATTGTCTCGTCGGGTGGGGTCTGGTAGACCCCGTAGCCGAGTGCCGGCATGGTGACGCCGTTGTTCAGCGTCAGGGTCGGAACGGATGTCACGGTCATGATCTCCACGGTAGGAAGGTTCGGCAGGGACAGGGAGGGTCTGGTGTTACCCCTTTCGCGGGAATGCCGCCGCGCCCGCGCTTCGCCCCGGGTCGGGCGGGTGGTGTGCGGGAGGACAGGCCGGTGCTGGTCATGGCGATCAGGCAACGCCGGATCCGGTCTCTGCGGGAGTGCCGGGTGTACCCGGTAATGCCAGTACCTCCCATCGGCGGGAGCCCGGACGTACCGTCGGACTCATGGATCTGAAGGCAGAGACGGGCGAGTTCCTGGCCTCGCGGCGTGCCCGGATCACACCGGACAAGGCGGGGCTGCCCGCCTACGGCGGAAACCGGCGGGTGCCGGGGCTGCGGCGCGAGGAGGTCGCGATGCTCGCCGGGGTGAGCGTCGACTACTATACCCGCCTCGAGCGGGGGAACCTCGGTGGTGTGTCCGAGTCGGTGCTCGAGGCGCTGGCCGAGGCACTGCAACTCGACGACGCCGAGCGGGTGCACCTGCTCGACCTCGCGCGGGCGGCGAACGCGTCCGGTGCCGCGCGGTCGCGGGCTCGCCGGGCGTCACCGGTGATTTTACGTCCGGTGGTGCAGCGCATCCTCGACTCCATGGAGGGTGTGCCCGCGTTCGTGCGCAACGGCCGGCTGGACGTGCTGGGTGCGAACCTGCTCGGTCGGGCGCTGTACGCGCCGATGTACGACTCGTCCGAGCGAATCGCGAATCAGCCGGTGAACACCGCGCGGTTCCACTTCCTCGACAATGATGCGGCCGGGCGGTTCTGGGGCGAACGGTGGGAGAAGATCGCGCACGACGCCGTCGCGATCCTGCGCACCGAGGCGGGGAAGAACCCGTACGACAAGGCACTCATCGCCCTGGTCGGGGAAATGTCCACGCGCAGTGAGGATTTCCGCCGGATGTGGGCGTCACACGACGTACGGCTCCATCGCAGCGGGGCGAAGGTCTTCCACCACCCTGCGGTGGGGCGGCTCGAACTCGCCTACGAGGCGTTGGAGCTGCCCGCGGACGCCGGGTTGCAGATGAACGTGTACACCGCCGTGCCCGGGTCACCGTCGGACGACGGGCTCAAGCTGCTCACCTCGTGGGCGGCAACGACGCTGGCGCCGACCGTCGTGGAGCAGGCCGATTCCCGAGAGGTCAACTGATGCAGACGCACTCCCACTGCACGTGGCCAAGCAGCTCCTCATCACCAGTGCCGGGCTGACGGCCGAACGGGCGTACCAGCTGGGCCTGGTCAACGTCGTCACCGAGCCCGGCGACGCCGTCGACCAGGCACTCGCCCTCGCCGCCGACATCTGCCGGTCGGCGCCGGTCGCGGTCCGGCAGACACTGGCCGCCATCGCATCGCAGTTCTCCGAGGCCGACGACCGCGGGTGGGACGCGACCGCGCGAGCGATCGAGGTCGTCAAGGCCTCCGAGGACATGAGCGAAGGGGTGACCGCCTTCTTCGAACGCCGCCCTCGCAATGGCGTGGGCGGTGACCGCGGGCGTGGAACAGGTCAGGCCTGCTTCCGCGCACTGATCCCGGAGGCGTTGCACAGCTCCCAGTAGCGTCCGCGCCCACCCACCAACTGGTCGTGGTCTCCGCGTTCGACGATGCGACCGCCTTCGACCACGAGAATCTGGTCGGCGGCGCGAATCGTGGACAGCCGGTGTGCGATCACGATCGCCGTGCGGCCGGTCAGCGCCTCGCGGAGCGCGGCCTGGACGGCCTCCTCGGAGGTGGAGTCGAGATGTGCGGTCGCCTCGTCGAGGATCACCACCCGCGGTTGGGCGAGCAGCACGCGTGCGATGGTGAGGCGCTGACGCTCGCCACCGGACAAGCGGTAGCCGCGTTCTCCGATCACGGTGTCCAAACCGGATGGGAAGGAGGCGATCACGGCGTCGAGGCGGGCTCGCCTCAGGGCGTCCCACAGCTGTTCGTCGGTGGCCGCGCGGTCGGCGAGTTGCAGGTTCGCGCGAACCGTGTCGTGGAACACGTGACCGTCCTGCGTCACCATTCCGACGGTTCTGCGAATCGAATCGGCGGTGAGATCGCGGACGTCGACGCCCCCGAGCCGGACCGATCCGCCGTCGACGTCGTACAGCCGGGGCACCAGCTGCGCGATCGTCGACTTGCCGGCCCCCGACGAACCCACGAGGGCCACCGTCTCGCCCGCCCCGACCCGGAACGACACATCCGTCAGCACCGGTGATTCCGGGTGACCGTCGAGCGTGTCGACGTCCTCGAGCGAAGCCAGTGACACTCGGTGCGCGGCCGGATACCCGAACCGTACGCGCGTGAACTCGACGTCGACCGGGCCGTCCGGAACGTCCCGCGCGTCAGGGGCATCGGTGAGGAGCGGGTCGAGTTCGAGGACCTCGAAGACGCGCGCGAAGCTGACGAGTCCGCTCACCACCTCCATCCGCGCGCTGGCGAGTGCCGACAGCGGGCCGTAGATGCGTGAGAGCAGCAGGGCGAGAGCCACCACGCTTCCGGCCTCGAGGTGACCGACCGTCGCGAAGTAGCCGCCCACGCCGTAGACGACGGCGAGTGTCAGCGACGAGACGAGCGTGACGATCGCGATGCACACGGCCTGCACCGACGCGATCCGAACCTCGATGTCGCGTACCCGCACCGCTCGGGCGGCGAAGGCGGACGACTCCTCGGACGGATGGCAGAGCAGCTTCACGAGCATCGCACCGGGAGCCGAGAAACGTTCCGCCATCAGGGCTCCCATGGCGGCGTTGTGGTCGGCGGCCTCGTGAACCATCGGCCGCAGCCGGGCACCGAGCCGCCGCACCGGCAGCAGGAACAGCGGGAACGACAGCAGCGCGACGAGCGTGATCGGCCACGACAGCAGAAACATCACGACGAGTGTCGCGAGCACGACCATGAGGTTGCCCAGGGCCTCGGGCAGGATGACGGCGAACGCGTGCCCCGCGCCGGTCACGTCGTGGCTCAGCCGGCTGATCAGTGCCCCGGTTCGGGTCCGGGTGAAGAACGCGATCGACAGGCGCTGAACGTGATCGAACGCGCGAGTGCGCAGGTCGTGGACGAGCGATTCGCCGATGTGCGCGGAGAGTCGCCGCGACACGAATCCCAGTGCCGCTTCCAGGACGGCGAGCACGCCGATCACCAGGGCGCTCCCGGCGATCACCCCGGGTGCGGAGCCGGCGACGACGGCATCGACGATGTGGCCGGCGAGTACGGGCGCGGCAACCGCCAGGGACGAGGTCGCGGCGACCAGGCCGGCGAACAGCGCGAGTCGGGCGCGGTACGGCCGCAGGAACGACCGGATCCGCGGCATGTCGGCTCGTGGACGGCGGTCCGTGGTCCCGGCTTCGATCAGATGGTCCATCGACTGCCAGGCGCCGGTGTCGACGCTCATGCCGCGCGTCCGAAGCACACGGTCGTGACCGAGCACGCCCTCGTCGAGGTCGGGCGCTGATGAGGGACGACGCTGCCGTGCAGTACGACGACGCCGAGGTACGGCAGGGTCACGTGCTCCTCGTGGCCGAGCCGACCGGCCCGGATCCGCTCGTGCATGGCTCTGCCGTCGAGCGGTGCGAGCTCCGGGTAGAGGATCAGCGGCTGGATCGTCGGTGACAGCGTGATGAGCGCCGCGTACCGGCACGACGGTGCGTCCCGGTGGATGCCGATGTGATCACCCACGTCGTAGTAGTTGTACGAGGTGTCGACGGGCTCGAGATCCACCCCGACATGCGTGCGGAGCAGGCCCGTGAGCACCCCGCTCCGCAGGAACGCGGCCATCGTCGGCCCGGTCTCGGAGAAGCGGAACGCCGCGGTCGACACCACGTGGTTTCCCACCAGCCGGTATCGCTGCGATTCGATCCGTTCGGCGGCCGCCTGCCGGTCCGAGGATTCTCGCGTGAGCGCGGCGATCTGCCGGTCGGTGATGGCATTGGTGAAGGTCTGGTACATGGCTGTCGCTCCTGTCGATCAGTCCCAGATCAATACGGATGGAAGAAGATCCGGCCGGGCGAGCCGGAGCAGCGCGTAGCCTGTGCCGGCGCTGCCGCGGAAGAAGCCCGGGGAGAACACGCTCTTCGGAACGGTCGGGATGAACTCGTAGCCGCCGGCGTCCTGCGCTCGCTGCAGTGCCGACGAGGCGAGTTCGCGGGCATCGTCGGCGAGGTCGGGTCGACGCAGCCCGGTCGCGGCGGCGAGCAGGAAGTCGGCGCGGCCGAAGTTCCCGCAGCACAGGCTGTCGAGGGCCACGAGCGGCCGGCCGGCCACCGCGTGGACCGCGGTCTCGATGTCCCGAACGTCGACCGCCTGCGGGCTCGTCCGGAGGATCGAGAGCCGGCTCAGCCCGTAACCCGCGGCACCGTTGCACCACCCGTCAGCCGTCTTCGCAACCGACTCGTGTGCACTGTCCCGCAAGTCACGCCAGCTCCCGAGAGCCGGATCGAACAGCCCGGACTCGTACGCCAACCCCTCCGTCGCGGCGGCCAGATACTCGGGTTTGCCGACGACCCCGTGCAGCCGGGCGAGCGCCATGGTGATGCCCGTCGTCCCATGTGCCATGCCGCCGAGCGGCACTTCGTCGGCGGGCGTCTTCCAGGCGGAGACCCGGTCGTCGATCCGCGTGCGGGAGTCGAGCAGGTGGTCGCCGCACCATGTCGCCTTGTCGAGAGCGTCGGCGTCTCCCGTCGCCTGATGCAGTTTCAGGAACCCGAGAATCGCGCCCGCCGAACCGGACAGCGCGTCGAGGTCGGCGTCCTTGTGCACGAAGTCCGGCGTCAACAGCTCCGAGAGCGCGAGCGCATCCTCGATCAGCAGGTCGTCGCGCAGGAGCTGCCCGATCGTGGTCATCGCGTAGACGACCGACCCCAGCCCGACCCCGCCGCCGAGGCCGAGCGCGGCCGGAAGCCGATCGCGATTGCCCCTGCGGTGCGCACGCAGCATCCGGCGGAACGCATACAACGACCTCGCGGCGATCGATCGGGCACGAGCGTCGTCGGCGACGAGCCCGTACCCGGCCAGGAACAACGCGATACCGCACACTCCCTCGTACAGACTCGCGTTGACCGGTTGATACGCGAAGCGCTGATTCTGCACCTGGTACTCGAGGTTCATCCACGACAGCCCATCGCCCCCGAGCTCGATCGCCCGGGTGTCGAGTTCGCGCGCAATGTGGTGGGCGTGCTCGACGAAGTCGCCGCCGGAGCGTGTCGGCATCGCCGATACCGATGACACTGCAAGGGATTTGGTGTCGTTGTTGGCGAGCTTGGCGAAGAACGAGCCACGGATCATCTGCGTCTGAAGCTCGCAGTCGGCACTGTGCATGCGCGCGATCCGGTTGCGAGTGCGCTCGAAGCCCGGTTCGGCGAAGAGTCGCTCGACGACACCTGACCCGACGGGCAGATCCGTGCTGCACGTCGTGGTCTGGAAGTGCGGAACGTCGAGTCGCTCGAGGGCCGCGATCTCCGCCGCGACGATCGGCCACTCGGCCGGCCGGTCGACCGAATGCACGAGCGCGCGGCCGAGGAACTCGAGTTCGATGCTGCGATCGAGTCCATCGCGCAGGAACCGGGGGTCGAGGGAGTGCTCGATGAGCAGTCCGTAGGTCTGCGTGTCGCGGAAGATGAACCGCACGGGCAGTCCGTCCAGCGCGGCGATCGCGCCGTGCACCCCGAGCAGCCGCGAGCGGTTCCGTTCGACGACGCGGTACATCTCGACGAACCCGTCGACGATCGAGTCGACGTGATCGTGTGGCGACACCATCGCGCCGTCGTGGAAGAGCACGTTCCGTTCGACGTCGGGGGCGCCCGCGACGCGGCAGTCGATCATGTAGTCGGTGTTGCGGAATCGCCACCCCGGACGCGTACGCTCCGCCGATGCGTCGTCCGGGCAGCCGAGGGCGCTGATGTCGACGGCGTGGTTCTTGTCGCGCCCCAAGGTCCAGGTCGGGAGCATTCCGGTACGAAGGACCGAGTCCCACAGGTGATCGACGTCCGCACTGAGCACTGCGCGTTCCTCGTCGGGAACATCGAGCCAGCCCAGCTGGTGATCGACGAGCGCTTCGAGGTCGACCAGCACGGGCTGGTCCCCGGACGCGATCAGGTTGCCGTCGTGGCAGTCGGTCGCGCCCAGGACGTACAGGAGACACAGCAGTCGGCCGGACCGGCGGTAGTAGCGCCGAACCGCGGCGGGCGAGTCCGCCGGAGCGTGCGGGGCATACTCCACCCAGCCGTAGCCCGCGCGTGCGACCACGTCGAGCACCCGCAGTCCGAACTCGTCGCGCGTCTCGCGATTCGCCCACTCGACGAGCCGGTTGAACGCGACCTCGATCCGCAGGTCGCGCGGTTTGTACACGACCTTCGAACCGTCGGAGAAGCGAACGATCACGACGCTGCGGCCACCGTGGTGGCGGTCCGACATCGATGCGTCGAAGCCGGTGACCGAGGCGCCGGGCTCGACGAGCCGACCGTACAGTGCGGGAAGATCGCATCCGAGACGAGACAGGAATTCCGTTTGGGTGTCGACCCAATCGTCGATGGTGGTCGCGACCAGGCGGGCCAGGACCGGATAGGAGCGAAACAGGGACAGCAGTCCGTCGGCGACCAGGTCCTGGACGAATCGGTGGTACCTGGTCCGCGGGGGTTGTGCGGCGGAGTCGGGAAGGAGCTTGGCGAGCAGGCGAAGTCCGACCGGTCGCCGCTCGGTGAACTCCCTGTCCAGAGTCGGAGCGGATATCTCACACAGGTACGCGAGGAGGGCGTCCACGAGATCGTCGACCGGCACGGCCTCACCGACACGAGCGACCAGTCGTTCCCGCGCCAACTCCGCGGCGGGACGCCACACGTCCTCGAAGGCGTATCGCCCGGCGGCCTCGGTTTCGGCGAAGGGGCCGCGGGATGCATCGACGACAGATTCGAGAGTTCCTGTCCAGGAAGGCAGTTCGGGATCATCGGGGGGAGGCGAGTCCGCGAGGAGATCGCGGAGGGTGTCGGTGTCGAGTCCGTCCCAGCTCAGCCTGCGCTGGAGGACCTCCGAGCTGCCGCGGCCGGCGAGTTCGAAGTAGCGCTGAAAACGCCTGGCGGCCATGTCGCGAGGTGCGTCCCGGAAACCGGAAACGGTTCGTGAGGTGACCGCCAGGCGTTCGGTCAGGGACCGCGACGCCCACACGATCGATCCGAGGTCGGCGCGATCCATCGTGGGGCCCGCTAGCTGCAGTAGCGGGTGGCGCGGCGGCCGGTGAAACACCACGGGACGGCGGCCCGGGCGCCCATCGAGGAGGCCAGCATGTTCACCGGTGTCGACTGCGCACTCAACTGCAGTTCGGCGTCCTCCAGTTCCTGCTCGAGACCCGACTCGGCGGTCAGCTCGGCGAACGCGGCCGAGACCGACGCATCGACGTCCTGGCCTCCGGCCGCGAGAAGTTCCGCGAGGAATTCCTCGGCCGTGGTAGCGCTCTCCAGCTTGTCGATCACCCTGTCATCGGTGAAAACCGTACGGGACATTGGTCTTTCCTTTCGTCTTGGACGAGCCCGATCTGGACCCGAACCAAGTTTCGGCCAATGCCCTCACCTGCAACCACCACCCCAAGGGTGCAAGCTTCGCCACCCTGAGAGTCACCCCGGGGCCGGGCCACCGAGGACCACGATGGAGTTCGAGTCCAGTTCCGAGGCGGACGGTCGAGGGTGGGAAGCGAAGCGTGAGCACCCACTTCGAGCGCCGCCCCAACACTGGCGCCGGCGGGGATGAAACTAATCGCCCGAATCGGGCGTACGGACTCGCGCAGGTTCCACGCCGGGGATGGCATCACGGCGCAGTACTGTCAGCGCGAGTACCACGATCCAAGCGAAGAGTGCGTAGGTGTTGAACCGCTCGAAGGCGCCCGCCCAGGGCGTGGAATCCTCCTCGATTCCCCCCATGGCCGACGCCGATGCCGTACCGAACCCGATGATGACAGCCAGCGTGGCGACGGAGTACAGGCGGAACCAGCCCGGGTAGGCGACGGCGGACAGAATCAGCGCCGCGGACACCACACCGACGAACACACTCGTCAAGAAGATGTGCATGGTGTCGTTGAACCCACCCTCCATCCAGCGTGAGCTCATCGCGAACGCCGTATGAGTGGGAAACCCGATCAGTCCGGTGGCAACCAAACAGAAACCGGTCCAGCGCAGGCTTTTCCGGTTCGCTGCCAGTGAGACGCCGACACCGAAGGCGGTCATCAGCAGGCTGTGAATCAGGATGATCGACACCATCAACGGCCGCACAGGCGATCCGAACGCGCTGAGTTCGCTGATCGCCTGGTCGCGGTACCGGTATCCGTCATAGAGCATCGCAGAGACGGCGTCGCCGACGACATACAGCGCCACAGCCACGATGCCGGCGAGCACCAGCGCCCGGGTGGCTTCGGTGCTGACTCCGCGGACCGATGTCACCGAAAGACTCTATCCCAGTTCGAGCGCACCTCGACGCGTTTCGGCGAGATCTGAACGTCGGGTGCTGGGCGCTCCACGCCCACATGACAACCGAGGTGACTCGACTTCAGTTCGTCGCGGCAGTGACGGGGTGGCGGGTCGCCACCCGGCCTCGAGCGCGGACCAATCGCTTCGGGTGCGACGCGCAGTCGCGGGTGCAGGTGTGTCCGAACAGCGAGCCCCGGCGCTCCCGGTCGATGGCAGTGCGATCTCCACCTTGTCGATGCCTCGGAGGGCTTGCTCCGGGTACCTCCTTCCGAGGAGACACTCGCCGCCGCCGGGGCGGTGACGAGCAGCTCCTGGGGTGGGCACCCAGCAGCACGACGGCACCGTTGCCGTCGGAAGTGCGCGCCGGCGCTACCTGACGGAGACCGTGGCGACGAGGAAGAACGGCGCCGTGGTGCCGAGGCAGAAGACGGTCACGTTTCCCTTGGCGAACCCACCGATCTTGCCGACACCGACTCCGAATGCGCCGGCGCGGATACCGAAGGCCGAATCGAAGCCGATACAGCTCCAGTTCTCGCCTGCCGGAACCGATACCGACACTTCGCCGGCGGCCCCGGCGCCCACCACCGGCGACGCGGTCGCCGACGGTGCCGCAAGCATCAGCGCGGGAGTGACCGCCGCTGCCACCACAGCCGCGCGCACTGCTGACCTTGTTGTTGCCATTGTTCTCACCTCGTCGGAGCCGGTGAGGCCGCGTCCTCCGTGACCTACGGAGTCCCTTCGGCCTCGTCTCGGTTCTCCATCTGGGCTGTTCCCCGGAGGGCCACGGCGAAAACCCTCGGGACGTGCCGATCGGTCCGGGCCGCGGGTGGGTCTGGGCGGGTCGGTCTGTTTCGCTCGGCGTGTGTGGCATCCGCGACCTGTGGGTACTACTGGGGCGAGGCCAAGGCATGTGAGGTGATCATCGATGCGAAACCCGTTCCACGACTCCGAATTCGGGTTGCTGCCCGACCTGCTCGCGGTGGCCGCGACGATGACGCTCCTGGTGGCCTTGCTGTTGTTCCTCGTGCCGTGACCGCGGCGCCACAACTGCGTCACGCGGGGGCGCAGGCGGGCATGGTCGGGGGCTGTGGCACACTTCGCCGGTGCCGGACGCCCGCGTCTGGCACTCAGGGGAGCAAGCAACATGAATAGTGGGGGGATCATGAACATTAGGCGTTTCGCCATGCGCGCAGCAGCAACTGCGGCAGCGGTGTCCGCAGTCATCGGTGCGGTCGGAGGTGCCGCTGCCACCGCGGCACCCGTGCCGTCGCTTTTTCCGGCCGGTCAGACGATTGCGGTCGTGGGCCAGAACTCGGGGTGCAGCGGGTTGATCGACTACACCCTCGACACCGACCCGGCGAAGCCGGGGGTCGTCGCCGTCATGCTCGTCTCGCGTGGCATGAACGGAATCGGGCCGGCATGGGACGCCAACCCGGTGTGCCCCATCGACTTCGACATCATGTGGGATGCAGCGTACTTCGGGTTCGGTTCCGTCGCCGGCAATCAGCGCGAGGCAGTCGAGTTCAACCCGACGACACGCCCCGGCGACTCGCTTCGCACCGAGATCTTCACGGGCGGCGGACTGCACGTTCTCAGCATCACGGCGGGCTACGTGAGTCCCGCATACAACGAACTGCGACCACAGATCTCGTTCGCCGGCGGAGGGTACATCCTCGTTCCGTAGTGGACGGCATGGGGACGTGCCGTCCAGGCACGTCCCCACGACCTCCCCACGACATCCGGGGCAACGATCCGGCAGCGGCCGTACGTCGGGTCCGGTTCAGCGCTCGCTGATCCGGGTGTCGGATCGGCGCTTCCCGTCGCGGAGGACGAGCCCGAAGAGGCAGAGCAGGGCGATCACGGCGAGGACCACGATCATCAGGCCCACTCGCCAGATGTTGTCGACCTGCCCGTCGACCAGGGCGACCATCGCCATCGGAGACATGCCACCGAGGATGGCCGCGGTCTGGTATCCGAGCGAGGCGCCCGAGTAGCGGGTTTCCGGGGGAAAGAGCTCGGAGAACAGTGCGGCCTGGGGGCCGGTCTGGATCGACATGATGATGCAGGACACGACCACCGCGATGCCGAGTCGGTACGTGTTTTCCGGGGTGGCGGAGCCGATCAGGTTCCACATGGGGATCGCCCAGATTCCCATGCCCGCGATTCCGATGCCGTAGATGAGTTTGCGGCCGTAGCGGTCGGACAGGTAGGCGGTCGTCGGGACGATGGGGATCATCACGACAGCTGCGACGAGGATCCAGGACAGCACATCCGACCGGGTCATCCCGAGGTTGATCGTTGCGACCTGCACGCTTCCGGTCATCGTGATGTAGAACATGGCGATCCCGACGAGGTAGGTACCGCCGGCCAGGAGCAACGTTCCGCCGTTGTGGCGAACTACCTCGAGGATCGGCGAACGGCGCTTGGCCGGCGCGGTCTCGAGTTTGGCCTCGACCGCTTGAAACTCCGGGGTCTCTTTGAGATACCGGTGGATCGCGAATCCCACGACCAGCATCAGCAGGCTGATCCAGAAGGGCACCCGCCATCCCCAGGACATGAAGGCGTCCGACGAGAGTGCCCAGGTCATCGCCAGGAAGACTCCGTTGCCCAGGACCATTCCGATCGGGATGCCGAGTTGCGCAAAGCTGCCGAAGAAGCCGCGGCGGTTGGGCGGGGCGTACTCCGTGACGATGAGCACGGCACCACCCCACTGCCCGCCGACGGCGAGGCCCTGCAGGAGTCGAAGGGCCACCAGCATGGCCGGCGCGAGCCACACGATGGACGTGTTGGGGACGAATCCCACCAATGTCGTCGAGACGCCCATCAAAAGGATCGACAGGACCAGGATGGGTTTCCTGCCGTACTTGTCGCCGAAATGTCCTGCCACGACGCCGCCGATCGGTCGTGCGACGAATCCGAGCGCAACGGTGGCGAAGGAGCTCATCGCCGCGACGACTTCGCTGTCGGTGGCGAAGAAGGTCTTGTTGAACACGAGTGCTGCGGCGGTCGCGTAGATGTAGAAGTCGTACCATTCGAGCGACGTCGACAGTGTCGCGGCGAATGCTGCCTTCCGGACCGCGCGGGGGCCGCCTGGGCTCCGCGTGCTGGTTGCGGGGAGCCCGGGGGCGCCTCCTGCGGCGATTCCGACGTTCATGATCGTCCTCCGTAGCGAACAACTGCGTCGCAGTTGGGTGTGCCTGTACCCCAGTGGATTTGTCCGAGTTCTGTTGTAATTGCCCGGGCTGATCGCCGCGAGGGTGCGGATCGCCACCCGGCTGTTCGGTGTCGTGTGATCGCACCCGTCGGAATGCTGCCGATCACATCCGGGAGCCGAGAGTGACCGAACTCTCGTGACGTAGGTTACGTGTCGATCCGCCTCGGGGTCAACGTCGAAATTGGTTGTGAATGAAGATCTTTCGTGGAACGCGACGAAGCCGCGGCCAGCCGTGCATTTCTCGGATGCACGGCTGGCCGCGGCCTGCTGGAGGGTGGAGCGACTGCAGCGGATGATGCTCAGCCCGGCCTGGGGGTCGTGGAGTGGGCCCGGAGGAACGAGCCTTCTCCTCGGCTTCCGCTGTGAGGCTCCAGCCCCGGCCGTCGTTGCTCGTTGAGCGCGGCGTCGAGCGCGGCGGTCATAGCCGCATCGATGGCGTTGCGTCTGGACGGGCGGTTCATGCGAATCAGCAGCACCCGGCCCTGCCGCTCGGTGACCGCCCGACCCGGCTCGGCATCGACAGGCTCGGACATCAGCTGTCGATCCAGTCGACGATCTCGTCGATCGGGGCGCGGCTGGTCCGATAGCTGTTCGAGGCGTGATCGACGTCGGGGTATCCGAAGGAGATGCCGCACACGATCGTGCGGTCCTCGTCCAGGCCGAGTTCACGTCGCAGCACACTGGGATACATCGCCACCGCGGCCTGGGCCACGGACCCGACGCCGTGGGCAGCGGCTGCGGTCAGGAAGTTGCTCACGTAGCCGCCGCAGTCCACCGCACCGTACGGGCCGAGCGCCTCGTCGGTGTGGATGATCGCACTGTGCGGGGCACCGAAGAACGCGAAGTTCTGTAGCGCCTGTTCTTGTTGACGGGCACGGTCCCTCCGCTCGATCCCCAGCGCGTTGTAGAGCTGGAAGCCGCTTGCGCGGCGACGTTCGAGATGCACCCCGCGGTACTCGCGAGGGAAGGGGATGTCGGTCTCCTCGGTGGCACCGGTCGATGCCACGGCATACATCGCGTCGCGGAGTCGTTCGGTTCCCGCGCCGCGCGTGACGGCGACCTGCCACGACTGACTGTTGCACCAGGACGCCGTCAGCTGGGCGGTCTCGAGGATCCGTCGGATCGTATGTTCGGGGACCGGCTCTGGAGTGAAGGCGCGGCAACTCGCTCTGCCTGCGAGAAGGTGTTCGAAGATGCTCGAGGCGTTCACCGGAATCTGTGCGGACTGCCGATTCACGATGGATGGTTTCTCTTCGGCGCTGACCACGTTGGACCTTTCTGTCGATGGCTGGAGGCTTGTTCGCTCGGCAGATCAGCGCAGAGCCAGGGCGACCTTGCCGGTCGCCGCCCGCTCGCTGAGTGAGAGCAGCGCGTCGGGTGCGTTCTCCATGTCGTACAACGTCGGCTCGGGGATCTCGAGCGCGCCTGAGCTGAGCAGCGGCAACAACGCATCCCACTGCTGGACAAGGAAATCCGGGTTCTCTCGGATGTACTCGCCCCATCCGACACCGACCACCGAGATGTTCCGGAGCAGCAGTCGGTTGACCTTCACTGTGGGGATCTCGCCCCCCGTGAAACCCAGGATCAGAGCGCGTCCGTTGGTGGCCAGGCTCCGGAGACTGTCGGTGAACCGATCCCCACCGACCGGATCGAGAACGATGTCGACGCCTCGGCCGCCGGTGAGCTCGAGGGCACGGTCCTTGAACCCGTCGACCAGAACGGTGTGGGTGGCGCCGTTTTCCTTGGCCACTGCAGCCTTTTCGTCGTTGCTGACCACGGCGACCGTCTCGAGGCCCAAAGCGGCCGCGAGGTGAAGTGCAGCCGTTCCGATGCCGCCGGCTGCTCCGTGAACGAGGACGGTCTCGCCCGCCCGGCACCGGGCGCGTTCGACCAGCGCGAAGTGGACGGTCAGGTGGTTCATCACAAATCCCGACGCTGCGGTCAGCGAGACATTGTCCGGCAGGGGAAACGCGTAGCCCACCGGCACGGACACCGTCTGTTGCCACGCCCCTTCAAGCGCGAGGACCGCGACTCGCTGCCCCGCGACGAGGCCACTGTCGCTCGGGGCCGACCTGACTGAGCCGGCACCTTCGACCCCGAGGACGCAGGGCAGGCCCTGGACGATCTGGTAGCTGCCGGTGGTCTGCAGAAGGTCGGGGAAGGACACCCCGCTCGCGTGCAGATCCACCACGACCCGGTCGTCGGTGAGTACGAGGTCCGGCACTTCGCCAACGCGAAGGCCGGACGGTCCGATGGATTCGACCAGTTGTACAGCTTTCATCACTTCTCCGAGTCGAGGGGATGAGGCAACAGGTGCGGACGAGCGCCTTACCCGAGGCCTCCTCCGTGCGGTGAGGAGTGGTCGTTCACGCGCTGGGACGCCGCGAACGCCACTTGATGGCGGGGTGCCACTCAGTGGCACATTAGCACCGAGTATCCCGCTTGGCTAGAATGTGTGCATGAGCAGCCCCAAGACCTCCGAGCCGCTGCAGCAGCGCCTGAAGGATCGGATGCGGTCGGAGATTGCCGAGATCACCATCGGCCTCTACCTCGACAAGGGATTCGACGAGACCACCGTCGACGAGATCTGCGATGCCGCCGGCGTTTCCCGCCGCACGCTCTTCCGCTACTACAGGAGCAAGGAGGACATCGTCGTCTCCCACCTGAGCAAACTCGCAGAGGAGGGCTGCCACTGCTTCGTGGAACGCCCGGACGACGAAGACCGTTGGGCGGCATTGCGAATGAGCATGAGTCCCTTCGAGGATTGGGCGCAGGGCAATCCCTCGCGCGCCCTGGCTCTGTTCCGGTTGATCGAGAACGCCCCCTCGCTGCGCGCGAGCTACCTGGACCGGGTCGACCGATGGCGCGCCAGCCTCGCGGCCGTCGTGAGCACCAAGTTCGATCTGGACCCTCGAACCGACCTGGAGGTCGCCGTCATCGCAGCGGCGAGCGTCGGGGCCTACCTCGCCGCGACCAGGGCATGGGCACAGTCCGACGGAACAGAATCGCTGCCCGCGCTGTTCGATCGCGCATTCGACGCCCTCCGTCCAGGGGCGTCCGCCCCCTGGGGTTGACCGCCTGTTCTGCGCTGGGGGTCAGCGGGAACGAGCGTCACGGAAGACGTACCGGGCGGCGATCCGGCAATGATCGCTGACGGTTCGAATCCGGCTGACTACCGCATCAGGTACATCAGCACCGTCAGCACGAGTGCAACGGTCGCGGCGGAGATGAGCATGCCGGGCCAGATCCGGGGTTCCGAATCGTCGAAATGGGAGCGCACGAGCCACCTCGGGGGGACTGGACTGGAATTGTTTCGACTCGTCCACGGTACCGCTGTCCGGGCTGTCGAGTGATCCAGCCGATCGTCAGCGGCCGGGCCAGGCGGGGCACTGTTCACTCGTGATGTCGCGGGCGCCCGCCTGCCGGCGCCGCGACGTCGTCGAACTCATGCCTGACTCGGGTCCAGCGGCGAGGGATGCGTGGGTTCGTACACTCCCAGTCCTCCGCCGCCGGGCAGGGTGAGGTGTGTGATCAACCCCCACCGTTCGCGTCGCGGATCCGAGCAGGCAACACCGTGTTCGGACATCCGCGCAATGAACGCCTCGACGTCATCGCACATCAGGAAGAGCTCGTGCACCCCGTCGGTGTCGGCCGGATGTACGGCGAGCTCGGCTGGTGGAAGGGCGAAGATCAACCAACCGTGCCCGGCATCGACAGAGGGATACTCGAGCACGTCGCGGAAGAACGCCCGGTCTGCCTCCGCGTTGGTGCTGTAGAGCACAACATGCGCTGCACGAATCATGTTCTGACTCCTCGGGTCGACTGCCGGGGATCGGCGTACTGCGACGCACCCACTGTGACAGACGCAGCCGTACGAGTGCCCCCGACCGAGCAGCCATTCCCCTCCAAACTCATTGCGATGCGCTGCTTCACGCTGTCGCGATGCCGGCGATGTGGGTGTTGAACGGGAGGAACGGGGTGTGAACCCGGTAGCGGTCGACGGTGACGCTCTCGAACCCGGCGGCCTGCACGAAATGTGCCAGGTCTCGTTCGCACGAACAGCCCTCGAAGGTCCAGGCCCACGGACGGCGAAGGATTCGTTGCGCGGCCCGGGTCGGTGTGCCGCTCCGGGCCACCACGTGTTCGACGAAGCGGAAGGTGCCACCGGGGCGCAGGATGCGCCGGATCTCGGCGAGCACGGCCACGGGATCCTGTACCGAGCACAGCACGAGCGAGGAGACGACGCAGTCGACACTGTGGTCGGAAAGACCCGTCTGCTCGGCTGTCCGCTCGCGCAGGTCGAGCTGTACGCCGTGCCGGCGCGCCGCGGCGTACAGCCGGCTGTGCATGTACCGGTTCGGTTCGATGGCGACGAGGGCGCCACCGGCCGGGAGATAACGGAGGTTGGCGCCGACACCCGGCCCGATCTCGACGACCTCGCGCGGAAGTCCGGCGAACACGCGTCGTTTGCGTCCGCGGAGGTTCCACTCCAGGTACGGGCCCATGACCTGGAAGAACGCGGCATTGAAGGGGCCACGACCGCCGTGGGGTTCGAAGCTGGTCCCGGACGGGGTGGTGGTAGTGCTGTCGGTCATCTCTGCTCCCGCGGTGTCTCGTTGTCTGTCGCTCTCACAACGATGCGCGACACCGTCAGGCCAGTCAGGCGTGGAACTACCTCACCCCGCCGAGTCCGGTCCGTCGCGTCGTGCGGCGTACCACGCAGCAATCTGGGCTCGCGAGCGGAACCCGAGGCGCAGGCGGATCCGTTCGACATGACCCTCGGCGGACCGTTCGTCGATGCCCAGCCGTGCGGCGAGCTCGCGGTTCGTGCACCCCTCGCTGACCAGCGCCGCGACCTCGCGCTGCCGGGGCGTCAACGTCCGGGCGCCCCGCCGCGAGACGCGCAGGCCGAGGAACCGGCGAACCGTCGCCACAAGCGCATCGGCGTCTCCGACGTACGGCAGATGCGAGCGGCCGGGCAGCACCACGAGCTGCGCACCGGCGATGCCCTCGGCAAGTGCCGCGGCCTGTCCGAGGGGAGCGGCCCGGTCGTGGGCTCGGTGCACCACCAACGTCGGGGTGCGTACCCGAACGAGAAGGTCGCCGACATCGAGGTCGTAGCTCATTGCCAGGAGCGCCCGGGCCGTGGCGGCGGTCGAGCAGGCTCGCTGGTAACGACCGAACTCCTCGCGCATCGCGGCACCGGCGTCGGGAGCGAAGATCTCGGTGAGCACGTCCGAGCCGAGGCCCCAATGCGACTCGACGAGTCCGAGGACGTGTTCCCGCGCGTTGGGCGGGGAAATCCTCGCGCCGGACACCCAGCCGCCGTAGAGGACCATCCGTCGGAGGGTGTCCGGGTGCGCTGCCGCCCACGCCACCGCGACCAGTGCGCCCATCGAGGTGCCGATCAGGTCGAAGGGCTCCGGGCCGAGGGCGGCGGCGACGGCGGCAAGCTGATCGAGCTCGTGCGCCAGCGACGGCGACCGCGTCGACGGCGCCGACAGTCCGCACCCAGCGCGGTCGTAACGCACGAGCCGGCAGCCCTGCGCCAGACTCTCGTAGAACGCTCGCTCCTCCGGCAGCTCCCAGCTCAGCCGAAGATGACTGAGCCAACCGGAGACGTAGACGAGCGGCCGGCCGGCGCCGATCGTGGCGTACGCCAGTTCGTGGCCGTCGGTCGTGGTCAACCGGCCAACGCGTTGCTGCACATCCCCATTCTGCAAGGTCGTGCGCACTGCATCAACCGTCACGCCGCCCCAGGTGTCACCCCGAGCGGGCCCGATCTTCCTGCGCCACTGGGCAATCGGGTCAGGGGACGTGCATCAGCTTCCCGGCGAGGCCGAACAGGCGACGGGCGAGCCTGATCACGGGCAGCCCCAGTGGAATCAGGATCAGCGTCACGCACAGCAATCCGCCGACGAGCCACAGCAGCGCCGCGACGATCCCCAGCACTGTGCCGAGCACGGCCGTGAGAAGTCCGAGAACTACGTCGAGCAGGCCCCGTAAGGCGCGCATGATGACCTCCTGACTCCATTATGCGCGCCCGCGGGCCGACTGACTGCGGGTCAGAACTCGATCTTGAGGTTGGTGCTGGTCGGTCTTGCTTGACAGCCGAGGATGTAGCCGTCGGCGACGTCGTCGGGATCGAGGGCATCGGTGTTGCCGGGATCGACGGTTCCTTCGACGAGTGTGCAGGCGCAGGAGCCGCACTCGCCTTCGCGGCACGAATAGGGTGCGTCGATTCCTGCGCTCACCATGACGTCGATGAGGGTCGCGTCGGCCGGCCAGGGCAGGGTGTGGGTGTCGCCGTCGAGGGTGACTTCGACGGTCGACGCTTGGGCGTCGGCAACGACTGCTTTGACAGGGGCGAAGGGGTCGCCGTCGAGGGAGCGGAACTCTTCGATGTGTATGCGGTGGCGGTCGTAGCCGATGCTGGTCAGGGTTTCCTTGACCATGGCCATGAACGCGGCAGGGCCGCACACGAAGACGTTGCTGTCGTGGTGTGCGCCGGCGAACCGGGCGAGGCTGTCCGGGGTGGGCAGCCCGGTCTCGGCTTCGATGTGGTGCTCGATGGTGAGGCGGTCCGAGTGCCTCTTGGCAAGGTCGGCGAGTTCGGTGTCGAAGATGATCGAGTCCCGGTCGCGGTTGGCGTAGTACAGGGCCACCGATCCGGCGGAGGTGGCCAGCACGGTCTTGAGGATCGACATCACCGGGGTGATGCCGCTGCCGGCGGCGAACAACTGGAAGTCGGCGTCGAGATCGTGCGGTGTGAACGTGCCGGACGGAGGTAGGACGTGCAGGCTGCTGCCTTGGGTAATGTTGTCGCACAACCAGTTCGAGCCGTATCCGTCGGACGTACGTTTGACGGTGACCTTGATTCGGTCGTCGGTTGCCGGGCAGCTGGCGATCGAGTAGCAGCGGGCGACCGAGCCTGTTCGGTCGCTCGGAATGCGGACGGTGAGGAACTGTCCGGGCCGATAGGTGAATCGGTCGGCGAGGTCCTCGGGGACGTCGAGCACGATGGAGGATGCGTCGGGCGTCTCCGCGATGACGTCGGCGACACGGATTGTGTGGCCGAGGGAGGGGTGAACGACTGAGGTCATGATGCGGGTCTTTCGTGCAGCTCAGGGTGGACGAGTCGGAGACCCGATCTCGACGAGGAGTACCCCGGATGGGAGGGCTGTCAGTCCGCGGACGGTGCCACGGGCGGAAGTGACCGATACCAGACCTCGCCGAGCGTGCGGCCGAGTTCGTCGATACGTTCACGCTTGGGTGTCGAGGCGGGCAGACCGACATGGACGTAGGCCATCTGCTCGGTCATGCAGCCGAGGGATTCGGCGAGCAGTTCGAGGTTGGTCTCCCCGATCTCCCCACGGTCGTGCAGTTTCTGCAGCCAGCGGCGGGTGCGGCCGATGAAGTCCTCACGCAGTTGCAGCCACAGCTGTTGGAACCCTTCGTTGGCGCTGGCTGCGGCTGCCTCTCGGAGCAGCCGCAGGATGTGGCGGTGCCGCGAGTAGGCGTGCAGGTAGGTGATGTTGACTTCGATGAGCGCCTCGAGTTCGCCGCTCGTGGTGGTCTTTCGGTTGGTGGCTTCGGACAGTTCCTGCAGCCCGGTGTGCATGGCGGCGAGGAAGACGTCGTCGAGGTCGTTGAAGTGGCGGTAGAAGTTGCCCTGTGCGGTCTTTGCGCGATGGGTGATGTCCGAGACACGGGTGCGGGTGTACCCGTACTCGGAGAAGCACTCGATCGCCGCGGCCACGATGCGTTCGCGGGTGAGCTCGCCGCGTTTGTTGGGGCGTTTGGGAGCTGCTGTGTTCGGCTCGACGAGTCCGACGTGTGTGTAGACGTCGTCGAGGGTGCGCGGGGCGGCCTGATTCCGGGTGGTCATCCCGCCCTCCTCTCGGTTTGCGAACAAGATATCACTAACGGTGGGCGTCGCATCGTGCTGACCTTGCGTTATGCCGGTCAGCCGTGCAGGTGGCGCAGAGCTGCGAGCGGGTGGTCGACGGGGATCGTGTCCGGGAGGTGGCCGAGCAATTCGGCTACGTACTCGTCTGCGATGTGCTCGTCGGGGGTGTGCCGAGCGTCGCCCTCGTAGACCGAGCCGGTGGCGCCGTCGACCGTGACGGTCAGGCCGGTGAGCTTCGCGACGGCGCCGGATCCGGCACCGACCACGCACGGCAGGCCGATCTCGCGGCACACCAGCGCGGCATGGGAGGTGGCGCCACCGAGTTCGGTGACGACCGCGACGGATTCGAACATGGCGGGCACGTCGTCCGGGGCGGTGGACGGTCGCACCAGAACCACGGGTGTGCCGGAAGCAGCGAGGTCGAGGGCCTCGGCGATGTCGCTGACAGCCTGACCGACGGCAACGCCGGGGCCGGCACCCAGCCCGGTGGCGAGCACCGTGCGGTCGGCGTGGACCGCGTGAGCGGTGGCGAGGCTGGCTGCCTGGTCGGCGGACACCCGGGACACCGCCTCGTCGCCGGTGATGACACCGTCACGGACGAGATCGACGGCGATGCGCACGGCGGCGCGGGGAGACCGTTTCCCGGCCCGGCACTGCAGTACGTAGAGTTTGCCGCTCTCCACGGTGAACTCGATGTCAACCAGGTCGCGGTGTTCGCGTTCGAGCACGCCGGCGATGCGTTCGAGTTCGGGATAGACCGCGGGCAGCAGTTCTTCGACGGTGACGAGTGGGTTGGGAGTCTTCTCACCGGAGACGACGTCCTCACCCTGGGCGGTGGCCAGCCACTCTCCGTAGAGGGTGTTCTCGCCGGTGGCAGGGTCGCGGCTGAACATCACACCGGTGCCGGAGCGCTCGTCGCGGTTACCGAACACCATGGCCTGCACGGTCACAGCGGTGCCTGCTCCCGCGCCGAGGTTGTGCCGGGCGCGGTAGGCCCTGACCCGCTTGTTGGTCCAGGAGTCGAACACGGCGCCGATCGCGGCGCGCAGTTGCTCGAACG
Source organism: Rhodococcus sp. NPDC003318 (assembly GCF_042879035.1). NCBI lineage: Bacteria > Bacillati > Actinomycetota > Actinomycetes > Mycobacteriales > Nocardiaceae > Rhodococcus > Rhodococcus sp. NPDC003318. The sequence continues at coordinate 18,777 of NZ_JBIAOU010000010.1, read as the reverse complement.
GATCATTCGGCGGTGTGGCGTCCCGATCGCCGACGACGATGTCGGCGTAACTGCGGCAGAACCGGTCCCACGTGTCGCCGGCCCACTGCTGGTCGCCGGTCTCGGCCGCGAGGGCATCCCGCAGTTCCGGGGTCAGGCCGAGGTTGAGGACGGTGTCCATCATGCCGGGCATGGACTGCACGGCACCGGATCGGACCGACACCAACAACGGTGAGGGGCCGACACCGAAACGGCGCCCGGTTTCGGCTTCGAGGCCGCGCAGGTGCTCGAGGACCTGCTGCCAGATCTCGTCGGGCAGTGATCGGCCGTTGTCGTGATAGATCGAGCAGACTGTCGTGGGCAGCGCGAACGCCGGCGGCACCGGCAGTCCCATCGCGCGCATCTTGTTGACGCTGTAGGCCTTGCCGCCGAGCACGTCGCGGCTGCCGGGACGGGATCCGTCGAGAGCGATCACGTGCTCGACCGAGGTCGTGGGCTTTGTCATAGCGAGAGTCCTTCGAAAACGGGCGATTTGGCGGCAGCGCGGGTGGCGAACAGGCCGCCCTCGACGGGAATGTCGATGCCGTTGAGCCAGGACGCGGCGGGGGAGAGGGCGAAAGCGACGACCGCCGCGATCTCACGGGGGTGGCCGTGCCGGCCGACGGCGTCGTGCGAGCGCGCCATCGCCTCGGAGCCCATGCTCTCTTCGAAATCGGCCAGGATCGGCGTCTCGACCGGTCCGGGGCTGATCGACAGCGCCCGGATCCGGCGTGCGGTGAGCTTCGCCGCCAGCAGCTGGGTCCAGTCCACCAGGGCGCGTTTGGAGGTGTCGTAGGCGGCGGGCCCCTCGATCGGATGGTCGCGCAACCAGATGTCGAGTTCCGCGCGGTTGCGCACGCGCAGCAGATCGTCGATCGATGCCGGGGATTCGGTGTTGCGGTGCGCGGCAACGGAGGCGACGTTGACGATTGCCGCGGTCTCGCCCATCCGTGGAAGCAGCAGTTCGGTGAGCAGACGCGGTCCGAGGAGGTTGACGGAGAGCACGGTGGGCGCGGCGGAGGTGCCCGGAACTCCGGCGACGTTGGCCAGCCCGCTCACCCGATCCGGCAGTGCTGCGACGGCATCGTTGATCGAGTCGACGTCGGAAAGGTCACACAGCACCGTACGGACCGATTCGAGCGGGCAGTCGCGACGGTCGAGCCCGTAGACGGTGGCGCCGGTAGCGCTCAACTGGTCGGCAAGCGCGAAACCGATTCCCGATGCCGCGCCGGTGACGACGATGTTGCCGTTGACGGTGTTGTCGGTCATGACATCACCGCCGTCGCGTCGGTGAACTCCTCGATGCCGAGGTGACCGAGTTCGCGGCCGTACCCGGAATCCTTGACGCCACCGAAGGGGACTGCGGGCCGGTTGCGGGTGCGCACTCCGTTGATCTTGACCTGGCCGACGTCGAGTCGGGTCGCGACCGTGCGGGCACGGTCGACATCGGCGGACCACACCTCGGCGGAGAGCCCGTAGGCGCAGTCGTTGGCAATCCGGACGGCATCGTCGACATCGGTGTAGGTCTGCACGGCGATGACCGGACCGAAGATCTCCTCGCGGATCGCCGTCGCGTCCGCGGGCAGGCCGGTGATGACGGTCGGATCGACGAAGAATCCGGTCTCGGCGACCTCGGAGGGTTTCCCGGTGCCGGTCAGCAGATGCCCTCCGGCGTCGATCGCGTTGCCGATGTAGTCGAGGACTCGGTCACGTTGGCGGGCCGAGACGAGCGGACCCTGGCGGGTCAGCGGATCGAAGGGGTCACCGAGGCGATGCTGGGCGACCGCTGCAGTGATCAGGTCGGCGGCGTCGTCGGCGACCGTTTCGGGGATCAGCAGCCGGGTGGTGGCATTACACGCCTGACCTGAGTTGACCAGACCGGAAGCGACGGCGCCGGTGATGGCGGTGTCGAGGTCGGCGTCGGGCAGCAGCACCGCCGGTGACTTCCCGCCGAGTTCGAGGGTGCACCGCGTCAGGCTCGCGGCCGCGAGCGCGGCGACGGTGCGGCCGGCGGTGACGCTGCCGGTGAACGAGACGTGCGCCAGGTGCGGGTGCGCGGCAAGCGCGGCTCCGGTGACCGCGCCGGTGCCGGTGACCACGTTCAGCACTCCCGGCGGGCAGCCCGCCTCGTGGAACAACGACACCAGGCAATTGGCGTCGTACGGGGTCATCTCCGACGCCTTGAGAACCACGGTGGAACCGGCGGCGAGGGCGGCGGCGACCTTGGCGACGATCTGGTGCACCGGCATGTTCCACGGGGTGACGGCCCCGACGACGCCGCTGCCTCTGCGCACCAGGGTGGCGCCGTCGATGTCCTGTGACCACGGGAAGTTGCGGGCGATGCGGGCGGTGGCCCGCAGCACCTGCGCCGGCAGTTGCGCCTGGGTGATCCGGGACAGCGAGATCGGCATTCCCATCTCGCGGCTGACGATCCCCGCGAGGGTGTCCTCGTCGCGGATCAACAGTTCGGCCGTCCGTTCGAGCAGTGCGGCGCGTTCGTCGACGTCGGTGTCACGCCAGGCCGGATGCGCGGCGGCGGCCGCGCGGACCGCGTCGTGGACGATCTGCTCGCCGGCGTCGACGACATCGCCGATCACGGTCTCGGTGTACGGGTTGATCACCTCGATCGCCGGTCCGGCGGGGGTGAACCACTGGCCGTCGACCAGACACCTCGCACGCTCGAAGGTGTCAGCCATGGCGCTGCTCCAATCGGACGGGAAGCGTCTTGATGCCGCGGAAGAAGTTGCTCTGCAGCCGCTTCGGAGAATCGACGACGTCGATGTCGATGCCGCGTTCGACGAGTTTGGTGAAGAACAGCTTCGCTTCGAGCCGGGCGAGATTGGCGCCGAGGCAGGCGTGGTCACCCCAGCCGAAGCCGAGGTGTTCGTTCGGGAACCGGTCGGCGCGGAAGGTGTTCGGGTCCTCGAAAACCCGCTCATCTCGGTTCGCCGAGCAGAACCACATGACGACCTTGTCTCCGGCCCTGATGGTCTTGCCGTGCATGTCGACGTCGCGGGTGGCGGTCCGCCGCATCGAGAGCACGGGGGAGATGTACCGGACCATCTCCTCGACCGCGGTGCGGATCTTGCCGGGATTCTCCCGCAGCATCTCCCACTGCCGGGGGTTCTCGTGGAGTGCGAACACCCCACCCGAGAGCAGGTTCCGGGTGGTCTCGTTGCCTGCGACCATCAGAATCAGGTAGTAGGCATCGAGATAGCCTCGGCCGAGCGGGACACCGTCGAGCTCGGCGGCGGTGAGCACGCTGACCAGATCGTCCGCGGGGCAGGCACGCCGCTCGGCCTCGAGGCCGCGGAAGTAGGCGAACACCTCGTCACGGGCCCGCACCGCGGTCTCTGGGCCCTCGGAGTAGTCCGGGTCTTCCGACGCCATCTGGTTGGTCCAACGCAGCAGGTTCGGGCAGTCCTCGAGCGGAGCCCCCAGCAGACGTCCGATCATCACCAGGGGAAGTTGCGCGGAGATGTTCTGGACCAGGTCGATCGTTCCGGCACCGACGTTCCGATCGAGCAGATCCTCGATGACCGCGTCGATGTCCGGGATCAAGGTCTTGACCTTCGCCGGCCGCACAGCAGGGGTGACGATCTTGCGCAGCGGCCCGTGCTCAGGCGGGTCCACGTGGTGAATGCTGCGAGCACCTTCGCCTTCGGCACGACGGCTGGCGATCTGGGTTCCCGCGGTAACGGTGAAGGTCTCGTAGTCGGAGGCGACCGCCTTGACATCGGCGTATCGGGTCACCGACCAGAATCCGGGGCCGTTGGGTTCCTCGTTCCAGTGCAGGGGCTCCTCGTTGCGCAGCTGTGCGAACACTTCGTCCGCATATCCGGCCTCGAAAGCCCGCAGGTCCATCAGGTCGATACCACTGCTGGTGGTCATTGGAAGTCTCCCGTCACGGTCACGTTCGTTTGTGACATTGGCTTCACTAAAGCACAGATCATCCCGTTTGCAAACACCCCTTGTAAGATCACTGGACGCGCTTGTAGCCTGACCTTGATAGTGACGGACAATTCACAAAAGAGGTCCTGTGTACCCTCCCTCGATCGCAGCCGAGCGCCCGGATTCCCTCGCTTTCGTCATGGCCGCCTCCGGCACCTCGCTGACGTACCGACAGCTCGACGAGCAGTCCAACCAGCTCGCCCACCTGCTGCGTTCGCGCGGCGTGGAAGCCGGAGCGTCGATCGTTCTGGTGATGGAGAACCGCATCGAGTGGCCGGTGGTCGTCGCCGCCGGTATGCGCTCGGGCCTGTACGTCACCCCGGTGAACTGGCACCTGACACCCGGTGAGCTTGCCGCGCTGCTCGCCGAGGCGGAACCGGCCGCGGTGGTCACGAGCGGTTCCCTCGCCGAGGCTGTCGCCGCCGCCTTGCCAGAGGATCGTCGGACGGTGGCCCTGTGTACCGACCGGGTCGAGGGATTCGCCCACCTCGCGACCGAGATCGCGAGTCAGCCGACGACCCCCCTCGCGGACGAGCTCTTCGGCGCCCGAGTGCTCTACAGCGGCGGAACGACCGGTCGCCCCAAGGCCTTTCGGCAGAAGCTCCTCGGTGTCCATCCGTCGCAGGCGCCCACCCGACACGCCGGGCTGGTCGAGAAGCTCGGCATCGACGCAAACACCGTGCTGCTCTCTCCGGCACCGAACTACCACGCAGCGCCGTTCACCTTTCAGCTGATGACCATGGCGGCCGGGGGCACGGTGGTGTGCATGGAGCGCTTCGATGCCTCCGGAGCACTCGCCGCGATCGCCGCCCACAGCGTCACTCACTCGCAGTGGGTGCCCACGATGCTGCTGCGTCTACTCGCCCTGCCCGAGCGTCACGCCATCACGCTCTCTCCGACCCACACCACTGCCGTCACCTCCGGAGCGCCGTGCCCGGCGGAGGTCAAGAACGCGATCAACGCCTGGTGGGGGCCGATCCTGCACGAGTACTACGGCGCCTCCGAGGGATACGGACACACCTACATCTCAGCGGCCGAGGCCGCCGCCCATCCAGGCTCGGTCGGCCGCCCCCTCGGCGGCACACGGGTCCACATCACCGACGCCGCGGACCTGCCCCTCCCCGCGGGGGAGGTGGGGCGGGTCTGGTTCGAGCCGCCGGCATCGAGCGCCTACATCAACTCCACCGATACGGGTACGAGCGCCGGCTGGAAGAGTATGGGCGATCGCGGTTACCTCGACAAGGACGGATACCTGTATCTCGCCGGCCGCGAGAGCTTCATGATCATCTCGGGTGGCGTCAACATCTATCCCGAGGAGATCGAGGCCATCCTCCTTCGTCACCCAGATGTCCTTGACGTCGCAGTCTTCGGCATCCCGGATCCCGAATTCGGCGAGCAGGTGAAGGCGATGGTGGAACTGCGAGACGGCGTCGAGGCCGACGATGCCACTGCGGCCGTACTGATCGACCATTGCAGGCGCAACCTGGCAACCTTCAAGGCGCCGCGCTCGATTGACTTCGTCGATCGGCTACCCAGGCTGCCCACAGGCAAACTCAACAAGAAGGCCCTGCGCGCCCCCTATCTGACCACCTCGTGACCTCGACACCACTCGCCGAACGATCCGAACAGGAGCCAGCCATGGTTCACACCGACAACGACCAGACCACCTTCGACATCCTGCACTCACTGCGGGTGAAGGGCCTCGCCGGCGACAGCGTGCTCAGCGGGCTGTCCGGGGTGGCGGTCGAGGACCTGCCCGACGCCCTGGGTCCGCTCGTCGAGCGGGGCTACGTCGTGCGCCGCGAGGGCCGGATGCCCGGGGCGATGCTCACCGCGGCAGGTAAGGCCGAACACCTCACGCTGCTCGGACAGGATCAGGCGACCGCCGGTGGATCCGAGGCGCTCGAGACGTTCTACGACCGGTTTCTGCCCATCAACTCCGAATTCAAGAAGGTGTGCCAACGCTGGCAGATGCGCGGCGAGGAGACACCGAATGATCACAGCGATCCGGGCTACGACGCCGAGGTGATCGATCGGCTCACCGTTGTCGATGCGCAGCTGCGCGCACCGCTGCAGGAGCTGGCCGGGGAGCTGTCACGATTCGGCCGCTACCTGCCTCGGTTCACTGCAGCGCTCGAGCGGGTCCGCGGCGGCGACATCGCTGCCTTCGCCCGCCCGTTGTACGACAGCTACCACGACATCTGGATGGAACTGCACGAAGACCTGATCGTCAGCTCCGGCCGCACCCGCGGCACCGCCGACGAGGGCTGAGCCGGCCGAGGGGCGCCGAACCCTGTGGGGGCGAGGCCGGTGGCGCCGGTCCCGCCCCCACACGATTGTGGCCACTCCACAGTGTGCGTGCCGCTCGTTCGGCAGTGGTGCGGGTACCGGCGCCCGCCGCCTGCTCGCACCACTGCCCGACGAACGTCGAGGTCAGGACTCCGCGATCGAGGCCGGGCGCGGCAACCACGCTTCGACCGCGTCGGCAACATCGGAATCCGCCGCGTCGGCGACGAGCGCCGAAATCGGTGTGATCGCGACGTACCCGTCCCGCACCAGTGCGGAATCGGTCGCGGTGCCGAGGCGCTCGGTGTTGGAGAACCGCAGCAAGCGCACGGCTTCGGAAGTGCGATCGAAGGTCAGCCCCAGCAGCCCGCGAGGCGCCAGGGGGGCCATCCGCACGCCCTTGACGTCGGCGAGGTCGAGGTCGGGCACGTTGACGTTGAGTACAGCTCGTGGTGCTCCGTGCTCGATCATCCACCGCACGACGGACACCGCTACCTGACCGGCGGTGTCGAAGCGGTGCTCGGGGGGAAATCCGCAGCTGACGGCGATTGCCCGGGTGCCGAGTGTCGACGCGGTCAGTGCAGCCGCGACCGTACTCGAATTGAGGATCATCCGGCCGGTGTTCGGGCCGGGGTTGACTCCGCTGACGACCAGGTCCGGAGGAGCCCCGAACACTCCGGCGCACGCAGCGAAGACCGCGAACGCCGGTGGCGCGTCGAGGCTGAAGGCATCCACCCCGGCCAGATGGTCGTATCGGCGTTGCTCGTAGGCGATCTCGGCGCCGTGTTCGAGCGTGCCCAACGACGACCCACTTCCGCTGCACTCCTTCCGGGGCGCCGCGATGGTGATCTCGTATCCCCCTCGCTTCAAGGCGGTGGCCAGTGCGTGCAGGCCGGGGGCGTCGATGCCGTCGTCGTTGGTGACCAAAATGCGCATGTGAGCGCTCCTTCCGCGCCGGCTCCACAGGGTCGCCAGCTCGAGCTTCAGTCCCAGGATTGTGACGCAAGATTCACATATTTGTCTACCGTCGAGACTTGGGAAGTGGCCGATCGGCCCGCAGCGGACATGTCGCAGTCGACCGCATCGACGCTTCACGTAGGTCGGACAGGCGGAAAAGTGGTCGTAGTAACCGGGGAAGCGGGCGAGTGTCCCGGTAGGCGCATCTGGCCAGCGCGCGAGGCACTGCAAATCAGATCCTTGACACAGTGACGCCACTCACATAAGAATGTGAATCTAGAGTCGCTAACACGATGGCGGCGTGCGTGCTCCGGCGAGACCGGACCTCCTCCCACCACTTCTTTCTGGAAGAAGGCATCCCATGGCTGAGTGGCCCATCAACGACACCGTGTCGAAGGTGTTCCCCCTGTATTCCCGTGCGAACGTCGGCGAAATCTTCCCCGATCCGATCAGCCCGTTGAACGCCTCGGCCGGCTTCCAGCACAACCTCGAACCCGGCTGGCGGGACGCCTTCGTCGCCTGCAAGGTGTGGAACCACGACCTCTACGACGCCACGGTCGAGAAGAACATCCTCCCGGCGTTCGGCAGCTACCTGTACATCAACATGTCCCTGATGCGGCTGTTCGGCGTCCGGGTCCCCGGAATGTCACCCGAGGCGGTCGATCTGCAGTACTTCGGCGACATGCCCGGCATCCCCAGCTACGACAGCGAAAAGCGGGACTTCGACGAGAACCCCGAGTTCGAGGCCACCGCCGGAGCATGGCTCGCCGACGAGGTCATCGGTGCCACCGGGCTGCCCGAGTACGACGCCGATCGCCGCGACGTCGAACGCATTCGCGCCGACCGGCCCGACATGAGCACACTGACCGATATGCAGCTGCGCGAACGGATCACCTCGTTCGACTACATCCTGCGTCCGCTGTTCAAACGGCACATCGAAGCCAGCCTCAAGTCCGGAGTGGGACTGGGCGCCATCGCACAATTCGCCGCTGCCGTCGGCCGGCCCGAACTCGCCCTGACCCTCGTCGGTGGAATCGGCGACGTCGATTCCACCGGTCCCTCGAAGCGGATGTGGAGCCTCAGCCGCGCCGCGCAGCAGCCCGCCGTCGGCGCCGAGTTCGACCGGGGCGTGGCCGACCTGTACGAGCGTCTGGGTGCGAGCACGGATCCGACCGTCGCCGCGTTCCGCAGCGACCTGGACGCCTTCCTGGGTGACTGGGACTTCCGAGGCCCTGCCGAGTGGGAGATCCGTGCAGTGACCTGGGGTGTCAAGCCTGAACTGGCACTGGCCACCATCGACCGTATGCGGGGTGTCGGCGACGACGAAGCCCCCGAGACCAAGGGCGTTGCCCGCGCGGCGGAGCGTGAGGCCGCAGCCACGGCCATTCGCGAGCTGGTCGCCGGTGATCCCGAGGCCAGTGCTCAGTTCGAGGCAGTACTCGCCGCCGCGGCCCTGTGGCTGCGCGGACGTGAGCGTGCCCGCACCACCGCTGCCATGGTCATCCACGAAATTCGTTTGCCTGCACGTGAATTGGGACGCCGCGGTGCCGAATCCGGGGCGCTCGACAGCCTGGAGCAGATCTACATGCTCTTCGCAGACGAGCTGGACACCTACCTCGCCGACCCGTCCGCGTTCACAGAACTCCTGCGCGAGAGAGAGAAGAGCTATCTCGAACTATTCGACGTCAAGCCTCCGTTCGTGGTTTCTGGAGACGTCCCGCCGCTCGAGACCTGGGAGCTGCGCACCGGCGGCGCCGTTGAGGCCTTGACCACCGGCGACTCGCTCGTGGGCGTGTCCGGCTGTACCGGCACCGTACGCGGAATCGCCCGAGTACTCACCACTCCCGATGACCCCTCCGCACTCGAGCCGGGAGAGATCCTCATCGCGCCGATCACCGACCCCTCCTGGACGCCGCTGTTCGTGGCCGCATCCGCGGTAATTGTCGATGTCGGAGCGCCCTTCTCGCATGCGGCAATCGTCAGTCGCGAAATCGGCATTCCCTGCATCGTTTCCGCAACCGACGCGACCAAGCGCATTCCCAACGGGGCACTGATCGAGGTCGACGGCACCACCGGCGTCGTGACGGTGCTCGAGAACCAGCCGGTCGCACAGTAGAAGGAGCAGAGGATGCACGCCACCGACGTTTGTGTGAACTGGCTGGATCGAATCCTGCACGACAAGGGTGTCCTCGGCTCAGCCGGCCACGTGACGAAAACGACGATCGAACCCATAGGCACCGGTTTGGTTGCTGACAGCTATCAGATCAAGATCTCGTACTCAGAGGGCAATCTCGGGCCGGAGTCGCTCGTCGCGAAAATGACCTCCGACAGCGAGGCAAGTCGCGCGGCCGGACGCACCGAACTCAACTACGCTCGCGAGGTCGGCTTCTACAACGAGATCGCGCCGAACCTCCAGGTTCGCGTCCCGGACTGCTTCCACGCCGAAATAGATTCGAACAACACCGAGTTCGTCCTGCTCCTCGAGGACATGAGTCCTGCGCGTCCGGGCAACCAACTGGCAGGCTGCTCGGTGGCCGAAGCGAAGCTCGCGATCGAACAGGCTGCGCGGATCCACGCTCCCTATTGGGCCTCCGACGAGCTGGAGGGAAACCCGTGGCTGGACATCTCGTCGAGCTATTGGCAGCGGTTCACCGAGATGATGCCTCAGTGGTATGCGGGGTTCGTGGAGCGTTACAGCGGCAGGCTCATCGATGACGATGTCGCTCTCGGGCAGGAATTCGTCGACAACATTGCCGACTACTACCGTGCACTGTCAGCGATGCCGTACACCATCCAGCACGGTGACTACCGGCTCGACAACGTCCTGTTCGATGCGCGCGGGGGTGAAGTACCGCTGGTCGTGCTCGACTGGCAGACAGTCGTGTACGGGCCGGGCGTGGTCGATGTCGCCTACTTCGTCGGCGGCGCACTGGATGCCCCGACCCGACGAATGAACGAGGACGCCATACTGCACCACTACCATTCGGAACTCGCTGCTCTCGGAGTCGACGGCTATTCGTTCGAGCAACTTCTCGCGGACTATGCCTGCGCGACGTTCCACAACTTCATCATCGGAGTAGCGGCCGCAATGCTGGTGGAACGAACAGAACGCGGCGACGAGTTGTTTCTGTCCATGGTCACCAACTCGCTCGCCCATGCAAGGGACCGTGACGGGGTGCGACACATCGGCGCCGGCGCGCTGACAGCGGTGAACCATGCATAGTCCCGCGTCCTCCGGCTCACCACAGGCCACCACAATGACCGAATACCTGCCAGAGCTCGGCTTCTACGCACTCGGCGGGCATGTCGAGTCTCCGCGTGAGATGTACGACGAGTTGGCCCTCGCCGAGCGACTCGGCCTGGGTACAGCGTTCTTTTCCGAACGATTCAACGTCAAGGAACTCGGGTCCCTGACGGGTGCGGCCGGCGCAGTGACCGAGCGACTCAACATTGCCACAGCCGTGACCAACCACAACACCAGACACCCCATGGTGACCGCTGCATGGGCGACGACGATGCACCGCCTGACGAACGGACGATTCGTTCTCGTCCTGGGACGGGGGCTGGCGCCTCAGCTCGAGGCCTTCGGCCTGCCCCCGATCACCACTGCCCAGATGGAGGACTTCATCGGTCTGATGCGGCGGCTCTGGCGGGGAGAAACCATCCAGGAGCACGCCGGGCCGGCCGGCAACTACCCCGCCCTGCGCCTCGATCCGACCTTCGACGAGGACATCCCGATCGGCTTGACCGCCTTCGGACCGGCCACTCTCGCTCTCGCCGGGCGAGCTGCGGACATCGTCGTGCTGCACACATACTTCTCCGACGACACCGTCGTGCGGTGTGTGAATGCAGTTCGCGCTGCAGCCGAGAAGGCGGGCCGCGATCCGAAGGCTGTCAAGGTGTGGTCCTGCTTCGCGACGGTTCCAGATCACCTGCCCGATGAAGTCCAGCTGAAGAAGACCGTGGCGCGACTGGCCACCTACCTGCAGGTCTACGGCGACCTGATGGTGAAGACGAACAACTGGGACCCCGCAGCGCTCCAGAAGTTCCGTGACGATCCCGTCGTCGCCGGGCTGAACGGCTGGTGCGATGCAGTCGCAACCCGTGCCGAAATCGAGCACATCGCCGAGATTCTCCCCGCCGAGTGGCTCGAAGCCGCTGCCACCGGATCGGCAGAGGCGTGCGCCGAGAAGGTCTCGTCCCAGTTCGACCTCGGGGTCGACGGAGTCATCATGCATTGCTCCACACCCGCAGAACTCGAACCGGTGGTCGCGGCATACTCGAGGCTTCCGTGACAACCCGGCGGAACTCGTCGAACTGTACGTGCCCCGGACGGAGCGCACGGGAGCCGCAACGGAGGCTCGCCATGCGGAAAATCAGCGGATATGAGCGTCTGCTCGGCCGAACCGATGAGTTCGGCGTGTCCCGGCGGTCTACCCGGTCATGAGGAAACTGATCTACGGGTACGGTGTGTCCCTCGACGGGTACATCAACGACCGCGACGGCAACATCGACTGGACCGACCCCGACGAGGAACTGCACCAGTTCCACAACGACAGATACCGCCAGATCGAGATCTCGCTGCACGGCCGGCGGCTCTACGAGCTGATGGCCGAGTACTGGCCGCACGTGCCCGACAACGCATCGAGCATCGAACGGGAGTTCGCCGACCTCTGGACAAACAAACCCAAGGTCGTCTTCTCGCGCACACTGACCGATGTCCAGTGGAACAGCCGCCTGGTCAGTGACAACGCGGTCGAGGAGGTGCGCAAGCTCAAGGCCGGGGGGGATGGCGTCATGGAGGTCGGTGGCGCGAACCTCGCAGCCTCGCTGATCCCACACGGTCTCATCGACGAGTACCAACTGTTCCTCTCGCCCGTGGTGCTCGGCGGCGGCACACCGATGTTCCCGACATTGGAGAAGTGTCTGTCGCTCCGACTGGTCGAGACGAGGCAGTTCCCCACCGTGCTGATGCTGCGCTACCTCGCCGAGTGAGGGGTCGTTCACCGACAACGACCCGGGGATGAGCAGTAGTGGAGGCACCGCGCCGCGGACTCGCGCCGTCAGTTCGCCTGCCTACCGGGCGTCTGTGGGCGGGCGTAGAGCCTTGCCACATCGGGGGAGTCGAGCCACTTGGAGTAGGTGGGCGACGTGGGCCACCCCTCGGGGGAGTCCTGCCACTCCTCCTGGCGGCCCCACGGAAGGATGTCGATCAGGGCGAAGGTGTAGCTGAGCTGTTCGGTTCCGCGGCCGGTGGTGTGCCAGGTGCGGTAGACCTTGTCACCGTCGCGAATGAACACATTGACCGCGAAGCCGCCGCCGGGCGGAGCGTCGACGTCGGCGCCGAACGAACTCTCCGAGGACGAGTACCAGTCCATCCTGTTGCCGACCTTGGCCCTGTAGGCCAGAGCTTCTTCGATGGGCCCGTTGGTGACGATCACCATGCGGGCGTCGTAGTTGTCGAGGATGCCCAGCCGGGTCCACTGCGACGTCAGGCCGGTGCAGCCGCCGCACTGCCACTCCGCACCGTCGGACCACATGTGGTGGTAGACGATGAGCTGCGAGCGGTCCTGGAACACATCGACGAGACGGATCGGGCCGTTCGGGCCGATCAGTGTGTAATCGGGCAGTTCGACCATCGGCAGCCTCCGGCGCTGCGCTGCGATGGCGTCGAGTTCACGGGTGGCGGCCTTCTCCCGCCTCCGCAAGTCGTCGAGCGCTGCTCGCCAGGTCTGCTGGTCGACGATCGGAGGTAGGGCGTTGGCGGTCTGCTGGGTCATGGCCTCTCCCGGAGTCGAATGGATCTGTTCTCCAGTGTCGACCGGATACGGACCCGAAAGTCATCGCGTTCTTGTCTGCAGGTGCCACTGACAGTCGATCTGCGAAGGGGATCGAGTAGCCCGGATGTCGACCAGCCGCGAGTTCGACCGCCCGGACGTCCTGCCGCGCCAGCGGGTGACGCTTCTTGACCGAGGCGATCCGAATCGGGCGTTGCGACAAGGGTGGGAATGCGGTGAAGCTGGCCGTGGCCGACTTCGCGGATCAGCGCACCGAGAGCGACGACCGGACCCGGCCGGCCGTGAGGTACGTCGCGATCATCAGCAGTCCGACGTAGACGTCGTTCTCGAACCAGCCGAACACGGTCTGCTTTTCCACCGTGAACGTGGTCGGGTAGTAGAAGACGCTGATCGCCAGCAGCACGACGAGGTAGGCGAGCACGCCGATCTGGGCCCAGGCCTCCTGTCGGCGCGCGAGCCACACCGAGCCGAACCCGACGGCGTAGAAGAGCCAGGCAGCAGGTGTTGTCACGGTGAAGGTCGGGTCTTCGATGCCTGTGACCGCTGCGTACCCGGTGTGGACTGCGGACAGTGTGAATGCAGCGGCGAGCACCCACGTGACGGCGCTGGTGGTCGCGGTGGCGGCGGGTGTGGTGGTGGCGGTGGTGGTCGGCATGGCTGGCTCCTTGCATCGGGCGACCCGCGCGGTCGCTGTACGGCCTGATCCTCGGTCGGAAGCCCGGCGGGCGAGAAGCCACAGCGGCGAACTGTGGGGGCAGCGTGGGGGTCGCGTGGCTGGGCGCCGGGCGCCTGCGCCGCACAGGCTGGATGCGTACCGAACACACCCACCCTGGAGGTCCGCATGAAAGTCGTCAGCCCCGCTGCCCCGCCCCGCCCCGACGTCAACGAGATGGTCGTCATCCACCGCGTCTTCCGGCGCGAGTTCACCGTGCTGCCGAAGCTGATCCGGGCCGTCACGGAGGGTGACGCGGCGCGGGCCGGGCTGGTCGCGGAGCACCTCACGCTGATCCTCGACGGGCTGCACATGCATCACACCGGGGAGGACGCGGTGTTGTGGCCGCTGCTGCAGGTGCGTGCCGCTCCGTCGACGGCACTCGTCGAAACGATGCAACGCCAGCACGAGCTCGTCGACGGCCGCACCGAGGAGGTCCGGACGCTGAGTGCGGTCTGGGCTCAGGCCCCGACGCCGATCGGCGGTGAGCAGCTCGCGCAGCTGGTCGAAGACCTGGCGACCGCGCTCTTCGAGCACCTCGACCTCGAGGAGCGGCAGATCCTGCCGCTCGTGTCGCGTCACATCACCGCCCCGGAGTGGCAGAGCCTCGGCGACCACGGTCGCGATGCGATGTCCACCCGGCAGCTCCCGCTGATGTTCGGTGCCATCCTCGAGGAGGCCGACGCCGACGAACGGGGCCGGATGCTCGCGCAGTTGCCGGCCCCGGTGCGTCTGTTCCTGCGCACGGTGGGCGCCCGTCAGTATCGGCGTTACATCACCCGCGTGCGCGCCGCGTGAGCCCGTCCACCAAGTCGGCGAGCTCGGGCGCTGCCGCGGCGCGGCCGGCGTTCCACGCTTCCTGGAATGCGTTGTCCCCAAGGAGGTCACGCGTGGTGGCGAGGTCCTGTGCCGCGAGCTCGCGGGACACCGGGAAGCGGGGGTCGACGGCGTCGGTCACCGACAGGGACGCCGACGCAGCGAGGAGCGTGGCAGCGGCCCGCGGCTCGGCCAGCCGCACGGCGACCCCGGCCAGGGCGGGCAGCGCATAGCTCAGCGGCCAGCTCATCCGAGCGTCGAGCGACCGCGTGATGGACTCGCCGAGCAGGGCAGCTGTGCCGGCGGTGTCACCCCGCAGAGCCGTGACCGTGGCCCGTCGCGTCAGGCAGGTGGCGAGGGTGAAGTCGTTACCGAGGCTCCGCGCGATCTCGAGCGCGCGGCCGAGCACCCGGTCTGCCTCGTCCAGGTCGCCGCGGACCAGCGCGAGCTGCCCGAACGCGACCAGCGTGTGCGCCTCGACCCACGTCAGGCCGGCTCCCGACGCGCCTGCCAGCGCCTCGTCGAGCAGGTCGCGGGCCTCGTCGAGCGCTCCCACGAAGACCGCGGCGTGCCCTGCCAGCGTCGCCGCCTCGGCTGTGAGGCCGGCGTCATCGACGCGACGGGCGACCGGGACGACGGCGTCGGCCACCTCCCGCATCCGGGTGATGTCACCGGTGGCGAACAGCAGACCCATCCGGCCGACCAGCGCTCTGGCGCGAACAGCGTCGGAGGCCGGCGGTTTCGCCCGGTCGAACCAGTCGAGCCCCTCGCGGGCATGTCCTCGCAGCGCGAGGTAGAGCCACAGGGTGGCCGCCAGCTCCGCAGCATCGTCGTCACGGTCGAGTTCGAGCAGACGCAGGTACGACGAGCGGAGGTTGGCGTGATCGGCCTCCAGCCGGTCGAGCTCGACGCGCAGAGCCGGACCGCGCAGCCGCGGGCCGGCGGCGAGGGCGCAGGAGTGGTACCACCGGGCGTGGCGATCGGCTGCCGCCGCTGCACCTCCGGCGGCAACGAGTCGCTGTCCGGCGTACTGCCGCACCGGCTCGAGAAGCCGGAAGCGCGGTTGGTCATCGGTCGGCGCGCTACGGGCGACCAGAGAGTGGTCGACGAGCACGGTGAGCGGGGCGAGCACGTCGGAGACCCCTGTCACCGAGGCGGCCGCGTCGAGGGTGAAGCCGCCGGAGAAGGCCGCGAGCTGCTCGAACACCGCGGCATCGGTGGGGGTGACGAGGTCGAGGCTCCAGCCGAGCGCGGCCGTCATCGTGCGCTGGCGTTCCGCGAGGTCACGCGGCCCCGGGGGCGCCTCGTGGACCGCGAGGCGAGCGAGCAGCGCCGTCGGGGTCAGCAGGCGCGCGCCCGCCGCGGCGAGCTCGAGCGCCAGCGGCAGCCCGTCGAGGCGACGACAGATGGCCGCCAGGACCGGAGCATTGTGTGCGTCGAGCGCCAGATCAGCTCCCGCCGCGGTGGCGCGGTCCAGGAGGAGCTGGACCGCCGCGGAAGTTCGCACGTCGTCGTACAGGTCGCTCCGGGGGAGAGGCAGCGGGCCGAGACCGACCTCGTGCTCGGACCGGACGCGCAACACAGCACGACTCGTCACCAGCAACACGAGCCCGGGGCACCGGGTCAGCAGGTCGGCCACCTCGGGTGCCGCATCGAGCAGGTGCTCGAAGTTGTCCAAAAAGACCAACGCCCGGCGACCCGCGAGTGAGGCGACCAGCCGGCCGGTGACGCCGCCCGCGCCGCGCTCGGGCAGGTCGACGGCGGCAGCGAGCTGCGGCAGGACCTGTGCCGGATCCCGGACGAGGGTCAGGTCGACGGCGACGGCGACGTCGTAGGTAGGAGCCAGCTGCTCCAGCACCGCGAACGCCACCCGAGTCTTGCCGACGCCGCCCGGTCCGGTGACCGTGATCAGGCGCCTGCCGGACGACACCAGCGCCGCGATGCGCTCGATGTCGCCGTCCCTGCCGATCAGGTCGGTGGCCGGCGCGGTCACCGACCAGGTGCCTGCGCTGTGACGCGCGGGACGCGCGGAGGCGGGAACCGCGGCGCCGAGGAGGGCGCGGTCGGCGTCGTCGAGGTGGAGTGCATCGGCCAGTGCCCGCACCGTGTGCGGGTAGGGCCGCTTCCGCTCCCCACGCTCGAGCGCGCTCACGGCCTTGACCGAGAGACCGGCTCGCTCGGCGAGCTCCTCCTGGGTCAGGCTGCGGGACGTGCGCAGACGCCGCAGGACGGCACCGAAGCTGTTCTCGTTCTCCTGCGCCACGGCAGGGACGCTAGCCCACTGGCGGCACCATGACACGATTGATGGGTAAAGCCTGCGGCGTTCCGTGGGACATGGGAGGAACCCTTTGTTCGGGATCCTCCCGGGTGTTCGATGTCTCCACCAACCTCGTGGCCCTGAATGACCGGCCGACCCGAGATCAGAACGGGGTCGGGTCGTCAAGCGCTGGATGGATGAGCGCGAGACGTGGATGGAGGGGCGTTCACCGATGGTGGGACGTGCTGGGCCGCATGTGGACTGGACAGGTTGACCAGTCGGTGATCCCACTTGACGGGGGCTCTTGATCACACAAATCCGGATGAGTTCCAGCCTGGTCCAGGCTGAGGGTGACCTTTCATCTCGCGGTTGTCGTGTTCGATGCGCCACCCCAGCTTTCTCAGGCGGGCCAGCGCGTCGATCGCGACCGGGTTCACCGGGAAGGGTAACAGCGTGTGCCCGATCAACCCGGGCCACAACAGAAATGGTGGCAATGGGATCAGTCGGTCGATGGCCCGTCTGAGTGGGCGCCGACGCTGTGGTCGCTCAGGCGCGTCGTTCAGGTCGAAGTGCCCGTTGCGCCATCTGGACGATGAACGACTTCGGGGGTCGCCAGACGTCGCGGTCCTCGAATGACCATGCGTAGGTCAGGGCTCCGTCCCGGATACAGTCGAGCAGACCCGGCGCGGCGAGCTCGTGAGATGACCACTCATAGAGCTGCTGCACCCTCGGGATGATCACCCCATAGTCCAGGAGTCGGCCGAATCCGAGCTCGGCATCGAGGTAGGACCGAACCCCCTCGCCGAGCGGGTACTGGTCCGGAAGTACGCGAGACAGCTGTAGGAAAATCCCGGTCATGCCCAGTCTCGGGTCACCCAGGAACGGGGCGAGAGGGCGTAGCCATCCCAGCGAGATTCGGGGGGCCGCGACGAGGGCATGGCTGAACAGGACACGGCAGAGCACGACGTTCATGAAGAAGCGCTCAGCCTCGTTCTCGGCCGCCGCCTGGTCGCGGTGCTCGAGGTAGGCGGCGACCACGCTCCCGTTGTGCGCCCGATACCAGGCCCGCGCGGTCGGGTAGTCAGCGAAGGACATCCAGAAGTCAACCGTCTGCGAGGAGGTCGGCCCGGTAAAGTCCCCGCTCAGGGCCACAGCCTCACACCCGTCACGAAGGATGCGCTCGTTCACTGCACGCCACCATGGACTACCAGGATGGTCGCTGGACAGTGGCTGGAGCAAACCTCGCCGGAGTTGCCATCGCATGAACGACATCGCCGCCCGTTGGAACGGGAGATGCCGCGGGGCCTTGCCGTACGGGCCGTAGTAGCAGCGCTGCATAAGCGCGATCCGGCCTGCCGGATCGTCGCGCACAGAAGCGATCTGCTGCTCGGCCCAGGCCGCGGCAGGAGCCCCAGCACTCACATCAACATGATCGCACGCGCTACCAGGGCTGGATCGCATCGCGACCATCGCGGCCGGCACGCGATCCTTGCGGGGCATCGGACGCTGAGGTCGTTGACCCTCAGGGACGAGGACGTCCCGGGCATCCGGGGCCATTCCAACACGCTGTTGGTGTTTGCTCGGCGCCTCGATCCGTGGGGCCGGTACCTCGGCGAGCGGGAACCGGAACACACACCACACCGACGACTGCGTCCTGCGCCTCCAGACGTCACGAGAAGTCCTCGGCCACCGCCGGATCCGGCAGATAGCGACCCCGCCCCGGTAACGAAATCCACGGATTCCGCGGTTCAACATCGACCACACTGCGGAAACAACCACTGGTGCCGCCACGAGAACACGACTCGGCCCGCATGGGAATCGCATGGCAACCAGGCCGAGAATCCGCCGAATGCGACCGTTCGGGCGAAGCTGCGATGGGAATGGGGGCCGAACTGGCGCAGCGCCTTGGGGTGTCGCGCGGCACCGTACGGCGCTGGCGGGACCGCTTCGTCGAACTGCGTTGCGACGGCCTGCTCGACGAA